>SLMS01000301.1 GCA_007133495.1 Candidatus Sumerlaeota bacterium | reverse complement strand
GGGCCCGGCTGCCATCAGTGCTGGCATCGTCCACAACGATGAGTTCGAAACTGTGCCCCGCCGCGCGGGCGGAAACCTGCAGGGCGGACAGGCATCGCCCGAGCCATTGCTCGCCCTGCCAGTTGGGGACCACGATGGAAAGAAGAGGCGGCTCCGCGCATCGCGAAGCCGCCCCCTTTCTATTTCGCGGGCGCCGGCTCTCCGCCGGACCCTCTGTCAGAACAGGAGCCACGAGTCCTCGACTTCCACGTCATCGTGGCCAAAGAAGTCCAGCACGCGGTTCATGATGGACTGCCTTGCTTCCGGATCGGTGACGGCCTCCCAGGGGAAGGCGAGCGTCACCACCTGGTGATCGCCACTGTACTGGATACCGGCCACGGCGCTCTCGGGATCGTCCGTCTCCGGGAGGGTATACGTGGCATCGTCGAAGTAGAGGTCACCGGAATTCTGATCGGTCACCTTTTGGACGTGAATACTGTCGAAGATGGCATTCGGCCCGTCGAATTCGCCGTTGCCGACCTGTATCCACAGGTTTTGCGGGTTGTTGGCGACGTCCTCCCAGACGATTTCCTGCCATCCGGTGAAGTCAATCGTCAGCCAGTCGGTAACGAACAGGTCATTGTCCGCGGCGTCCCGCAGGTTGATGCGCACTTGATGACCCGAACCGTCGCCGTACACCCAGATGGAGAAGTCCGACTCGGCGGGGAACTCGGGCTGGCTTTGGTTGAACTGGCGTATGAAATCGCCGCCGCCCCAGACGTAGTGAAGGTGTCCGGAGCCGCTGCCGCTACGGACGGGTGAAGAGGCGATGGAGAAGCTGGAGTCGCCGTCGGCATTCGTCTGGCCGGAGAAGCCTGGCTGCCTCCAGCCGCCTATCTCCTCGAACCCGTCTATCAGGTCGCCTTTCACCGGCGGGTAATGCATCGCGGCGAGGGAGCCGCCCTCGGTTTCGATGTGGTCCGGGGTGGCGACGTTATAGATGAGCGATCCATCGTCCACGGTGATTGTGCCAATGCCCTCGAAGATGCTTCCGGCGGCGGGTTCGATGGTGCGCGTCCCGGCATCCTGGGCTTCATGGCGTGCCTTGAGGTAGTCGCGATAGAAATCGCGGCCGCCCTGCTCCGCGTCGAGGTGGGTGGCGAGTTCGGCGCCGGAGATGAAGATGTTGCCGCCATCGTCGAGGAAGTTCTGGATGCGGGCCTGTCCAACGCCGCTGATGCTGTTGAACTCCTCGTTTTCCAGGCCGCCGAGCCAGATCACGGTGTCGTAGCCCTGCAGGCTGATGGCGTTCTGTTCCACGGCGCGCCGGTGGGCGGAATCGAAGTACTCGCCGTAGGCCTCGACAGCACGCGCCGCGTCGGTGACGTAGTCGTAGGTGTTGATGCGGTCAAGGAACTCGCGCGCCTGCGGGTTTGAAGAGTGCGGATCCGGCTTGCGGATGATCATGGATTCGTCGAGGCGGTCGAAGCCGTGGACGATGAGGATGGGGTTGCCGCCATCGGAGTTGTAGCGGACGGCGAGCGTCTCGGTCGGGAAGGACTCCCCACCGTCGTTGGTGGCGCTGACCCGGAGGTAGTAGGTGCGGCCGTCCTCCAGGTCCTCGTCCCAAAGGAAGGAGGTGGAGCCGGTTTCGATGGCGTCGGCAAAGGCGTAGGGGTGCTCGCTGATATAGACGCGGTACCCGGTTGCTGCATGGCCATGGGGCCCAAGGCCGCTGCTGGAAGGCGGTGTGTTCCATTCGATCTGGATGCCATCGCTTTCCGCCCATGCGCGCAGGTGGGTGGGCGTTTCGGGGAGGAAGACGGGGTCCACGCCGTCCTGTTCGGCGAAGTACCGCACGACGCCGCGATAGACGGCCCGGGCGGCGATGCGGCGGAAGCGCGGGTCACGGATGGCCGCGGCGTCCTGTGCATTGTCGTGGAAGGCGATCTCGGTGAGGGCTCCAGGCATGGCGGGGTTGTTGTTGGGGTTGATTTCGCCGAAGTTGGCGGTGCGCGAGCCCCGATTGGTCCAGCCCGAGTCCCACTGGGCGCGGATGTCCGCGATGAGCTGCTGCTGGATTCTGTCGCGCAGGAGATCGCCGCCGGGGACGCCGTCAAAGGCACCGCCCCACCCCTGGCTGGAATAGGCGTAGGTTTCGGTGCCACGCACGGTGCCGTTGAAGGCGTTGGTGTGCCAGGAGACGTACACGCTGTTACCAGCCTGCCAGGATTCGTGCTCCCAGTTCGCCCAGCGGGGCATGGCGTTCACCGTTCCGTTGCCATAGGTGTGGCCCAGGAACCCGGCGTAGTACTTACCGGATTCCTCCCACCGCGGTTTGCCGCTGACCACATTGTTGGACCCTTCGGGATAATCGCCCATGCCGCCGCCGAACCGGAAGGTATCGGCGATGACCACGCGGCCCGTCTCGTCACCCTGATTGGAAACGGTCACCGAGCCGGTTTCGGGATTGCTTCCCTCCTCGAAGTAGTACTGGCCGATGTTCTTCCACGTGAACCCGTCGTGGTTCTGGTTCTGAACCCACTCGGTTTCGCCGCCTGCGTGATTGACGATGAAGCGCGTGGCGGTGGAAGTATCGCCGGTGCCGCCGGTGCTGCGGCGGTACCATGCATAGACGTGGTAGTAGCCGGCCTCCGGGATGTCCGGCGTGAAGGTGGCCGTTGCGGTTTCCGTCTGGCTGACGGATGCCACGCGCTGGGAGCCGTCGTAGCTGCCACTTGCCGTCTGGGTGGACCAGGAGCCGGTTTCCTCGTAACCCGCGTCGCCATGGCTGACGACGACCATGTTCGTGTTCAGGTCGCGCTCACGGGCGGCATAGACTCCCGCCCCGGCGTTCCAGAGGTATTGCTGGAGCCAGTTGAAGACCGCCTCACCGGTTCCGTGGTCTTCGATCACCTGATGGGTATTGCCGCGCTGGGTGGCCCAGCGGCCAAGGCCGCCGTTCCAATACCACCCGTGCCCCGGAGACAGGAAGACTGATTTGCCGCTGAGGGCACCCCCCGGCTGGGCCTGTCCGAACCGCGGAGCCATCGCCGCCTTTGGCTCGGGAGCCTCTTCGGGTTCCAGGCCGAACTGTTCCTCCTTGGTCACGGGTGGTCCGGGATCAGGGAGGAAGTCCCAAAGCGGGCGGAACCCGGCTTCCTTCTCCCCAGCCGGGCGTGCCCGCAGATCGAGGCTGAAGGGCTCGCCGAGTTCCTCCACGGCGTAGGCGAAGTGCTTCGCGATGTGGTCGGCGAAGAACTGGTCCATCTGCTCGTTGAGGAAGGTGTCCTCCAGCTCAACGTAAACGGTGATGTGGCCGTCCTCGATTTCGACCCCGGCGAGTGTGGTGCCGGGAGGCATGTGGGAGTGGGTGTGCGTATCCTTGTCGCCGGAGGGATCGATCAGGCTGGCGACGGTGCGTTCGACTTCCTGAAGGTAGCTGGTGTCCGCTGCTCCGCTGACAGCCGGGGCAATGGCGATTCCGGCCGCCAGGCAAAGCCCGGCAGCCCATGATTGCGTGGCATTCCTCATCCTCTTGAAACCTCTCCATTCCCGGACCCATGGGGTCCACGTGTTGTCGGGGCCGAGGGTGTGACCGGCCGGCGCTTAGGGCAATGCCATTTCATCACCGCTTGACAGTGTTGGGCCCCACTCCGCCCAGTGGCCGGGACGTTCATCGCTCCCGCTGCTCCGCGTCCCGTGAGAACATTCTTCCTCTCCCTCCTTGTTGTGATTGCGGTTCTGCTGCTCCCGGCGGCAGGCCCGGCCGGTGTGGAATACCGGAGCTACGAGGCTCCCGGCGGCAGCACCGTCCACGTGGTGAGCACGCCGTGGCCGCGGGCGGATGCGGCGCTCCGGATCGGCCTAGCGGAGGGGTTCCGGCATTACGAACAGCGGGAGACGGTCTCCTCGATCGCCAGCCATCACGAGCGGATGAGCGGAGAGCGGGTGCTGGCGGCCATCAACGGCAGCTTTTTCGGCGACGGAAGCAGCATCACCGGCCCGCTCGCGTCCGACGGCGAATTGATCGTTCTCCCGAACCCGCAGGGGGGGCAGGAAGTGTTCGCGATCCTGGCGGACGAGACGCCGGTGCTGTTCGACTGGATACGCACGGCCGGGGTGGAGCTGACGGCCGGAGGGCAGACCCACACGGTTGACCGCTTCAACCAGGTTCGCCAGCCGGACACGCTGGCCGTCTATACGGACCGCTACGCCCCGCGGACCGGCAACGTGGACGCGGGGGTGGAGCTGCCGGTGACCGGGCTTTCCGGGCCGGTTGCGGCAGGGCGCCGCGTGACGGGAACAGCGGGAAGGGCCCGGCAAACGCGGGGGGAGGGCAGCGCGGCAATCCCCGGCGGCGGGCTCGTGTTCGCGGCACGGGAGGCGAGAACGGCGGCGCTCGACGGAATCGAGCCGGGCATGCCGGTCGAGGCGCGGGTGCGCCTGACGCCTTTGCAGTTCCACGGCGTCGATCTGATGATCGCGGGGATGGGGTCGCTGCTGCGCGGGGGCGAGGTCCAACACGACAGGTGGGACTACCAGCGCGAATTCCTTGGGCCGCAGCCGCGGTCGGCGGTGGCGTTCAACGGTGAGCGCCTGTTCTTCGTGGCGGTGGACGGACGCGGGGCGGGCGGCAGCCCGGGGATGACGCTGGGCGAGCTGGCGGAGTTCCTGCGCGACGAGCTGGGGGCGGTCGAGGCACTGAATCTGGACGGCGGGGCGTCCTCGACATTGCTCGCGGAAGGCCGGCGGGTAAACCGGCCCGCGGGGTTCGGCATGGAGCGGCCGGTGGCGAATGCGCTGCTGCTGGTCGAGCGTCCGCAGATGGACCTGCCGTTCACGGAAGATTTCGCGGGCGGGCGTTCCGGCCCCTGGAGAGACCTTTTCACCCCGGGCGAGGTGGAGGAAACGGCCGGGCGCATGGCAATGACGGTGCGCGACCCGGCCGGAGGAACCGACGCCGCGTCTATACGATTCATGCAGCCGGCGGACTACCGGGTGGAGGCGTTGGTGCATTTCCCGGAGGCGCCGGAGCAGGGCTTCGAGCGCATCGGCCTTTTCGCGCGCGATGATGGCCGCGGGGCGTTCGTCCACCCGGAGCTTGGTGGCGCGGCGCTGGCCATCACCTGGGACACGGACGATGGGCGCCTGCGCGCGGGGTCCATCAAGGACGGGGAGATGCTGGACAGCCTCCCCGAGCCAAGGTTCTTCCGCGAACGCGGCTGGCACCAGCTCGCCATCGAGTGCGAAGGAGGGCGGGTGCGCTATTACCTGAACGGCGAACTTATCCTGCAGGATAACGCGCAGGGGCGGGCGTACGGCGGCGCGGGTATCGGGCACCGGGAGTACCTTCCCGATCCGGCGCAGTCGCACGGCGCGCGGGTGGCGGAGTTCCGGATTGTGCCGCTGTCCGCACGGGCGGGCGAGTAGCGGACCGGCAGGGCGGCCCAACTGCGGGTTGACACCCGCGCGGCCTGGGCGGGACACGTTGCCCGGCCCGGATGGGCGCAAAACCACTTCCACATAAAGAGGGCGGGATGGAAAGCACCCTGGTCCTGATCAAACCCGATGCGGTCAAGCGCCGGCTTGTCGGCGAGATCATCAAGCGCATCGAGGCAAAGAACCTGATGATCCGCGCGATAAGGCTGATGCGGATGAGTTCGGAGTTGGCCGACAAGCATTATGCCGAGCACGTCTCCAAGCCGTTCTACCCGGAGCTGAAGGCCTTCATGACCGGTGGCCCGCTGGTGGCCATGGCCGTAACGGGGCCGGACGCGGTGGCGCTGATGCGCAAGATGATGGGCGCCACGAAACCCGCCGACGCCACACCCGGCACGATCCGTGGCGACTATGCGCTCGTGGTGACGGAGAACCTGGTGCACGGGAGCGATTCGCCCGAATCGGCCGAGCGGGAACTCGCCCTCTGGTTCGAGGACTCCGACTACGTGGAGTGAGCGGGCCTACTCCTCCCTGCTCGTATAGACAGGATAAATGATGGTGAAGGTGGACCCGGTGCCGGGTTCGCTTTCCACCTCGATGCGGCCGTGGGTCGCGGCAAGGAGCATCTTGGTCACCGCCAGGCCGAGGCCCAGCCCCTCGTGCTTGCGGGTGAGCGTATTGTCCACCTGATAGAACTCGGTGAAGATGTGTTCGAGGTTTTCCTGCGGAATGCCGACGCCGTGGTCGCACACGGAGACGGCCAGGGTGTCGCCCTTGGGCTCAAAGCGCACCTCGACGGTGCCGCCCTCGGCGGAGAACTTCATGGCGTTGTCTATCAGGTGATAGTAGATGCGGCCGAGAGACCGTTCGTCCGTATAGATGCGTGGAATTTCCTCCTCGACAACGGGAACCACGTGGACGTCCTGGGTGCGCCGGCGCTGTTCGAGCTTTGGCAGGGTATCCATCAGCACGGCGAGTGGCTCGACGGCGGTCATCTCGACCTCAACGGCGCCCTCGGCGGCGATTTCCGCCACCTCGATCAGATCGTTGACGAGCCGGCTGAGGTGTCCGGTGTTCTTGGAAACACGGCCGAGCAGGGAGCGCTGGTTTTCGTTAATGCCGCCGACGCGCTCCTCCAGGATAAGGTCCACGAAACCGCCGATGGCGGTGAGGGGGGTGCGCAGCTCGTGGGAGATGGTCGAGAGGAAGTTCGACTTCATCTGGTCGAGCTGCTTCAGCTCCTGATAGGCGCGGGAGAGGTCGGAGCTGACCTCGACGTTTTCGATGGCGATGGAGGCCTGCCGGGCGAACCACTCCAGCTCGCGCAACTCCTCTTTCCCGGCGGGATGATTGTCTTCGAGGCGCTTGTCCACGAACAGCACCGCACGGAGGCGGTTCTGCGAATGGAGGGGGACGAGGACGAAGTATTCGGCAAGGAGTTCGGCCAGCCCGGCCGGCAGGGCCTGGCCAAGGTCCTGGAGCGAGAGGGCCTTGGGCGTGCGCCAATAGCGGAGCAATTCGAACAGCGTGGCGCCGGGGCCTCCGCGCCGCTTCGCCCGTGCACCGACGGGGAAGGCCATCTCCTCGAGTTTGCGGGTGACTTCGTTGTCGGGGTTGAGCCGCTGGAAGAGGGTGACCCACTGGGCACTGCTGGTGAGCGAATGCAGGGCGGCTTCGGCTTCAAGGGAGGCCTTGTCTGTCTTTTCCAGAGGGTGCCGGCTTTCGCCCTCCTCGGCGCGTTGCTCCATGAAGCGGGTTTCCTCGTCGAGTTCGCGCGCAAGCTCGTCGATCGATTCGACAGACTCGTGGAAGAGGGCATATTTGCCGTGGAGGAGTTGCGTGTCGCGGCCGTATTCGAAGTAGAGCACCTGGGAGTAGCCCAGCCCGGTGGGGGAAACGAGGCCGGCAAGGATGACGGAGATGACATCCTCGAAGTTGTACGTCGAACTGAGGGCGGTGGATATACGTGTCACCCACCCGATCTGGTTCTGGAGGCGCTGGAGTTGCTGTTCAGCGGAGAGGGAAAGACTCATCGGGCCGTCATTTTTCGGCGGTTTTGGCAGCAGGAGTGACGAACTTCGTCATCGTGACCATGGTGCCGGATTCGGGGGTGGTTTCGTACTCCACCTCGTCCATGAACTTCCTGATGATGTAGATGCCAAGCCCGCCGCGGCCCTCGCGTTCCTGGTATTCCTGGAGGGACTCGACGCCCTTGGGCTTGTTGTGGGCACCGATGCCGGTGTCGATGATGCTGACCCGCAGGCACCCTTCGCCGATTTCGACACGCAGGCGCAGGAGGCAGGAGCTGCGGACCTTCTTGTCGGTGCTCTGCTCCTCGGCGGGGAGGTCGCAGGAGACGCCCAGGTGTTTGTAGGCGTGGCGGACGACGTTGGCGCAGGCCTCATCGACAGCCATTTCGATCTGCTCGACCTGCTCCTCGCTGAAGCCACTCTGCCGGGCGAGCGTGGCAATGAAGGTGCGCAGGGGGTTGAGCACGCCGGTCTGGACGGGGCAGCGCAGTTCGAGGTCGATGAACTCCTGAGGAGGTGAACCCGGCGGTGTTGTGCTCATTTCGGAGGTCTCCGGGAGGGGGGCTCTTGACGGAGGAGGAGGGGCGGGCTGCGGGGCCGCGGGTTTCGTTTCGGTCGTTTTGCTCCTGCCCGGTGTGCGGGACTTCTCAGCTCCTGGGGGTGGAGCCCACTTCGGCCTCTTCGTCCACGATGCGGAAGATGGTGGTGAAGCCGAGGGTTCTGAAGACGCGGCGCACTTTTTCCGTGGGCCGCAGGAGGTACAGCTCGCCCTCCGACTTGCGCAGCCGGTGCGTCAACCCCATCAGGGCGCTGATACCGGCGCTGGAGATGTAGGAGAGGCTTTCAAGGTTGAGGATCACGACGTTGGCGCCTGAATCCACCACGGATTGAAGTTCCCGCTCGAACCCCACCACGGTGTGGCTGTCCAGGCAACCGATGACATCGGCTTTGCGGGTATCGGCCTCGTTTTCGACCGGATGGACGACAAGTTCGTAGCTCTTCACGTCCTCTTCTCTCCTTGCTCCCTGTCCCCTCAGGCGGTGGTGGAGACTCCGGTTTCGTCAGTTTGCGGAGCCTGCTGGGATTTCGCCTCTCCTGTCCAGTTGATGACGACGATGGTGATGTCGTCGTGCTGATCGCGGTCGCGGACGAATTTTCCGACATCCCCAAGGATGGCTTCGAGGAGTTCTTCGGGTGAGCCGCTGGCGTGTTGCTGGACCTGGCGATGGAACCGCATCTCGCCGTACTCCTCGGACCGGGCATTCATGGCCTCCACAATGCCGTCGGTGTAGAGGATGGCAGTCCGCTCGCTGGAAAGGTCGATTTCCTGCTCCTCCGTGATGCCGAACGTTTCGCCCTCAACGATGCCCAAGGCGATGCCTTCAGGCAGGTAGGAGACTATCCCCTTGCCGTCTCCCGGGCAACAGATAACCGGTTCGTGCCCGGCGCGGCAAAAGCGGAATCGGCCGGTCTCGGTGTCCAGGACCCCGTAAGTCATGGTGATGAAGACACTATCTTTGGTGTCTTCCCGGGCGACGGTGTTGACGCGCTGGAGCACTTCGCGCGGGGAGAGCGACAGGCGGGCTTCGGCCCGGAGAGCCGCCCGAACCGCCGCCATGATCAGGGCGCCGGGGACACCCTTGCCCGCCACGTCCCCGACTGCGATGCCGAGGTACCGGTCGTCTATGGGGATGAAGTCGTAGTAGTCGCCGCCAATTTCGAGGGCGGGACGGTAAGCTCCGGCAAGACGGATGTTCGGATACGAAGGGGTGCGGCGCGGCAGGAGGAGGGCCTGGAAAGTGCGGGCCAGTTCAAGCTCCTGTTCAAGGCGCTGGCGCTCCTGCTTGTCCCTGTGCAGGCGGATGAGGTCGAGCGTGACGGAGGCTTGGCGCGCCACGGCAGTGATGAGGCTTTCGTCAGCCTCGTTGAAGGGCGGCCCCTCGCGTTTGTTGACCAGGACGAGGACGCCGAGGTTCTCGTCGCGGACGTTGAGCGGCACGGCGAGCAGGTCCTTCACGGCGAGGCCGCTGATGTCGGGTTTGGGGATGCGCTCGTCCTTTGACGCGTCGGCAACAAGCAACGGCCGGCCAGTGACTGCGACGCGCCCGATGACGCCCTCGCCCACCTCGATGACCTCGCGCTTGACCATTTCCGCGACGTATTTGCGCTTGGAGAAAAGCCTGTCGCTGGTGACCTCGTGAAACGGGGGAAAGAGGCCGCTGACGACGCGCGCGCGTAGCGTCCGGCCGCCTTTGTCTCTCACGAAAAGACCCGCCGCGTCGGCGGTCGTCGCTTCCTGGGCGAAGGAGACAATCAGGTCCATGGCGGGGCCCGTGTCGGTGCCGCTGGTCATCCGCTGGCCGAACTGGTTGAGAAAGTCGAACAGCGCTTTCTCTTCGCGCTGGAGCACCCACAGATCCGCACGCAGCTTCTCCTCGGCCTGCACCTTCTTCCAGTACAGATAACCGCCGCCAGCAAGGACCACAATGAGTAGCGCGAGGAGAATCCAGGCCATCGAGTGCGCACCAGGAGGGTGGGATGAGGGGTGCGGCTACATCTTCCGGACGAAGGTGTGCGAGACCAGGGAGTCTGGCAACCCGAAACCCTTGACCTGTCAGGGGCGGCGCTCCCCCCTCTGGCCCTCATGAACGGGCAAGATTCCACGATCAAAACCCCGCGCCTGCTCCTGCTCTGGCTGCCTGCGGCGACGGCCGCGTGGCTGCTGACCGGCTGGCAGATGCCCTATCTTGGCTTCGGGAGTCTGGCGGGGAGCGGGCCGGGGGCGGAGCCCGTGATGGCGCTGGGCGTGGGGGCGATCGTGGCGGGGATGCTGGCCTTCGCCGGAGGGATGATGCTCCGGCGGATCTGCACGGCGGGGGGAAGGGACGGTGAAGAGGGCGGGAATGCCGCCGGTGGCGCAGTTTCCCGGGCGGGCAGGACCGGCGCCGCTGCCCGCGCCACGCGCCCGTGCGCAGCGCCGGGGACACTGGAGATCTTCGCCCTCGGGTTCCTGTTGGCGCAGGCGGTTCTGGGGATCGTGACCGGGTGGGCCGGGTTCGTGATGGTCGGGCCGCTGGTGGGGCTGGTGCCGCTGGTGCTGGTGTTCCTGGCGCTCTGGAGGACCGAGCGGGAGAACCTCGCCGCGGCATACGAGCGGTTTCGGGCCCGCCGGTCCTCATCATCGGCAGGCGGACGGGATTCGTGGGTTCTGCGGGCGGCGCGGGTGGCCGCGATGGTCTTCCTGGCGTTCGTGGTGCTTGCAGCGCTGGCCCCGGCCGTGGAAAGCGACGGGATCCGCTACCACCTTGTCGCGCCGCGCGAGTGGCTCCGCGCCGGGCAGTTCGTCAACCTGCCTTACAACGCGAACAGCAACCTCCCGGCGATGCAGGGGCTGCTGGTGGCGTCGCTGACCGGAGTGATGGAGCTGGGGCGGGTGTTCCAGCTCATGCAGGCCTTCAACCTTGCCGCCTTGACGGTGATCGCTGCAGGACTGGCGCGGCAGTTCTTCGCTCACCTGCCGGGGACGCAGAATGCCGCCGCCCGTGGTGAGGCGGAACGGCTGCTGTCCGCGGCGGTTCCGTTGCTGGTGGTGGGCGTGCCGGTGGCGGCGATTCTGGGAGCCTGGCCGTTTGTGGACATTGGCTCGGCGGCGTTCCTGATCGCGGCGCTGAGAGTGGCGGGGCCGGGGTCGCTGCCGGTTTCGAACGCTTCGCCGGTGCGGTGGGCCATTGTAGGTTTGCTGCTGGGCGGCGCTGTGGCCGTCAAGCTAAGCGCCTTGCCTTTTGCAGCGGCCATCGGCGTCTATGCGCTGCTGCGGCTGCTGCGCACGGCCGGGGCATTCTGGAACTTTGTGCTGCTCTGCGTGGCGGGACTGCTGGTGCTGGGTCCGTGGCTGGGGAAGAGCCTGCTCTTCCACGGCAACCCGGTGTACCCGGTGGCATGGGGGATTTTCGGCGGGCCGGAGTGGAGTGAGTTCAGCCAGAACATCTACGAGAGCCTTGCCGCCCAGCGCGGCATGGGGAAGGACCCGGTGGCGCTGCTGCTCCTGCCGCTGAGCCTGGTGCTTCACTGGCCGGCGTTCGAGTCCCACAACCCGGGCCCGGGTTGGTGGGGCTTCCTGCTGCCGGTGGTGGCGGGGATGGCATGGCTTCTCCGCAAGCGGGGAAGCGAGCCGATCGCCTACGCGCCGGGAAACTTCCCGCTGGCGGGGTTTGCGGTACTGCTGTGGGGGCTGCTGACGTGGTTCTATACGTACCAGAGCGTGCGTTTCCTGATCCCGCACCTTGTGCTGCTGACGGCGCTCGGGGCGGCCAGCCTGGCGTGGATGTGCTGCGCCCACGGCCGGCTGGTGAAGGACCTTGGCTGGTGGCTGCTGGCGCTCGGCATCGCGGGAGGGTTCTGGGCGCCGGCTTACCGGACGGTGACCGCGCCAGTGAATCAGGCCGCGCTGGGACTGGAGGCTCCGGAGGACTTCATCACGCGGCGCTTCAACGCCTACCCCGCCGTGCAGTGGCTGAACCAGAACACCGAACCGGGCGAGCCGGTCTTCTATATCGGCGAGTTCCGCGCCGCCTACGCGGAGACCTACCGCCCGCTCGCGAGCGACTGGTTCGACACGCCGCTGGTGCTGGTGGAGTTGCGCGCGGCGGGCTCGGCCGAGGCGCTTCTGCGAAGCTGGCAGGAGAGCGGCATCCGGTACGTGCTGCTGAACCAGGCGGAGTTGTCGTTGTACGAGGACCAGGCGTTCCGCCCGCGGTTCACCACACGGGAGTGGCTCGAATTCGAGAGGCTGAGAAGCACCCTCCGGGAGCGGATCGTGTATGACACGCTCGGGGACGTCTATGTCTGCCGCGTAAGGGAGTCCGAGTAACGGCAGACGGGGCCGTTCTTCGCTTGCGGCGAACGGCAAGGGCCGGGCAGGAATCGTCCATCCCGGGACCGCCTGCGGCGCTCGAAACTCGACCCCCGTGGACCAGAGGACGTCATGCCGAAGCCGCTCGTGGGGGTGGTGATAAGCTCCCGCTCCGAGTTCAACATCATGCGCAAGGGCCTGGAGTTGTTGCGCATGCTTGGGGTTCCGTACCTTGTGGAGGTTGTTTCGGCCTCCCGGGGGCCGGACCGGTTGGCGAAGTTCGCCAGCCAGGCAACGGACAAGGGCATCGAGGTGCTGCTTTGCGGCGGGGGCGGTTCGGCCTCCGTGGCGGGCGTGCTGGCGAGTTACTCCCCCCTGCCGGTGGTGGGTGTGCCGATAGATGCGACGCCCCTGCGGGGGCAGGACGCCCTGTTCGGCATGGCACAGATGGCTCCAGGCGTTCCGGTGGCGACGGTGGGCATCAACAGTTCTGAGAACGCGGCGCTGCTGGCGGCACAGATTCTGGCCATCAAGTACCCGAAATTCCGCACCGCGCTGACGCGGCACCGGCAGGCACTCCTGCAACGGGTCGACGGGGTCCGCAAGGAACTCTTCGCCGAGTACGCGGACCTTTGCGAGCCCGCCAATACCGCCGCACCGAAGCTTATGGACAGTTCCGGCGACACGGAGACCGAACCGGGCGAGGGGTCCACCGCGCCGGATATCGCCAACGCAGAAACTCCCCCAGCAGAGACCGAGGCGATCGGGGCGCGAGCCGCCTCCGCCAGCGTTCCAGCGGCGGGGCTTTCCGGCCGGCTTGTCAAGACACCCGCGCCCCAGGAACCGGGCACCGTAACGGAGGACCCGGCGATCGGCGCGGAACTCTCCCGCCGGCGCAGCGATGCTCCCGTCCGGGAGCGCGAGGAACTCCCTCCCCCGCCGGCGCTCAACGATCTGAGCCCCAGGGAGGAAGAGCCGGCAACCTCCCGCAACGAGGAGGTGGTGGAGACAAAGGTCTTCGAAATAGACGCGCAGGCGCCGGACGAGGACGTGCTTTCCCACGCCATGATGGTGCTCGTCGAAGGGGGCATCGTGGCGTTCCCGACCGATACGGTTTACGGGCTGGCGGTGGATGCCTCGAACCCGGAGGCCGTGCGCCGTCTATACGAGGCGAAGGGGCATGAACCCCAACGGAAGAACCTTTCGGTGCTGCTCCATTCGCAGCCGCAACTGGACGAGCTGGTGCGGGAGGTGCCACCGGAGCTGGAGACCGTGCTCGAGCGTTACTGGCCGGGGGGACTGACGGTGCTGTTCTTCAAGCAGGCATCGGTGCTGGGGACGGTGACCGAGACGCCTTCGATCGCGGTGCGCATCCCGGACCATCCCGTGGCGCTGCGGCTGATGGAGATGGTGCAGCGGCCGCTCGCAGTGATCAATGCGGCGCTTCCCAACAAATCGGCGGCGGTGACGGCCGGAGAGGTGCTCGAACGTTTCGACTCACGGGTCCATTGCGTGCTCGACGCGGGGCCATGCGATTCGCGCAATATTTCGACAGTGTTGAGCGTGCTGACCGAGCCCTTCGAGATTCTGCGCGAGGGAGCAGTGCCTGCGGCCGAATTGCGCTCGATCCTTGGAGAGAGGGTACGGGTGGGTTGACCGCTCCGGCCAGACACGCATGAAAGTCGTTCACCTTACCGCCCCCGAGACAATCTCCGTGCGGAACATCCCGGTGCGCTGCGAGTTCGGCCCCGGGGAACTGCTGCTCGAGCCCGTGCTGGTGGGGCTGACGGGGAGTGACCTGCTGCGCTACCGGCTCGGCCCGCCGATCGTGCACGGCTTCCGCCGGCCGCACATACCGGGGGGTGAGTTCGTGGCCCGGGTCGTCGCCTGCGGGCGGGGGACGGCGTCACGCAAGCTGCTTGGCAAGCGCGTGGTGGGGAATCCCGTCTGCCCGTGCATGAAGTGCGAGTGGTGCCTGGAGGGGAACCGCCACCAGTGCCCCAACGTACGGGTGCTCGGCTGGCCGCCGGTCAACGGCGCCATGCGGCAGCGTTTCGCCTGGCCGGCGGACCTTTGCATCGAGGTGCCGGAGTCAATGTCCGGGGAGGTGGCGCTGCTGGCGGCGCCGCTTTCGCTCGCCCTGTCCATAGTGGACAATGCGCACCTGCCCGTGATGGGGAAAGTGGCAGTGATCGGCGCGGGCCAGCTCGGGCTGATGCTGATCAAGATTCTGCGCGCGGTCGGCGCGGGGGATGTCCTTTCGGTCGATCCGAACGAATACCGGCGCAAGCTGGCGGTCCGCCACGGGGCCACCGCGGCGGTGGACCCTTACGAGTCGGTGGAGTTCGTCCGCCAATGGCCGCGCAAGGGAGCGGACGTTTCGATAGACGTGACGAACGCTTCGGAGGGCTCGCGCGAGGCCGTCGCGACAACGCGCGTCGGCGGGCATGTGATTATCGCGGGAATCCCGCGCGACAACCGCATCCTGTTCAACGCACGCGATGCACGCCAGAAGGAGCTGGCGATGCAGTTCGTGCGCCGGCCGTACAAGCCGCTGGACAGGGCGCTCCAGTTCCTCCAGCTCGGCACGCTGGCGGGAATCGAGGAACTCGTCACCCACACGTTTCCCATGGAGCAGGCGGCGGAGGCGTACGACCTGATGCGTTCGCGTAGCGACGGCGTGGTGAAAACGATACTGGAGATGCCGCCCTACCAGCCAGCCGAGGAATCACCGGCCCGCGTCTATATGGAGGAGGCGGAAGAGCCGCGGCCTTCCTGACCACGTGCCCGGTCGAGCAGGTCCGGCAGGCCACGTATATCTTCGATAACGTGGATGCGCCCGTTCGGCCTGTCCGGAACCGGGCGGCCGTGTGAAAGCCAGACCGCACCAAACCCGAACCGTTCCGCGCAGACCACGTCCTCCTCCCAGTTGTCTCCAACCATCCAGACGGACTGCCGGGGCGGATCACCCGCACGCCCCAGGGCCTCCGCGAAGAACGCGTCCTGAGGCTTCACCGCGGGAATGTCCGCGGCGCACAGCATGAAGGAAAAGAGGCCGGCTTCCCGGCCGAGATGAGATAGTTTCACCTCCTGCGTGAAACGCTGGCCGTTCGTCAGAATCGCCAGCGACGCGCTACGCGAGGCATGGCGAACGGCGTCCCGGGCACCGGGCAACGGGAACTCCGGCCCTATGTAGTTTTCGATATAATAATCCGCCACCTCCTGGGCGTCATAAGCGCAGCAACCAGCCGAGGCACGGTCCAGGGCCATTTCGAAACGCCGGACATTCAGTTCCGCGAAGGTAATCTCGCCGTTTGCAAGCTGCACCCAAAGCTGCTCGTTCGACTCCACAAACAGAGGATGGAACGTCATGGGCGACACGCCATAACGCTCACAAACCTTCATGACAGCGCTCCGGCACGCGGCCGCGTGGTCCCACAGTGTCCCGTCCAGATCGAAGAAAATCCAGGACGGAGGCTCACGGAACTGTGTCATTTTGCCGGCTTCTCGAACTTGCCCGCGCTCGGACAAAGACTTGCAATGCAGCAGGCACCGCATTTCGGAGAGCGGGACTGGCAGGTTTTCCGGCCGTGCAGGATGATCGCGTCCGTGAACTGGGTCCACCGCTCAGGCGGAAGAAGTGCGGCCGCATCAGCCTCTATCTTTACAGGGTCCTTTTCCGCGGTCAGGCCGAGCCGCTGCATAATGCGCGAAAAGTGGGTGTCCACGGATATGCCAGGCAAACCGTAAGCGTGCATGCGGACAACGTTGGCTGTCTTGCGGGCCGTGCCGCGCAGCCTGAGAAGCTCCGGCATCGCGCGCGGGACCTTGCCGCCGAATTCCTCCACGATGGTGCGGGCGGCCGCACGGATCGCCTTCGCTTTGTTGTTGAAAAAGCCGGTCGGACGGATGGCCTCTTCAAGCTCGCCCTCCGGCGCATTGGCGAAGTCCCTTGCATTCCGGTACACTTTGAAAAGGTCCGGCGTGACCTGGTTGACGCGCTCGTCCGTGCATTGAGCGGAAAGAATTGTCGCGACGAGGAGCTGAAGCGGTGTCTTGAAATTCAGCGCACAGAAGGCACCGGGGAACTCCTTCTCCAGTTCGTCCGCCACTTTCGAGGCGCGCTCGCGCAGTTTCTTCGGTGGCCGGCGTTTCGCGATTTCATGCTTGAGGGCCTC
>SLMS01000051.1 GCA_007133495.1 Candidatus Sumerlaeota bacterium | reverse complement strand
CTGGGCTACACGGGTGACACCGGCGTCCCCGACCGGCAGGGCGCTTTGATGGTCATACCCGGCTCCGCTTCGCTTGACCAGATTGATGAACTGCGTTTCTGGGATGGCGTGGGCCATCCCCCGCTGGGCGCAACACTCATCCTGGGAGGGACCGATCCGGTGGACCGCACCGGTGCCACAGTTGCCGTGGGGGATATAGACGGAGACGGCTACGACGACATCATCATTGGGTCGTCCTACGCTGAACCGAACTCCCTTTTCCGCGCCGGGACGGTGTTCATCGTCTTCGGCGGGCCTGATCTCGAAGGAGCCGTCATAGATCTATACGACACAAGCGACCCCCGCATTACGCGCATCCACGGCAGCAGCCAGGGGGACGAGTTTGGCCACTCCGTCATCGTTGCCGATTTCGACGGGGACGGGTACGGCGACATTCTGGGGGCCTACCGCCTTGCGGACGCTCTCAGCGGAGGACACATCAATTCCGGAGGGGCCGACGTGATATTTGGCGGTCCGCATCTGCGTAACCGAACCGTCTTCGTTGGAGACCTTCCCGGTGATATACTGCGCACCGCCATCCGCGGCTCCGCGCAGAACCAACAACTTGGCCGGGGGATCGCCGTGGGAGACTTCGACGGGGACGGGTTCATAGACGTGGCGCTCTCCTCCCGGCCAGGCGATGGCAGTCTCTATGTCGTTTTCGGCGGACCGGATTTTCCCGGCGCGGTCTTTGACCTCACGCAGGACCTTTCAGAGACCGGCGCCGCTCTGATCCGCGGGCCATCGGGCTTCCGTCAAGCCGCCGCTTTCGCGTACTCCATCGCGGCCGGGGACCTGACGGGCGACGGTTACGCCGACCTGGCCATCGGAGCACCCGAGTCGCGCTCCAATGGAGGCGGTGCCGCCAGCAACGACACCGGCCGGATTTTCGTGATGTATGGTTCGGCGGATTGGCCCGGCAGCGAAATGACCATGGACACCCTCGACGGCGAAATCAGCGCTTTGGGCGAAACACGCATCTTTGGACCCGCCAACGGCGCCTTTGCGGGGAGCTCTCTTGCCATCGCGGATATAGACGGCGACGGGATCGGTGATCTGATCATCGGTTCCCAGCGCGCCGGCCCAAACGGCTTCCGTAGCGGCCAGGTCTTTGCCATCTACGGAAGGGCGGACCTGCCCGGGACGGTGGTGGAACTGTCCCAGGGCGAGGCCGATCTGTCCATCGCCGGAAAGAAGATGCTCGACTTCTTCGGTTCCAACGCTGCCGCACTGGGCGACATGAACCGCACCGGCAGGGCCAGCTTCGCCGCCGGGGCCATGCAGGGCGAACCGCCCGAAGAGGACGATGACTTCGATTCCGGCATGGTCGCGGTTGTCTTCGGAGGGGGCGACCACACCGTTTCCTCCATCGTGCACCGCTTCCCCGCTGGCGATTCGGGCCTGCAGGCTGTGGGGGCGTTGCACGCTCCGGTTTCGCGCACCTATCTCTCGTTCAGTGACCTCCAGCCCAACCCGGGCGCCAGCTCAGCGGTCACCCTCACTGTAAATCGCGACCGCAGCCTGATACAAAACCTCGGCACGGAAACGGAGGGCAATAACGCACGCACCTTCTGGCGTCTGGACCCCGGAGACGCGTCCTTCGACTCGGCCACAATCAGGCTCCGCTATCTCGACCGCGACGTGAGCGATCTTAATCCCGAAGCCATGAGGCTGTACAGGGCGCCCAGTCTTTCGGGACCCTGGACCGAGGTGCCCGGCCAGTCACATCTTCCCTTCCAGAGAGAGTTCCATGCCACGGTCACCACGTTGGGGTACTTCGTCATTTCCGACTTCGTGGCTCCATCTCCCACGCCCACTCCAACGCCAACCCCATCTCCCACGCCCGGGCCTTCCATTCCTCAGGAGGCGCGGGAACTTGGTGACTTCAACAACGACGGGTGCACGAACTTCCAGGACTTCATTTTCCTGCTGGAGAACTGGGGGGTGGAGTTCGACGGAGTAATACTTGGGTTCGGCGATTTCATTGCCTTGCTCGAGCACTGGGGGCAAGGCCCCAACTGCTAGACAGACCCCTTGCCGGAGAGCAATTCCCCCACATGATCGCAGAGGCAGTGCCATGAGCCGGTTTCTTCTCTTTGTCTGTCCCGTTATTCTCACGGCCCTTTCCGTCACAGTCCGTGCGGGGGCCTCCTCCGAACCGCCCTCCCCTCCCTACTGGGACCAGGCGGGGGCGAATCCCACGCACCGTAGCGACCATGCAATGGCCTACGACGAGGCCCGGGGACGGGTGGTTCTGTTCGGAGGACTCGCAGACGGCGCGCAAAGGATGAACGATACGTGGGAGTGGGACGGCGAACGCTGGCGGCGCACGGCAACGGCCGGACCTCCGGCGCGAAACACGCACGCGATGGCGTATGACAGCGCCCGGCAGCGCATTGTTCTGTTCGGCGGACTCACCCGTATAGACGGGACACTCACCCGGCTCGACGACACGTGGGAATGGGACGGAGACACCTGGCATGAGGTGGAAACCACCACCAGGCCGCCCGCCCGCAGTGACCACGCCATGGCTTACGACAGTGCCCGGGACCGCGTCGTCCTCTTCGGCGGGCGTCCCAGCGTCCTGGACCCACCGTTTGCCGACACATGGGAATGGGACGGTACGCAATGGCACGAAATCACCCCCGAAGCCGCTCCCCCGGCGCGCCACAGCCATGCCATGGCCTTCGACGCGTCACGCGGCCGCACGGTCCTTTTCGGAGGCGTAGTGGAAATCACGGGCGGAATAAATGATACTTGGGAATGGGATGGTACGCAATGGCACGAGGTGGTAGCGGCCTCCGCGCCGTTCGCGGACCCGTCCGTCCCGATGGGGCGTGGCGGACATGCGCTTGTCTATGATGGGGCACGGCAGTACGTGCTCCTCTTTGGGGGGTTTGACGCGATCGCCAACAGGCGTGGCGACACCTGGGCCTGGGATGGAGAGGAATGGACGGAGCCGTGGCCCTTCGGCCCTTCCGCCCGCACCGGTCACGCAATGGCCTATGACGAGGCTCGCGGGCACATCGTTTTGTTCGGAGGATACGACGGCTCCCGCCGCGCGGATACTCACGAGTGGACCGGCGCATCATGGCATGCGGTTCAGGACTTTGCCCCTTCGCCTTCCGCCCGGGACGCTCACGCCATGGCGCACGACTCCTCCCGAGGCCGCACGGTGCTCTTTGGCGGTTCGGACGAAACCACAAGGCTCAACGACACGTGGGAGTGGGACGGCACGCGCTGGCATCTGGCCGATCCTGGGGGTGACCCGGGGAAGGGTGTGATTTTCCCGCCACCTCCCCGCTCCGGACACGCCATGGTGTATGACGAAGCGCGCGAGCGGGTGGTCCTCTTTGGCGGCGCCCACACCGTCAACGGAGCCGTAGGCTTCCTGGGCGACACATGGGAATGGAATGGATCGGCCTGGGTCCAACGCACCACGCCGCAAGCTCCACCAGAACGAGCCAACCATTCCATGGCTTACGACAGCACGCGCCAGCGCACTGTTCTCTTTGGCGGTGTCACCCGCGTCAACGGTGGCATCGTCCGGTTCAACGACGTATGGGAATGGGACGGGGACGAATGGCATGAGGTGACTCCGCAACAGGCAGCTCCGGAGGCCAGGGACAACGCCGCCATGGTATTCGATTCGGCCCGCAACCGCACTGTCCTGTTCGGCGGCGCAAGCGAGGGCACCTTCTACAATGATACATGGCTTTGGGACGGAACAACATGGGAAAAGGTGGAGCCGGTCCAGATGCCAGCCGGGCGCAATTTGCACGCCATGGCTTACGATTCAGTACGCCGCCGTACCGTCCTTTTCGGAGGAATGACGCCTGAGGGAGAAATGACAGGCACTCTCATGCGCGATACCTGGGAGTTCGACGGCCGCTTCTGGCATCACATGGATACTGGTTGTATAGACACAATCTGCCCGGAGGTACGCGCTCTTCACGCCACGGCTTACGACAGCAATTGCGGCAGGGTGGTTCTCTTCGGCGGCTACCCCCGTGATCAGGACCCGTGCGGCGTGTGGGAGTATTTCGGGCCGCGGCCGCCCGAGGCGGGCATCACCGCGTCCGGCAGCACCGATTACCCGCCCGGCATCTGGCGTATAGACCATCTGGCGGAACGTTTTGGGGGTCATTACGTTAGTGCCGTCATTGACGAGGCGAACGGGTACGCCTACTTCGGGACCTCCAACGGCCGCGTCCTGAAGCTGCGGCTCGGAGACGACGACACCGGGTTTCCCCCCGTCACATCGGTGCAGATGGACCCCGAGGGCGCAAGCCTCACCAGCGCAGTCATAGACCCCGGAGCAGGCTACGCCTATTTCGGTACTTCCACCGATCCGGCGCGCGTCCTCAAGGTGGCGCTCGGCGAAGGTGCAGACCCGCCCGCCCTTGTTCATGAATTGGTTCTGGACAACGGTGGCCTCGCCGATTTCCGGACCGCCGTGATAGACACGGGTGCCGGCTTTGCGTACTTCGGCAGTTTCACCACCAACCCCACCGTGGCAAAGATCCATCTCGGAGCAGGTGACGCCCCACCGTCGCTCGCGGGAACCGTCACTTTCCCCGCGCCGGAACATTTCCT
>SLMS01000174.1 GCA_007133495.1 Candidatus Sumerlaeota bacterium | reverse complement strand
TGCGCCGTCAGCAGCGCCGCCAGCAATGCCAGCGCGAACCAGCCGGGGCGCTTCGTCGAGAGCCCAACCGCCACGGCCCAGAACACCAGCGATGAAAAGAAAAAGATAAACGCTGGGTTCCAGATATACCGCGTGGCGAAAGTCCCGAAAGGGAAGACTCCGTAGAGCACCGCCACTGCGAGCGCAGTCGCCGGGAGGAAGAACCTCCTGGCCGCGTCATAGACGAATCCCACCGAAATGGCGAAGAAAAGCGCTGGCAGGGCGGCCATCAGCAGCGGATTGCGCGCCGGTATCTGGAAAAGGCCGAGGAAAAAATAGAGAAACCACCCCGGGGTGGAGCCGCCGAAGGACATTTCCGGGCCGTTCAGCCAGAGCCGCTGGCCGTGGAGGAGTTCCCAGCCCCGCTCGACGTCACGCGCACCGTGTATATTCAGCCACCCGTACTGAAACCCGTACAGCTTGACGAGCGCGAAGAGCACCACAAGCCCCACCGGCACAACCAGCGGCCAGCGGCCAAGTGCCTCCTCTGCTTTGGTGGCGAATCGGGTCATGGTCCGCGGCTACTCCGCAATCCGTGGGATGGAGTCCGGCACGGGAGGGTCCGGGGGCAGGCCACTGAACTCCTCATACTGGTCGCGATAGTTGCGGATGGCGATAAGATTGACCACCCACCGGTCGTACCGGCTGCGCATGGGGTTGAGATAGTATTCCGCCAATGCTTCGCGGGCGCGGGGATCGTCCCGCCAGTACTGACGCAGGAGCGCGGACGCGACGTGGCTGGTCGTGCCGAATTCGTTCAGGCGGTCTATAAGGAGTTGCAGTGTCTCGTCCGTTCCGTCGTCCGCAATAAACAGAAGCCACTGATCGGCCTTTGCGGGGTAGGGGCCGGCCTCGATGCGGCGGAGGACTTCCTCGCGGCGTTCGTCCGGCTCGTCCTCCGGGGGAAGCCCGCGGCCGCAACCGCCCAGCACCACCCCGGCGGCCATGCAGGCCACCAGGGCGAGTGCGGAGAGCCGTCTATACGGCGGGGCGGCAGGTCCGGAAATGGCCAACGGCAACTCAGAATGCCGGCTGGAAGGGCGCTTGGAGCATACCCTCCATCGCTTCGCGTACAGTCTCGGGATCGGGCCGCTCGATTTCAAGACGCAGGAGCGCCGAGTTGCGCGAAGTCGTGATCCGCACGTCCTCGTTCAGCGCGCGGCTCAGTTCCTGGAGCATTTCGCGCTCCTCGGGGTCCTGCGCCTGCTGAATCCCGCTTTGGAGGAACATCTGCGCCATGCTGAGGCTCTGGGTGAGGAACTGGCTTGCCAGGTTCGCCTGCTGCGGGTTGTCGAAGGCGGAGTGCAATTCAAAGCGCAGCTTGTCGGCGGGATACGTTGCCAAAATGAGGCCGCGGGACTGGGCGAACGGGCCGATCAAGCCACGCGCTTCGGGGGGAGTCTGCCGGAAGCCCTCCTGAATCAGCGCGCCGGAGACGTAAAGCATCGCATCGGGCCACCGGCCTCCAAGCGACATCGCTGCATTCACGAATTGCGAGTCCGAAGCCATCAGCCCCTGACGTCCGGAGGCGAGTCCGGGCGCCTGCTCCAGCCAGTCCGCTCGTGTGCTGATGAGCAGAACGCCGTCCTCCGGGGCGGAGGCATGGACCCGCGTGCCGTCGGTGCCCTGCGGAAAGCTGAAAGTGGTTCCGCCGTTGGCGCCTGCTCGGCCGGCGGCCCGCTGGAGGGCCTCGCCAGCTTCGCGCTGGGTGAAATCGCCGAGGAGCACGACGTAATCGTCGCCGTCCGGCGGGTCGAAGCTCGTGGCGGTGAGGGCCATGGCCGCGCTGTGAACGGCCGCGGAGAAGTCCCCGTCCGCGAGCATCAGCCGGCCGGCCACCTCGCTCGCCGTGCCCACCGGTTCGTCCGGATCGATCGCGAGCAGGTCCGGGTCGGACTGGGCCAACTGCTGGCGCACGTCGCCGATCGTGATGAGCGAGAGCGCCGAACGGGGGTTCTCCTGGGCGGTCAGGTCCCAGGCGAACACGACGCCGGTGTCGGAGGGGAAGTGCCCGAAGGCCCTTGGGAGGTCAGCCTGCGCGTGGAGCGGGGCACTCCAGGCAGCGATTGCCAATAGTGCCAGAAGGGCAAACACCGGGTGAGAAAGCCGGTCCGCCATTGTCGCGATTCCTTCCTTCGGGATGATAGTGACAAGAGAGGTGGTAGGGACCCTCCGCCAATCGTAGGAAAGAGCGCACAGTCGGAGCGGCAGGGAAAGCGGATTCCGCCTGGCAGGGGTGGTTTTCAGGCTGCCGGACGCTCCCAAGGGATGCTGTGGATCCCTGCGCCGCTCATCATCATCTCGGAGACTTCGCCCCAAGTGGGTTCCGATTCCTTGACCAGGCCTTCGGGCGGTCTCCGCATGTCACCGGCCGGAACACTTCCACTCCGCAGCCTGTCCAGCTCCGTCATGAGATGCAGCTTTCCTGGGGTAGCCTCCAGGGCCGCCTCAAGATGCTCCACAATGATGTCCACGGCTCCCCCCGAGCATTGTTCAAGGTAGGCCAGCAACTGGTGGGTTGAAGATAGCACTCGCGCATTCTTGTGGACCGCATTGATTCTGAGTAAACCGTGGAGCTGTGCCTTGGCTTCCGATGTCTTTCCCTGTGCCAGCAGAGCATGGGCGAGCCAGATTCGGGACCAACCTAATGCGTCAGTGGCTCGCGCGCGCGTGAACTCTTTACAGCTATGCACATATTGCTTCGCAAGATAGTAGCTTATCCCAAGACTTAACCGATACAGGAATTCTGGGAGGCCTTCCTTCCTGGCTCGGTCCAGATAGTCGCGGGCCTCGTCGTGCCGCCCCCTCTGGTCAGCGATACTAGCAAGATTGAGCAATGCCGGAGCGCGCAGAGAGTGATGTATCCTACTTGCCCTATCAGCCTCCAGTATGGAACTGAAGAGCTGGCTAAACCGACGAAGGGTGCGGCCGCTTTCGCTGGGAGGAGTGTCCTTGATGCAAGCGGCAAAACTGATGATTGCAGCGTGGAGCCTGTGATCTAATTCAACGTGGTCAAGTTGGAGAAGCTTCGCCGCGATGTGCTCTGCCTCCGCCATGTCACCCGATCTGATCAACCAATTCATGTAGAAGTACTGCTCAAAACTTCCCCCGGTCCGTGCCGATTCTTGGAAGAATCTGCCCGCCGCCCGTGGAACTCCCACCCATTCCCAGATGTGCGCCTTCAGATTCCACTCTTGTTCCTTCGGCCTGCCTTTCACAAGGGCAGGAAACGACGCGAGCAACCGGCGCCAGTCGCGTTCTTCCCATGCCTTGCGGAACTGGTCGTCGCTGAGTGGCGGGCCTTCCGGTTCGGGACGCCGCCGACGGTCCCACAGCTCGTAGAGCTGCGCGGACAACTCGTCCACCAAATGGACCTCTTCCTCTGTGAGCTTGTACCATGGCCCGTCCATGGCATCGCGCAGGGCGTCGCCTTCGAGCCCGTCGTCCCGGTCCTCGCGCATCAGATCGTGAAGGCGCATCATCAGGTCAGCGTACTGGCGAAAGTGCGAAGAGGGACTTCGCGGCAGCCTGTGCGGGAAGGAGATTATGTTTCGTCTATCAGCCATGCTGTCCTCGTGCTAGCCAACCTTTGGCGAAACTGGTCCAAGGGCATCGATGACAATGGGGCGATGACCGCGTGTGCCCGGCCCGTGACGACGAGCTGCAAGCCTTCACCCAGTTGCTGATCCTCGAACTCGGCCCTGCCATAGCGCCAGCAGAAACTGTCCCTGGTGCCTTCCGCCTCCACCGCATGGGCCAGCCCACTGAACCCTTTTTCGCGCAAATTTTCAGCCAACCTCCGCGGAATGCGATGCTTCGGTAGACGCGTCCAATGCGGCGCCACAGACATTCCCTCCCGCCTGGAAGGATCAATCATGCCGTGCTCATCCGGATGGACGTCGGGGCCGGTCCCGGGCGGATCGCCGGGGGCCGTCACGCCGAGCTGGGTCTTCCTGTCGCCAACCTCCGGGTAACCATCATCCGCCTTCCTCATGCTACGGTAAACCCCCACAACGCCTCCTTGCCAACTGGACTTTGTGGAGCGCTGCTCATCCGCAGCAAGGGGGGCAACCGGGAAGCCCCTCCCCCCCTCACGCCGGGCCGAAGCAGCGTTCGATCGCGCGGTGGAGTTCTTCCCGGGCCACGGGGACCCATTCGATGGCGGAGCCGAACTCCTCGACGAGTTTGCGCTGCGTGGGGAGGAACGGGTCGAGGCAGAGGACACGCACGCGCCCGGCGCGCTTCTCAAACGGCAGCAGTTCGTAGTCGCGCGCAAGTTCCGGCGGGAAGGTGTCCAGCATGGTGGGGGCGGGAAGCGCCTCACCGTCGTAGTCCGCGTAGCCCGCCTCCTCGCGCAGCAGGCGGAGGAAGTCCGTCTCGGATAGCTGGCCGGAGTCCACGAGGGCGGCGCGCACGCCTTCCCTGGCCCGGCGGGCGCCGAGCAGGCGGAGCAGGTCCGTCTCGCCGCGGCGGACGAGCGCCTGCGCCAGGGCGGCTTCGGGGAGCGGCCGGCCGTCCGGTGGCTCTCCCCGCTCCTGCATGGCCAGAAGCCGGCGCACCGTCTCCACAACGAGACCATGGCGGGCCAGTACCCGTGCCTCGGCGCTCCCCTCCGCCATGACCTGGGTGAGGAGGAGGTGCTCGGTACCGAGCCAGCGGTGGGAGAGGTTGCGGCGGAGCGTGTCGGCTCCGCGAAGGAACTGCTCGAGTTCGGACGAGCACGGGATGACGAGCCGGGGCGGCCCGTCGCCCCGCGGGGTGGAGACCGGCTCAAGCTCCCTGCCCACCTCGGGCGGGGAGGCTCCCCAGGCACGCAGCCCCCGGGCGGCGAAGCAGTCTCCGTGGCGGATGGCGCCCAGGAACAAGTGCACGGGCTCGACCGCGGCGGCGCGCAGCCGGCCAGCCTCACGCGCGGCGTATTGCAGGACCATCTCCGCGGTGGGGGTCAGGGGGAGGTCGTCGATGAGGGAGGAATCCATGGCTGCACCCGGACAGAACGCTGGGACCAAGAGACTTCCCTGCCAGCGCGGACCGCGCCAAGTGTTTCCTCGCCTCCCTTCACCGGCCGGTTGAGCAGGCGGAATGCGGCTTTTGTTTCGTGCGGGCGAACAATTCCCTTGAGAAAAAGGAAAGGCCGGAAATGCTTCATCATCCTCCTGTTGTGGAGACCAACGATGCGAAAATTCGTTCTCGGGCCGTGCTTCCTGCTCCTTTCCGCAATCGCGCCCGCCGCCACCCCCACCCTGATGCTACAAGGCCCGCCCGGCCAAGCCGTGGACGGCGCCTTCCCCAACGACACCGGCGGCGTCTTTGCAATTACGCACGTGGCCGGGGCGCGCCGTGTTGTCTATCAGGACGGGACCTCGCCTGCTCCCAACGCGATCTTCCAGGAGGGCGCCGCCGGCACGGGCGCCTTCGAGACGGAATGGCCCCTCAAGCCGGTGCACGGGACGGAGTACGCCTTGGTTGGCGCCGGAGGGCAGACACCGGCCAGCAACCTCGTTATCCTGACTCCCACGGGGACGGTGCACTACCGGCTGACGCCGGCCAACTATCCCAACCTCGTCAACCCGGTGCTGCTGCATTCATGGGCCGTGGGGGTACGCATCCCCGCCGGCGGCAAGGGGCAAGCGGGTGGATTCCATACCCGCTACATCTGCAACGCCATGTTCCGGGAGGGTCCACCGGAGGAGCGCCGCACGGTCTGGGGGATTCATTTCGGCAAGGGGCCCGCAAGCACCACTTCGCCGCTGCTCTTCGTCCCCTCCCGTCCCGAGACCATGGAGAACCTTGCGTGGCGTTCGTACAGAAACTACGCCACGCTGCAACAGCCTCACGATTCGCCCGAGGGTCCCGGCGCGACGTTCCTGGACATTGGACCCGGCGGGTACGACGGTGTGACGTTCAGTATAGACGGTTTCGCGGTCCGGCCGTTCGGCCTGCACTTCGTGGAGGTCAACGGCGAACCATTCTCCCCCCAGGGAACCGCCATGGCTCCACAACTCATCCTCGACGTGCCCACCCAGGCACAGAGAGCGGGCGATGAAGCCACGGTGGAGAAAGTGCATCAGGCGGCCGCGGCGGGCGATACGATGGGACTGGCGGTGGCGGGCTACGCCGACGAGTACGGGACACCTGGGGCCTTTGCGGGTCTGGTCGTTTTTGACGCCCCTCAGGCCCTCGCCGCCGCGGAGCAGGAGACCGAACCCGCGCTCGATTGCAGCAGAATCGACTTCAACGGCGATGGGAAGATAGACGAGGCGGACTTCAATCTCATGATGGACTACGCTCTCAATCAAAACCCCAAGGGCGACCTTACAGGCGACGGCAAAGTGGGCAGCGGCGACGTGGCGCTCTTCTACCGCATGGCCGAGGCGTGCAAGGACTGGCAGGGGGGAAGCAAGCAACAGAATGATACCGCACGCATCCTGCTGGCCACCGGCGACCCCGTGCCGGGCATGACGGGCTTCGCGGTGGACGAGATCATGGAGCTGCGGGGCAACGCGCTGGGAACGAATGCGATGCTGATATCGGCGCTGCCGGCGGGGGGCGGGGAGCCGGCCAAGGCCGTGCTGCTTTTCGATGCGGGCGGGTTCCGCACCGCCATCAAGACGGGGGACAGCTTCGGCCAGGGCACCATCGTGGATATCGGCGACACCACGGCCCGCCGGGGCCTCAGCCCGGTAAACCGCCACGGCCAGTTCACCGTCACCGCACAACTGGCGGACACCAGCCGGGCGGTCTATCGTTTCGACGGCACAAACATAGATTTCCGGCCGTTCCAGGAAAGCACCATCGCCATCGTCAATCCCCTCCTTGGCAGGACAACCGCCACCGTGGCGCACGACCTCAACGCGGACGGCGTTGTGGACGCGGCGGACGTGGCGCGCAGCATGCAATAGCGTGCGGGCGCCCCGGCACGGCCGGTTGGGCGGGGCTTCGGGCCCGGCTCTTGCCTTGACCTTCGCTGGGGGCGGCGGAAGCGTCCGGCAGGCGTGAGTGCTCCGGCCCACAGGCCCTCAAGACCGGCAAAACAAAGGCTTTCTATATGTCCATGCAGATATTCCGGGAGCGGGCCGAACGGCTTCGGAAGAACATCGTCAGCGTGATCCACGGCAAGGACGAGGTGGTGGAGCTCTGCCTGGCAGCGCTGTTCGCTCGCGGGCACCTGCTGCTGGAGGACGTGCCGGGGGTCGGCAAGACGACGCTGGCCTCGACCATCGCCAGCTCCATCCACTGCTCGTTCCAGCGCATCCAATTTACCTCAGACATGCTCCCCTCGGACATTCTCGGGGTCACGATTTTCGACCAGGAGAAGCGCGAGTTCGAGTTCCGCAAGGGGCCCCTTTTCGCCAACGTCGTGCTGGCCGACGAGATCAACCGCACCTCCCCCAAAACCCAGAGCGCCATGCTGGAGGCCATGAACACCGGCCGGGTGTCCATGGACCGGCAGGTGCACGATTTGTCGCGGCCCTTCATGGTGCTCGCCACGCAGAACCCGATCGAGTTCCATGGCACCTTTCCCCTGCCGAAATCGCAGATGGACCGGTTCCTCATGCGTTTGCACCTTGGGTACCCCTCGCGCGAGAACGAAATCCAGGTCCTGCGCGAGCAGCAGCTCGGGACTTGGGAAACGGAAGTGGAGGCGGTGCTCACCGCGGCGGAGGTCCTGGAGATGCAGGACATGGTCTCGCGCGTGAAGGTGGACAAGGACCTTCTGGACTATATGGTACGAGTATCAGAGGCGACCCGCCAAAGCCCGCGGATCGAGCTGGGCTGCTCGCCGCGCGGGACGATCGCCCTGCGGCGCAGCGCCCAGGCGCTGGCCGCACTGCGCGGCCGCGATTACGTGACGCCGGACGACATCAAGGAGGTGGCGGTCCCGGTCCTGGCCCACCGCATGCAGTTCGCCCGCACCTTCGAAACCAGCGGATTCAGCCACGAAGAGGACGAGAGCCTGGTGGGCGAGGTGCTCGGCGAGGTGGCGGTCCCCCTGTAAATCCTTACTTTGCGGGCCCCGGAGGCGGGGCGCTCCAAAAAAACGGCAAGGTCTTTGCCTTCACGATGGCCAGACGCGGCGAGGAGTGCGCCAATCGGCGCCCGAATACGTGACATGCCCCGTTGCAATCAGAGGAGAAGACCGTGCCCCATCCGTTCCACGACATGAAACAAGCCCTCATCGACCGCGAAACCGCCCGCCGAAGGGCGCGCGAGGCGGAACGGCGACGCCTGCGGGACATCCGCCGCGCCGCAACGTGGGTGGCGCTTGTTGTGGCGCTCGGCGCTGCGGTGCTCCTGCTGCCCAACCTGGCACGCGGCCAATGGGGGGGCTTTGAGAACCCCGCCAGCGCCACCGCAGAGTTCGAACCCAAAGAGGCCCGCCCCGGAGAAGCGGTGCGCCTTGTCGTCACGGCGGACTATCCGGACGAAAACTACATCTACGCGATGTACATGACCGAGACCGGCGACGGGCCGGTCCCGACCGAGGTCAACCTTTCGGATGAAAGCCCGGACATCCTCGTGCCCCGCGGCGCTTGGCAGGAGGACGAGCCGGTCACCAAGTGGGACCGGGGGTTCGAGCGCGACGTGCAGGCGCACCCGGACGCGCCGGTGGAGTTCCACCGCACGTTCCGCATCGATCCCGAGGCTTCTCCCGGCACCTACACCATTGAAGGTGCGCTCTGGGTGCAGGTCTGTACGGAGACGACGTGCCTGCCGCCGGAGGACCGGCCCTTCACCGCAGAACTGACGGTGCTCGAGGGCGATCCCGTCCCGCGCGACCAATGGGACGACGAGGAGATCGCCGAGGAACCCGCAGGCGCTGTGGCCCAGGACGTTCCGGAGGGCGGCAGCCCGTCGGCCGGCGTGGCGCAGCCCGTTCCTGCCCCGGGGCTTGACACCGTCTCCGGCCAGATCGCGACCCAGAGCCTGACCGGACTCTTCCTCTTCGCTCTGGTGTTCGGGCTGATCGCTCTGGCCACCCCGTGCGTCTTCCCGATGATTCCGATTACAATCAGCTTCTTCACTCAGAAGGCGGCGAAGTCCACCCTGCAGGCTTCCTGGTACGCAGGGGCCTATGTGCTGTCGATCATCGCCGGGTTTACGCTGATCGGGTTTGGTTTCTCGCTGCTGATGCTGCTGCTCGGCGGGGGCGTGGAGAGCAGCGGGTTCGCCAACCGCATCGCTTCGGACCCGTGGATCAACCTGTTCTTTTTCCTCCTGTACCTGTTCTTCGCGCTGGCGCTGTTCGAGGTGTTCAGCCTCCAGCTCCCGAGCGGGCTGGCGAACCGGCTGAACCAGTCGGCAGCCGGCCGGTCGGACATTCTCGGCATCGCGATGAAGGCGATGGTCTTCGTGATCATCTCGTTCACCTGCACGGCGCCGCTCCTCGGCGTGCTGATCGTACAGACGCTGACGGGGGACTGGCTGCGGCCACTGGTCGGGATGCTTGGCTTTGCAACGGGGTTCGCGACGCCGTTCTTCTTCCTGGCGCTGGCGCCGCAGATGCTCGGGTCGCTGCCACGGGCGGGCGCGTGGCTTTACTCGATCAAGGTCGTGATGGGCTTTCTGGTGCTGGCGGCGGCGTTCAAGTTCCTCAGCAACGTGGACCTGGTGCTCCGGCGCGAGGATATGATCCTGACGCGCGAGCTGCTGCTGGCGGTCTGGGCCACCATCGCCGCCGTCACGGCACTCTACCTCTTCGGGCTGATCCGGCTCTCGGGGGAGGCAGGCGAGGACGGCCCGCCACGCGTCGGCACGGGCCGGCTGCTGACCGGACTGACGTTCGGCACCGTGGCGCTTTACCTCTCGGCCGGCATGTTCGGCGGCCGGCTCCACTCCTGGATCGACGCCTATCTTCCGCCGGACCTCTCCCCACGCGGCGCCGTCGTGGCTTCCGGTGAAAACGACGGTGGCCTGCCTCCTTCCCGCACCGCGACCGGAGGGGACATGGTCTCCGCCGGGTTCAGTTGGTTCTCCGAGGTCGAACCCGCCATCGAACATGCCGCATCCACCGGCCGCAACGTCTTCATCGACTTCACGGGCTACACCTGCACCAACTGCCGGCTGATGGAACGGGACATGTTCCCGCGCCCGGAGGTGGCCTCCCTCATGGAAGAATATGTACGGGTAAAGCTTTACATAGACGATCGTGAGAGAGGTGCCGAGCGCCGCGCCTATCAGGCGGAAAACTTCGGCACCGTCACCATGCCCTACTACGTGGTGATGACACCGGAGGGAGAGGTCCTCGGCGAAGAGGCTTACACGACGAATGTGGAGCGGTTCGTGGGCTTTCTGGAGCGCGGCGTCGTGGCGCAGGAGGTTGCAGCGGCGCCCTGACCGGAACCACCCCCTGTAATCTCGGCGTACCTCTGTGGAGCGTTCCGCGGGGCTGAAGGTGGCAAGGGGATGATTCCAACCGCCCTGACTGCCAAACCGGATCAAAATGTCCCGCCAGTGGCTGTTTCCGTCCAATTTTGGCCGGGCCGGGGGCGGGTGTGGTTTTCCCTTGAACGGGTGCAAGGAGTGCGCAAACAATTGCTCAACGCCGGGAAAATGAACGTTCTCCCGGCCCAAAGCGCTCCAACCAACACTCACCATCGTGCCTTGGCACGATACTTTCTCACGGAGGAGGCGGGATTTGACAAAAGGAGAGAAATCAATGCCCAGACTGAAGAACGACGGCGGCCTCACCATCCGGGACATCGCCCGCATCACAGGCTACAGCCGCTCCAGCGTTTCCCTCGCCATCAACGACAGCCCGAAGATCAACGAGAAGACCAAGAAGCTGATCCTCGAGACGATCGAGCGGGTTGGGTATGTTCCAAACCCGGCAGCCCGCGCCCTTGGGGCCCGTTCGCGCCAGGTTGTCGCCCAGCGGCGCCGTGCCGCCCAGGAAAACGCCCAGGCCTGACCCGGCGTCAGTCCCTGTCCGGACGTTTGACCGCCGCCCCACCACCGTGCGGGGCGGTTTCCTTATTTTCGGCGGCGCCGCCCCTTCCGGCGCCAGCCAAGCATCAGCAGCGCTTTTCGTGGGTCCTCCTCCCCGGTGGCAGCCGGGGCTGACTGCCCGGCACCGGCGAAAGGCACAGCCCTTTCCGCGCGGAAGGCATGACAGAGCGCACAGGCCAGCGCGTCCGTCTCGTGGTCGCTGGCGGGGGGCTCGGGCAGGTTCAGCAGCACGCCGACCATGCGTTTGACCTGCTCCTTTCCGGCGCGGCCCTTCCCGGCGACCGACTGCTTGATCTCCAGCGGCGAATACTCCCGGACCACGGCACCACTCTGTGCCGCGGCAAGGATCGCCGCCCCGCGGCCGTGAGCCATCAGCACGGCGCTGCGGACATTCTTCGCAAAGAAGATCGACTCCACCGCCACGATCCCCGGCGAAAAGCGCTCGATCGCCCCGGCCACAAGGGCATGGATGCGCTCCAGCCTCTCCGGCATTGCGGCGCGCGGAGGCGTCTTGACGTGGGCGCTCCACAGCGCCGTCCAGGCGCCGTCGCCGGCCGAGCGGATCACCGCCGCCCCGGTGCTGGCCAGCCCCGGATCGATTCCCATGATGACAACCGGTTCGGACAAGAGAACGCACCTCCCGCCCGGATTGCTGCTCCCCTGCGCGGCACCCCGTAAACCGGAAAGCGGCGAATGCTAACGGTTGCGGGCGTGGCGGGGATGGAGTTGGCTCTCGTCCCAGTTGCGTACCCCGCCCCGGGAATTCCGATGCCGCGCCGCATGCTCCGCCCGACCACGATCCTGTTGTTTGCCGCGCTGGCGGTGCTGCCCCGCGTGCTGGCTGCTCACAGTGCGCCGGAGGGTGCCGCTCCCCCACCGCAGGAGACGGTCCGGGCCGTGGAGGAGTCCTTCGCCGAGGTCCGCGACGAGGCGCAGCTCCCGGCGGTGCTCGCCGAGGCTGAACTCGGCACCGCGCACGAACGGGAGTACGCCCGGCTGCTGGCGGCGCGCTTTCTTGTGGAGCACGGCACGGCGGAGTCGCGCGGCCTGCTGGAATCGCTCCGTACAGACCCGCCGAGGCTGACCATCGAGGTGCCGGGCTGCCGCGAGCCGCTGGCGGTGGCGCGTTATCCGTATCACCTGCTGGCGGCGGAGGCACTGCGCACGATCGAGCGGCGGGGGGAGCGCGACCGGCTGCAAACGGCGCTGGAGGCGGGAGAGCTGGACGGGTTCCTGCCGCTACTCGGCGCCGAGCCCGGTTCGCCGGAGATTGCCGCGGCGCGCGGGCTGCTCCGGGAGGTGGACCCCGGACAGGCGCGGGAGGTGGCCGGGGCGCTGGCGGCGGAGTGGCATCGGCGGACGCGGCCGGTGGGGCCCGGCGGGGAGTTGCTGCTGGCGGAGACCTGGGCTGCCGGGCGGATGGCTCCTGAGGCGGCGGTGGTGGCGGAGTTCTCGGGCGAGGTAATCCCAAGGGTACTGGATCGCGTGCGCGAGTTGCCGGCGAGCGAGCGCGGCCCGTGGCTGGAGGCGCTCGAACCCCACCCGGCTGCGCGGTCGGCGGCGAGGCTTCTGCGTGCAGCGGAGGAGGATACGGCCGACCCGCTCGGGCTGCTGGTCCGTTACGGTGCGGAAGGGGCGGTGCGGCTTGGCCGGGAGGACGGCCGGGCGTGGCCGGCGTTGCTGGTGGGCCAGGCGCTTGCGGCGGGACCGGCTGAGGAGACGCTGCGGCACGCGGCGATGGCGTTGATGCTGGCAGGGACAGACGAGGCGCGCGAGGCGCTCGGCGAACTGGCGCGGTCGGGGGTGCTTCCCGGCCCGGCGCAGGAGGAGGTGGACCGGTGGCTCGCGCCGCGGCAGCCCTCCTGAGCCTTGCGCTCTCCGCGCCGCTCTCCGCCCAGACGGTGCAGGAGATCACGGAGGAGGGGCTTGGCTACCCGCCGCCTCTGCCGGTGGAGTCGCTGACGCCGGTGGACGGTTTCCGTACCTGGGCAAGCCTTGAGGCGCGGTTCCTCGAACTGTCGCTGGCGGCGGAGCACGTGGCGCGGCACGAAGTGGGGGACTCGCTTTTCGAGAGAGACATATTTGTCTATACGGTCGGCAATGGCGCGGAGCCGCCCCCCGGTGAGGCCAGGCCTTCGGCGTTTATTCTGGGCGGGGCGCACGCAAGGGAGTGGGCCTCCCCCGAGGTCGTGGCGGAGCTGCTGGAGTGGTTCGCCCTGGAGGCGCCGGGCGATCCGCTGGGTGCGTACCTGCTGGATGCGCTGCATCTTGTGATCGTGCCGGTGTCGAACCCGGACGGGTTCGTCAAGACGCAGAACCATCCGGTGCAGACAGTTTTCGGCGGGTCAACGGGCTGGGGCGGGCGCGACGGGCGCATGAGGCGGAAGAACCTGCGCAATGCAACCGAGACACTCGACCCTCCGGACAATTATCGCGAAGGGGTGGACCTGAATCGCAACTTCCCGGTCGGGTGGCGGAGCGTTTCGCAGACACTCATCACGTATGGGGGCACGGAGGCCGGGAGCGAGCCGGAAACCCAGGCGGTGCACGCGGCGGAGGAATTTCTGGAGGGGACGCAGCTCCGGCTGTTCCTGGACTTTCACAGTTTCGGTCAGTTTTACTACGTTGTCCAGACGGGCGACGGAATGGACACGGCCACCGGCGAGGCCTACGAGGCGATGCGGGACGCGGCCGGGGGCGAGACGGGCATTGTCTATACGCGGTCGAACTGGCTGGTGCCCTCCATGTCCATCGGCGCTTCGGACGAGTACTTCGCCACCGAATACGGGGCGATGGCGTACACTCCGGAAATCCGGCCCTCGGGCGGGACGAACCCCTTCATCCTGCCGGACGCGCAGGTGGACGCGGCACGGCGGGAGATGCGTGCGGCGACGCTGGCGGGGCTGTATTACGCGGCGGGACCGGCATGGCTTCAACATATCGAGTTCCGCGACACGACGGAGTCGGCATGGGAGGATGCCCCCGCCGTGCACGTGGAGACGCGGGAGACCGGTGCACAGCCCGGGGAGCGCCTGCGCAACGTGACGGCTTCCGAGGCGATGCTGCCCGGCCGCGTCTATACGGGCCGCCTCCGGTTCAACAAGCCGATGCGCGGCGCGGAGGGCGGGGCGCTGCTGCCGGGGTTCGAGGCGGAGGAGCCCGCGCTCTCGCTCGGTGCGTTCGCCCCGGCGGAGACGGCATGGCGCACGTCGCACTACGCGGGGGATACGCTGGAGGTGCGGTGGGAGATTCCAGGCGGCGCGATGGGCCCGCCGGAGATCACGCTTAGCGTCTATACAGCGGACGGTGTGGGCCGGCCGCTGGACGGGGACCCCGCCGCCGCCGCGCGCTGGGACGGGGCGGACGGTTGGGCCGAGTGGACCCGCGAGGCGGACGAGTGGAGCACGCTCGCGTTCGAGGGTGTGCCGCTGGTTGCTCCATCGGAGGTGTGGGTGCTTTGGTGAGCCTTTGGACGGGACCCCGCAGCCGGAAGAAGGAATGGCTGGACCGGCCGGAAGCGATCGGGCCGGAAGACGCCCGCGCGGTGTGCCGCGGGCTGAGCCGGGTAAATTCGCTGCCGGGCGGCTGGCGGCTTTCGCGCCGTTACCTTGAGCCGCTCATCCGGCGGGCGGCGCGCCAGCGAGGCGGCGAGGCAGTGACGCTGTGCGACGTTGGAACGGGTGGCGGTGATTTTGCCGTGCGGATGGCGCGCTGGGCGGCGCGGCAGGGCATCGCACTGCAGGTGCTCGCGGTGGAGGCGGACCCGCACCTTGCCGCCGTGGCGCGCGGGCAGGCGGCGGAAGCTACCGGGGTTTACGTGGTGGAGGCGGACGCACGCCTGATTCTTGAGGCGGCCGCTCGCGGAAGCCTGCAGGCCCCGGCAGCCGCAAACAACAACGAAGGCATCCCCGCGGCGGCCTCCCGCTTCGACGTGGTTTTCTGCGGCCTGATGATGCACCACTACGAGCCGGAGGAGGTGGCGGGCTGGCTGCGGCTCTTCTCGGCGGCGAGCAGCGTGGGCTGGGTGGTGCAGGACCTGGAGCGTTCACGCGTGGGGCAATTCACGGCACGGGCCCTTGCGCCGCTGCTCTGCGCACACCGGTTTTTCCGGCACGACGCGCCACTGTCCTTCAGCCGCGCCTATACGGAGCGTGAATGGAAGCGGCTCGCTCGCGAAAGCCGCGCGGGACGTTGCCGCGTGGCGCGTCATGCGCCCTGGCGCATCGTGGTGCAGGGAAACGGAACGCGCCGCGAACGGGGCTCACCCGCTGCAAACCCCTGAGGCCGCAGGTTTCCCGATTGCACCACCCGCCCGGCGCGGGGGAAAGCTCCGCTGCCGCGCCGAAGGCGGGCGCCGGCAGCGGTCTATCACGACACGGGACGGAGAACCCGAATGGCACCGAAACGCGCGTTCATTACCGGAATCACGGGTCAGGATGGCAGCTACCTGGCGGAATTGCTGCTCGCGAAAGGGTACGAGGTGCATGGGCTCGTGCGGCGGTCCTCCAGTCTGAACCGCGGCCGGATCGATCACCTGCGCCTGGACGAGCACCTGCCCGAAGCGCGCCTTTTCCTGCATTACGGGGACATGGAAGACGCGAGCAGCCTGTCCAACATCCTGCAGGACGTGCGGCCCGACGAGGTGTATAACCTTGCAGCGCAGTCGCACGTGCGCGTGTCGTTCGAGATCGCCGAATATACGGCGGACGTGACGGGGCTGGGGGCGCTGCGGCTGCTCGAAGCGGTGCGCCGCACGGTGCCCGGGGCGCGTTACTATCAGGCCTCGTCCTCGGAAATGTTCGGCGGTGTGCAGGCCAATGCGCAGGACGAAAACACACCCTATCACCCGCGCAGCCCCTACGCGGTGGCAAAAGTATATGCACACTGGCAAACGGTCAACTACCGCGAGGCATACGGAATGCACGCGAGCAACGGCATCCTGTTCAATCACGAATCGCCCCGGCGCGGGGAAGGCTTCGTGACGCGGAAGATTTCGCGCGGTGCGGCGCGCATCAAGCTCGGCATTCAGGATAAACTGTACTTGGGGAACCTCGACGCGAAACGCGATTGGGGCTTCGCCGGCGATTATGTGGAAGCCATGTGGTTGATGCTCCAGCAGGAGGAGCCGGACGATTACGTTGTCGCCACGGGCAAGGCGCACAGTGTGCGTGAATTCCTGGAGGGGGCGTTTTCGTGCGTCGATCTCGACTATCGCGACTTTGTGGAAATAGACCCGAAGTACTACCGCCCGAGCGAGGTGGACTTCCTGCAGGGCAACCCGGCCAAGGCCAAGCGCGTGCTCGGCTGGGAACCCCGGGTGAGTTTCAGCGAGCTGGTGCGCATGATGGTCGAGTCCGATCTGGCCCAGGCGCGCCGGGAAGTGGCGCTACAGGCACACGAGCAGATCAATTAAGAATTGGGAATTGGGAGTTAGCCCATCTTTACCCGTTCACCCCGGAAATCGGCTTTTTTCGGGGTAATGTTTTCCGTAAGTCCTTTGTTTTCAGTGGTGGCA
>SLMS01000328.1 GCA_007133495.1 Candidatus Sumerlaeota bacterium | reverse complement strand
TCCATCCTCGGCGTGGATTCCATCCGCGAGGTCATTGCCTTCCCGAAGACCCAGACGGGCACGTGCCTGATGAGTGGCGCTCCTGGCGAGGTCTCAGCCGCCCAGCTCAAGGACCTGCAGGTGCGCTCCACGGTGAAGAAGGACAAACCCGCCGCGGCGGTGGGCTGACCGCGGCCTGTGCTGGACAACACGACGAAGAAAACCGCCCGGTGTGTGGCCGGGCGGGGGATGTATTCTCGTGGGGAAGTGGGTCGGGCCGGTTTTATCCGCCGCCCTGTTCTGGAAGCAGCGGCTGGTAGCTCACATCCCGTCCGTACTGACCCATGGAGGGTTCCGGGCTGTTTTGGCTCCGGATGATCTGACCGGGAGAGACCGTGCCGTTGGTGGGGTCGTAAATGAGCCAGAGCCAGTCGTTCGCGTTTACCCCGTTGTTGAAGCCCACAGGCAGTGGTGTGGTGAAGCCATCCGGCCCCTTGGAGGTGAGGAACCAAGCTCCGTGTACTTCCTGCGCCACCACGTTGCCAGCGGCAGTGGGGGCCCACGCCGCCATCTGGAAGGGCGATCCCGGCGTTCCGCCGGAGAGGTATTCTTCTCCGAAGGCCCGATAACGGAACCGCTCGCGGACACGGTTATTCGCGTCGATCTGGATGTTCGACGCAAAGATGTCTGTCAGGCGGGAGCCACCGCTCAAATAGGCAATAGGTGTCGAAATACAAGAATGGACGTAGAATGGGAAGCCTACGTCTTCGGCCCAGTCAAATGGCGGCTTTCCGTAGTCCACGGTGTAGGCTTCAATGCCTGTGGCGAGAGTCCGCATGTCCGATTTCACACGGCTGACCCGGGAGCGTGTCTGCGCCTCCAGGAAGTTCGGCACCGCGATGGCCGCCAGAATGGCGATGATCGCGACGACGATCAGCAGTTCAATGAGGGTAAAGCCTTTCATCCGCTGCATCTTGTCCAATCTCCTTTGTTTTGTTCGGGGGGCGTACCGGCATCAAGATGGACTGTCACCGGGGCTACTCTCCCCACGTCGCCGGGACAAACCTTCGGTGGCCGTTCAACCGGCAGGCAACCAGAAAGCTCTGCACTTGAGGGGTGTTTTCCCTTCTATTTGGACCGAATCAGGAGAACCCCGTAAGATTCTGCACACTTGGGCAGCCGAAAACACCGCACTTCCTGTCCTCCGTCCTGCCTGTTTCTCCCGCCTGTGCGCCACGATCGGTCTTCGCCCCCTCCGCCCGGAAGGAGCAATTTTCGAACCCAATCACGGTCCAAAAAGAAGCGGGGCGGACGCCCTTTCGCGCCCGCCCCGTGCGTGATATCTGTTCCAGCTTCGATGGCCCGGATCAGCAGGGCCTCAGTGCGGTCCGAGAAGCCCCGGGTTGCCGACCGGCGGCATGTTGTTTTCCGCGCGGGCCTGCGAACGCCAGATGTTGCCGTCGCTGATCGTCCCGTTGGTGGGATCGTATGGCATCTGTGCGGAGTTTGTGACCCCTGCCACACCGATCTGGCGGCTGGGACCATAGGACCCGGCCCTCCAGACCCCGTAGAACGGAATGGCCAGGTCGGTGAACCCTTGGGAGAAAGTGGGACCCCGTCCCAAGTCCCGGTTCTCCGCCCGGTCGTGCAGATTCTGGTACATGTACAGGCGCTGGAACGGTTGCTGATGGTCCGGCACGAAAACATCCACCAGCAGTGGGTTGGTAATGTAGGCAATCGGGGTGGAAAGGAACCAGCCCGTCCGGCCGACGACGTCATCGCCCTCGAACTGCGGGTCGCCGTAGCGCACGTCCCATTCGCGGGGGTGGCGGTTGTGATCGACGGCATAGGACTCGTAGGCCGTGGCCATGGTCCTCAGGTCCGATACGGTCCTCGATACCCGCGAGCGGGTCTGCGCTTCGAGGAAGTTCGGCACCGCGATCGCGGCCAGAATGGCGATAATCGCCACGACGATCAACAACTCAATCAGGGTGAAACCTCTCTTCTCCGTCATTTGCGTGTTGCTCCTTGGGGGGGATGGGGGCTCGGCCGGGGCAATCCCCGGCCGGCGGTGGGGCCCTCAGGTGGGCATACGGCGGGGAGCTTTCCGCCCCCCAATGGACCGCGCAAGGAGAAACTTTTCACAATCTCAAAATCGCATCGCAACTTGGCACCCTTGGTCACCCCCATCCACCCCCCAATCCCTGAAGAAAATTTCACGCATGGGAAACAATGGAAGGCCCCACCGCCACCCGCCGCAGGATGCATTGCCAGCCTGTGAAAAAAACGCTCCCACACCCCGTTCTATCGTTGACAGTCTTCCGCCCCCCATGAGCCCTTCTCCCCAGGTTGACGTGCAAGCGCCTCCGTAACCGACACGCGCCCGGTGAACCGGCAGGCCATCGCACCGCTCTCGTACCTGTTCCCGTTGATTCTGTTGACCGTTCCCGCAGGAGGACCAAAACATGCCGGATTTTGTGCTGGACCATGAACCGGCGGGCTTTGCCCGCATCAAGGTCGTGGGCGTGGGTGGCGGCGGCTGCAACGCCGTTGACTCCATGTTCGACATCGGCCTTCAAAACGTCGAATTCTACGTCATCAACTCGGACCTGCAGGCGCTCAAGCGCAGCAAGTGTCCCAACCGCATCCAGATCGGCGCGAAGCTCACCCAGGGCCGCGGCTGCGGCGCCAACCCCGCACTGGGCGAAAACTGCATGATGGACGCCAAGGAGGAACTCAGCGAGGTCCTCCAGGGCGCCGACATCGTCTTCGTCACTGCAGGCCTCGGCGGCGGAACGGGGACGGGCGCGGCTCCCGTCGTCGCCAAGGCAGCCCGTGAACTCGGCATCCTCACCGTCGCCGTCGTCACCAAGCCCTTCAAGTTCGAGGGGCCGCGGCGCATGAAGAGCGCCGAGGGGGGGCTCGAAAAGCTCCACGAAGCCTGCGACACGATGATCGTCATCAACAACGAGCGGCTCCTTGAGCACGTCGGCCCGAAGGTCCCCATGAAGGAGTCCTTCAAGATCGCCGACAACGTGCTCTCCCAGGCGGTCTCCTCGATCAGCGACCTTGTCGCGACGCCGGGCCTGATCAACGTCGATTTCAACGACGTGCGCACGATCATGGGCGCCAAGGGCGGCGCCGTCATGGGCGTCGGCGTCGGCAAGGGCGAGAACCGCGCGGCCGAGGCCGTCAAGAAGGCCACCAACTCCCCGCTGCTCGACAAGATCGTCATCGACGGGGCGACGGGCGTGCTTATCTGCATCACCGGCGGGCCGGAGATGACGCTGGCCGAAGTCAACGACGCCACGCAGATGGTCCACGAGGCCGCCGACCCCGACGCCGAGATGATCTTCGGCGCCGTGATCGACGAGTCCCTCACCGACACGCTGCGCGTCACCATCATCGCCACCGGCTTCCCCGACGACGTGCAGCGCCGTCAGATGCGCGGTGAAGACCAGCAGGCCGCCAGCCAGTTCTCCTCGCCCGCGCCCCGCGAGCAGATGGACGTGCGCCGGCCCGCTCCCCAGCCCCCGGCCGAAGAGCAGGAGGAACGCCAGCCCCAGCCCGCGCCCCTTGCCGAACGGCCACAGCACCACACCGCTCCCGAAAAGCCCGCCGCACCGGCAGGCAACGGAGGCGGCAACGAGCAGCCCAATTCGCTCCGCCGCACGCTCGAAGCCATGATGAAGAACCAGGGCAACGACGAGGACGGCGAACCGCGCGTCCACGTCGCCAAGTCCAATCCACCGGCTCAGCGCCCCGTTCCCAACGGCGGCACCGGCCAAGGCGGCAGCCACCCCAACGTCCGGCCCGCCTCTTCCGTCCGGCGTGAGGGCCCCTCGGTCAAGGCGGCTCCCGAAGAGCCTGCCCCGCAGGTGAACCTCTACGACCCGGCCGCCGAAGAGGAGGAAGCCCAGGAGAACCAGTCCAACTTCGACACCCCGGCCTTCCTCCGCCGCAGGCGCAGCCTGTTCGAATAGCCGGGCCCGGGTTTTCGTCGCGCCCTCGGGCTGACTGATACCGGGCAGTTCAATCAATCACACCACGGCCTGCATCCCCACGGAGGGGTGCGGGCCGTGTCTGTTCAGGGTCCGGGGTTTGGGCGGACCAACCCCCGCCTTGCGCCGCCGCCCGCCGCAGTCATGATGAACGCTTCGCTTGCCCGCAGCCTCCGCGGCGGGAAGGCTTCCGAAGCCGCCGGCGAGGAGGAACTCGAAAAACTCCTCACCCCGAAAAAAGTCGCGCCCGGACACCGGCGCTCCATGCCCGTCGGCTTCCCGCCCTGCAGCGCGAAGAACTCCGAAAAGGAAAAGAGGGGGGGGGACAGCGGCGAGAAGCCCGGCAAATACTCGCCCCGCAGCGTTGGAATAATAGACACTTCGGACCACTTCCACACCCTCCCCAAGTCTCCTCCGTGTCTCCGTGCCTCCGTGATAAGACAAAAACCTCCCCAAAGAATTCCCGGCCATGAATGCCGCCGGGTGGGAGCTGCGGCAGGGCGATGCGCTGGAGGTGGCGCGCGCGCTCGACCCTGCCAGCTTCCGGCTTGTCTATATAGACCCGCCCTTTTTCACCAACAAGGACCAACACCGGCGCGGTGGCGGCGCAGGGTTCTCCGACCGCTGGGCCGGCGGCCTCTCTGAATATCTCGAATTCCTCCGCCTCCGGCTCGAAGCCATACGCCCGCTGCTCACGGAGGACGGCTCGCTCCTGCTCCACCTGGACTGGCGCGCCGTTCATTATGCGCGGGTCATGTGCGACAGTATATTCGGCTATGGCCGCCTGCAGAACGAGATCATCTGGTCGTACCGTTCCGGCGGAGGCAGCTCACTCCGCTACGGCCGCAAGCACGATACGATACTTTGGTATAGCGCCGGGCCACGTCCGTACTTCGACGCAACTGCTGCGCGCGTGCCCTACGACGCCATCATCGCCGCCAAGCGTGCCCACCTTTTTCACAAGGAGGGAAAGGTCTCCGGCGACGTGCTCGAAATATCCCGTCCGCCGAACCATTCCCGCGAATGGACCGGCTGGCCGTCGCAAAAACCCCTCGCACTGCTCCGGTTTCTTGTCCGCGTGCACACCGCACCGGGCGACCTTGTGGGCGATTTTTTCTGCGGCAGCGGCACCAGCCTTGCCGCAGCGTTCGAACTCGGCCGGCGCACCTTCGGCTGCGATACCTCCCCGGACGCCATCGCCATCGCCACCCGCCGCCTGCAGGAGATGGAGACGGCCGGCTCGCCGCAGAGCGAGGCCGGCGTTACTCCGGACCCGTCCTGAGCGGACACTCATCCCGTTCCTTCATATTCATGCGGCGAATTTCCTTGCCGGTGTTCGCCGGCTCTATCTATCCCGTGCACAGAGGAGCCGCCACCGATGCCAGCATTTTCCGAAATCCTCCGCCGTTTCGAGAGCCACCTGCGCGTGGAGCGCAATCTGAGCCCGCGCACCCGCCGCGCCTATCGTGGCGAACTCGAACGGTTCGTGCGTTTTCTTGTGGAGGAAGGCCGGCTCCCCGAAGACCCGGACGTCACGACGATCGAAACGCGCCACGGCGAGGCGTACCTCCAGCACCTCGGCCACGAACGCCGCTGCGGTGCCGCAACGCTCTCCCGTACCATCGCCACGCTGCGCGTGTTTTTCCGGTTTGCCGTGGAGACCGGCGTGCGCGAGGAGAACCCGATGGAGGAATTGCGCCGGCCGCGCGCCGGGCGCAAGCTCCCTGTCTATCTATTGGAAAGCGAACTCGAAAAACTCTTCAGCGCGCCGGACACCTCCGAGCCCCGCGGCGTGCGCGACCGCTGCATGATGGTGCTCATGGCGTTTTGTGGCCTGCGCCTGCAGGAAGTCGTCGGGCTCAACCTGAACGATATAGACATGGAATCGCGCACGCTCCGCGTCACCGGCAAGGGGAGCAAGGAACGCCTCGTTCCCGTGAACGAGACCGCCGCGCGGGAACTCCTCGCCTGGCTGAACGTCCGCACCGCCGCCGGCGGCGAACGGGCCCTTTTCACCAACCGGTTTGGCCGGCGCCTGAGCGGCCGCATGGTCGAGAAGATCGTGGACAAATACGTGCGCGCTTCCGGCCTCGGGCGCAAAGGTCTCTCGCCGCACAAACTGCGTCACACCTTCGCCACGCTCCTCCACGCGCGGGACGTGGACCTTGTCGAAATACAGGCTCTCCTCGGTCACGCCTCCATTGCCACGACCCAAATCTACACGCACACCAATCCGGCGCGCCTGCAGGAGGCGGTGGACCGGCTCAAGGTCGTGGAGAGATAGAAGGATTTCCCCGAAAAGAGATGAAGGAGCCCGGCCGTCCGGACACGGATCAGGAGCCCATCCCCCACCCCGGCTTTACGTTCAGTTCCGGGCCGCTCGCCTGCCCCGCGGCAAGATGGTGGCAAGCGAGGCCGGCGATCATGGCGGCGTTGTCCGTGCAGTATTCCGGTTCCGGGAGCGCCACCGTGACGCCCGGCATGCGGTGGGCGAGTGCTTCCCGCAGACCTCGGTTGCACGCGACGCCGCCGGTGACGGCCAGCCGGACCAAGCCGGAAGAGCGCAGGGCGCGTTCGGCCTTGGCGATGAGGACGTCCACGCACGCAGCCTGGAAGCTGGCACACAGATCGGCAAGCGTCCCCCCATCCGCGGAGAGGGTTTCCGGGCCGCCGAGCTTTTGCACCTCGCGGGCGAAGGCCGTCTTGAGTCCGGAAAATGAAAAGTCGAGTCCCTCGCGCGCAAGCATCGGCCGCGGCAGGGCAAAGCGCGCCGGGTCTCCGTCCGCCGCCAACGCGTCTATCCGTGCCCCGCCCGGATAGCCAAGCCCGGCCAGCTTCGCCACCTTGTCGTAGGCCTCGCCCACGGCGTCGTCGAGCGTCTCGCCCAGCACCTCGATGTCGAGCGGCCCGCGCACCCCGGCAAGGCTCGTGTGCCCGCCGGAAATGGCGAGCGCGATGTAGGGAGGAGTCCCGGATTCCGGGAGCCTCAGGTCCTCTCCCCAGGCGTTGCGGATGCGGCCGATGTTGACGGAGTAAAGGTGCGCGGCAACGTGGTGGGCGGCAACAAGGGGCAGCCCGCGCGCCGAAGCAAGAGCCTTGGCGAACTCCACACCCGCAAGCAGGCAGCCCGCCAGCCCCGGCCCGCGCGTCACGGCGACGGCGTCTATACCGTCCAGGGCGAGACCTGCTTCGGAGAGCGCCCGCTCGCAAACAGGCACGATCTGCTCGAGGTGGGCACGGCTGGCGATTTCGGGCACCACGCCTCCGTAGCGCGCGTGCAGCGGCACCTGCGAGGACACCACGTTCGACAGCACGCGCCGGCCGTCCTCCACAACCGCCGCCGCCGTCTCATCGCAGGAGGATTCGATTCCAAGAATGCGGGCCGGTTTTTCTTCACCATGGAGGTGTGGAGGCACGGAGGAAGCCCTCACGAAACTATCGTCGTTTCCAATTTTCAATTGGTCAGCTCCGCTGACCCTCGATCTGGTTTCCGACGGCGGCGTGGGCGCGTTCGAGCTCGGTCCGTGCGCGGCTCCAGCGCAACTGCTGGAGTTGGTTCCGTGCCTCGTTGAGGTGGAAGAGCGCCGTCTTGACGTGCTCCGGCCGGTTGGTCGTCCCGGCGGAAAGCGTCACGATGGGGCTTGTTCCGAGGTCCGGGTTCGCGCGTGAGAACTCCGCATCGATGCGGGCCACGTTCGCCCGGCGCCAGAGGTGGAACACCTGCCGGCGGGGGAGCGAATGGCGCACCAGCCGCGGGGTGACCGTATAGTCGAACTCGTGGCGCAGCTCCTCACGCTCGTCGTAAACGCGCATGCGGTGGAGCCAGACGTCGCCGCGGCGCACGTCGATCGACAGGGCACTGACCCGCGGCGCCGGCGGGTCGAACGAAAGCGAGCCCGCGTCGATCCCCTCGGTCCGGTCCACGCGCATCTCCCCGAGTTCCGTCCAGTCATAATGCAGGAGCGACGTATGCAGGTCGTCCCGGAAGTTCAGATAATTGTAGGACGTTGTGACCATGCGCACCAGCGAATCGAGATGCAGGTCCGCCGGCAGCGTGCCATCGTCGGTTTCGCTGGGAACGTAGGAGATGACGCGTTCAATCAATTCGTAGCATTCGCCGAGGCTGAGCGGCGGCAGGTAGGGGATCGGCGTCGGCGTGGGGGTCGGAGTCGGAGTGGGTTCGGGGGTTGGTGTCGGCTCGGGAGTTGGTTCCGGAGTTGGCTCGGGTGTTTCTTCAGGTTCGGTTGCATCTTCGGGAGCGGGCTCGGGGCCGTTTTCGTCCGCGTCCTCAGGAGAGGCCGCTTCAGCAGCGGGGGCTTCTTCCGCTTCTTCGGCATGAAGCAGCGCCGCCGCCCCTCCCTGCACCAGCAGGAAAGCCAGGAGGAACAACAGGATACGGGGGGCGGCGGTCAAGCGGGTGGTATAGCCTGCGGAAGGAATCCCCGGGCCCGTCGTCCGAACCCGGAGACTGGAAATTGCTCCGCTCCGCGCCGGAGCTTCAAGGCGATTCGTTGAGTGGCCGCCGGCCAGGGTCGCATCTCGGCGTTATTAGTGGCCCTTTCCGCCGGGAGTGCCGCGTACCCTTGGAGTGCGCGCGGCTTGCCGCCGCCTTCGCGCAGCGGGCTTGCCCGCGCGCTCTCTGGCTGGCCAGCACGCGTGGGGCGGCAGCAAGCTCCCGCCCCGATAGCGAAGGCAAGCCTTCGCACTCCATGGGTGGCGCCATCCCGGCGAACGCCCTCGATCCTGCCACGTGGGTAACAGTTCCAAGATACGCCCACGGCGCGTTTGTTTCCGGACTTTCGGTTTGACAGGCGCAGGGTTTGGCAGTTCCATCCCCTGCCCTTGCGGGGAGGGGTGTGTCCTCTTCTCCCGCGCCAATACCGTACGGATCGGCTTATCACCATGGCAAAGTGCGAAATCACTGGCAAGAAGCGCCAGACCGGCAACAACGTCAGCCACGCGAACAACAAGACCAAGCGGACGTTCAAGCCGAACCTCCAGCGGGTCAAGGTGGTGGACCCCGACGGCACCGTGCGCCGCGCCTATGTCTCCACCAAGGCCCTGAAGTCCGGCGCCGTGAAGAAGGCTCCGCCGCGCAAGGCCGTGTTGGCACGCCTGCGCGAGGAAGGAAAGCTCTAACCCACCGCCTGCCCCGGCGGAGGAAGCCTCCGGGCTCCGTGCGACGGGCGGCAACGAACCTGGTCAGGCCGGGAACGGAGCAGCCATAAGTTGTGCGGTCCGGGTGTGCGGCAGCCCGGAGACTCCCTCCGCCGGAACCCAGCCACAGAGAACGCAAGACCCGGCCTCCGCAATTCGCGGAGGCCATTTTCGTGGAAAGAATCAAGGGGTGAGTGAAGCCGCGTCACCACGGGCAGCACGACTGCCGGCGCGAGTCGGCAAGCCTTGGCCTGTGGGCAGGCATGCCTGCCCCTCGCCGCATGTCCACACCGTCCACAAAGTCCACCGTCACCCCGCGGTGCCCGGACCCGGGGCCCCGGTGCCTGCCCCCAGCTCATCCGGGTCGAGCGGCGGCATCGGGCAGTCCAGCGTCTCCGCCACCGCCCGCAGCAACTCCACCTCGTTGACGCTCACCTTCTCGTCCGCCAGCACGCAGTGGGCGAGTGCCTCGAGCGTGCGGCGCTTGATGATCGGCGTCGTGGCGGCCAGGATATCGCAAACACGGCTGAGGTTTGCCACCGTGCAGCGCTCGGGCGGAAGGAGGGAGAGCCCCTGGCCCTGTCCGCCGAGCGAATCCGTCGCCGCCTTGAAGGCACGTTCGGCCTCCGCCGGGCCGCGGTCGCTCGCCCAGGACACCGCGCTCAGCAGGACGGTCAGGTGTGGCTTCACACCGCTCATGGACAGGTAGCGCGGGCCCTTCTGGTGCCGTTCGCGCGCGGCCGGGTCGAGGTGGCGCTCGGCGATCTTCCACACCGCGAACTCGAAGACGGTCTTCTTGTCGTCGGCCTCGATCAACTTCCGCACTGCGGCGAGGAACTCGTTTGCCTCCTTCTGCGGGAGCTGCTTGAGCGCTGGCAGGCACAGTTCCACCAGCGGCAGGCGTGCGCGGGCCTCAAGCCGCTGGGCCTGCTGGAAGGCGGCTTCAATGTCCTGCCGCAGCGCCGGGGGAAGGAACTCCGAGCGCGCCGCCGGACCTTTCTTCGACGCGACGGAGTCCTCCTGCAGCAGCAGTGCGAAGACCGCCGCCTGCGCCCCGTTCTTTGTGTGCACCTTGTCCCGCAGATCATCCCCGAGCGACTGGAGCAGCACCGACGCCATCAGCAGGCTCTGCGGGTTCATCGAGCCGATGCTGGCCAGCACCTGGTCCGGCCGGCCCGTGGCGAGCGGCTGCTGCCCGGCGGAGACCTTCCCGCCCGGGCTCCAGGGGAAGCCCGGGGCCCCGGCCGCTGGCTGACGCCGTTGCTGCGTGCCGTGCTCCAGGGGTCTCAGGCTTTCGTGCAGGCCCCTGTCGCCCAGCTTCGGAAACGAGCCGTCCCAGCGCGGGTCGATCGCCTGGATGCGTTTCTCCAGCGGCGGGTGCGTCGAAAGCAGCCCAATCATGGAGTTCACCCGGCCGGAGAGTGCCTCGGCGAAGAACATGTGGCTGATCTCTTCGGCCTTCGCGTCTTCGATGCGTGAATTGCGGGCGATGCCGCCGATCTTCTTCAGTGCCCCGGCGATGCCCTCCGGGTTGCGGGTGAACTGCACCGCCGCAGCATCGGCCAGGAACTCACGCTGGCGGGAGACCGCCGCCTTGATGATCCGGGAGAACAGCACCCCGATGCTGCCGATCAGCCAGAGCGCCAGCCCGAGCACGACCAGGACGATCTGGGCCTGTCCGCCGCCCTGCCCCCGGCCTGAGGAGCGGCTGTAGCTCCTCCGGCCCATCGCTGCCGAATAGAATGCGGCGCGCATCATCCCCCCGCCCAGGACCGCAATCGCCAGGATGCCGTGCATGATCCCGATGAGGCGGATATTCAGCCGCATGTCGCCGTTGAGGATGTGGCTGAACTCGTGGGCGATCACGCCCTGAAGCTCATCCCGGGTAAGCGCCCGGATGGCCCCCTCCGTGACGCCGATTGCGGCGTCGTTGGGGGAATAGCCCGCTGCGAAGGCGTTGATGGCAGTCTTCCCCGGGAGGATATACAGCGCCGGCGGCGGCATCCCCGAAGCGATGCTCATTTCCTCGACGATATTGACCAGCTTGCGCTCGTCCGGGTCCGTTGTGTCCGGCGCCACCGGCTTCCCCCCCAGCATCCTCGCCACCGAGGAGCCTCCCTGCCGCAATTCGATGATCTTCGCCACCATCGCCCCGCCGATAATCAGCAGCACGGAACCCGCCACCCCGAGGACGAACTTCCAGTTGAAGAAAACCATGGAAAAGACGCGGGACTCACCCGGCCTGGCCTCACGAAGATCGCCTCCTCCCTGGGCCAAATAGTCCCCGAGGAAGATCGCCACCCCGGTACCCACCACTAGGTACGTCCCCAGCACGATCAGGAAGACCGCGAGGGAATACATCGTCACGAGGAAAAACGTCCTCCTGCGGGCGTTCTCCTGGCTCTCGAAGAAGTCCATGGTCAGCCGGGAGGGGGGAGCCCCACCGGCCTTTGAAGGGTTGCCAACGCTCATGCTTTCATCCTGAACAGGTCTGCCGGGTCCGCACAACAACCGGCTGCCCGGATTTCTGCTCTTGATACGCTCTGGTGACTGTTTCTATTCAGGCCCGGCCCTGCCAAGGGCTTTCCAACCCCCACCACCGGACACTATCACCGGACACATGGAAGAATCGCTACCTGCATGGGACAAGGCAACCACCGCGGATGGAGAAACACGCTCCATCCCCGGTGCCGCCATCAAACGCCTGTCCCTCTACCTCCGTATCCTCCAGCTACTCGAAACCGAGCGGGCCGAGAAGGTCAGCTCCGCTGAACTCGCCCGCAGGCTCGGGCTCAACTCCGCCCAGGTCCGCAAGGACCTCGCCCTGTTCGGCCAGTTCGGCACTCCCGGCTTTGGCTATCACGTCACCGGCCTGCGCAAGGAACTCCGCCGCATCCTCGGCATGGACCGGGAGGTCCGCGTCGTCCTTGTCGGGGCCGGCAACCTCGGCTCTGCGCTCCTCTCCTACAAGGGCTTCCTCAAGCAGGGCTTCACGATGCTCTGGGGCTTCGACGCCGACCCCGAGGCCGCCTCCGCCCGGGCCCGCACCCGTGTGCCGATCTATCACGTCGATGAACTCGAACGGCGTCTCACGGCCCAGCCGGTGGATATCGCCGTCCTGGCCGTCCCGGCGGAAGCCGCTCAACCGCTGGCGGACCGGCTCGTCGCCCTCGGCGTGCGCGCCATTCTCAATTTCGTCCCCGCGCGGCTTGAGGTGCCCGCCGACGTGCAAGTCCGCTACGTGGACCTGTCGCTCGAACTGGAGAGCCTCAGCTACTACGTACAGGACGACTGACCGGCCGCACACCCTCACCGACGGCACCCCGGACCCTGCCGGTAGCGGGTGGAGCATTCCTCCGCCGCGTGTTTCATTCTGACCCGCCGGCCCGCGGGGTGTTCCTCCGCCAACACCCCGAAAACCCCCGAGAAAGCCCCAAAACACGCCCATACGCGGGTTTGGCGGCTGGTCAGCATCTTGCGCCAGCGCCCAACCAGCGGGAAGTCCGATCGAAGGAGTTTTGAAAATGGGTAAAGTCATAGGCATCGACCTTGGAACAACCAATAGCTGCGTCTCCGTCATGGAAGGCGGGAAGACCGTCGTGATCCCCTCCGCGGAGGGCGGGCGCACCACGCCCTCGGTCGTCGCCTTCACCAAGGACGGCGAGCGGCTCGTCGGCCAAGTGGCCAAGCGTCAGGCCGTTACCAACCCTGAAAACACCATCTTCTCCGTGAAGCGATTCATGGGGATGAAGTTCGAGGAAGCCGAGCGCACCGGCGAAGTCAAGCGCGTGCCCTACCACATTAAGCGCGCCGACAACGCCGACGCGTCCGTCGAGATTCGCGGCAAGCAGTACTCGCCGCCCGAAATCTCCGCCATGATCCTCCAGAAAATGAAGCAGACCGCCGAAGACTACCTCGGCCACAAGGTCGAGGAGGCGGTCATCACCGTACCCGCCTACTTCAACGACTCGCAGCGCCAGGCCACCAAGGACGCCGGCCGCATCGCCGGCCTCGACGTCCGCCGCATCATCAACGAACCGACCGCAGCGGCCCTGGCCTACGGGCTCGACAAGAAGAAGGACGAAAAAATCGCCGTCTTCGACTTCGGCGGCGGCACCTTCGACATCTCCATCCTCGAACTCGGCGATGGCGTCTTCGAGGTGAAGTCCACCCACGGCGACACGCACCTCGGCGGTGACGACATTGATCAGGTCCTCATGGACCACCTTGCCGATGAGTTCAAGAAGGAGAACGGCGTCGATCTCCGCCAGGACCGCATGGCGCTCCAGCGCCTCAAGGAGGCCGCCGAAAAGGCAAAGATCGAGCTGTCCTCCTCCATGAGCACCACCATCAACCTGCCCTTCATCACCGCGGACGCCAGCGGGCCGAAGCACTTGGTGATGGACCTCAGCCGCGCGCAGTTCGAAAAGCTCGCTGCACCGATCATCGACAAGACCATCGAGCCCTGCCACAAGGCGCTCAAGGACGCCGGCATCCAGGCCTCGGACATCAACGAAGTCATCCTTGTCGGCGGTTCCACCCGCATCCCCTACGTGCAGGAGCAGGTGAAGAAGGTCTTCGCCCGCGAGCCGAACAAGTCCGTCAACCCCGACGAGGTGGTCGCCATCGGCGCCGCCATCCAGGGCGGCGTGCTGGCGGGCGACGTGTCGGACGTGCTGCTGCTCGACGTGACCCCGCTCTCCCTCGGCATCGAGACGCTCGGCGGCGTCATGACAAAGCTCATCGAGCGCAACACCACCATCCCGGCCAAGAAGAGCGAGATATTCTCCACCGCCGCCGACAACCAGACCACCGTCACCGTGAAGGTCTATCAGGGCGAGCGCGAGATGGCCGGCGACAACAAGCTGCTCGGGAACTTCAACCTCGACGGCATACCGCCCGCGCCGCGTGGCATCCCGCAGATCGAGGTCACCTTCGACATCGATGCCAACGGCATCCTGCACGTCAGCGCCAAGGACCTCGGCACCGGCAAGAGCCAGAAAATCCGCATCGAAGCGGGCTCCGGCCTCACCGAAGACGAAATCCAGAACATGGTGCGCGACGCGGAGGCACACGCCGACGAGGACCGCAAGCGCCGCGAGCAGGTCACCACGAAGAACAACGCCGAAACGCTCGTTTATACCATCGAGAAGACCATGAACGAACTCGGCGACAAGCTTGGCCCCGACGACAAGGGCAAGATCAACGACGCGCTCGGCGACCTGCGCCGCGCCATCGAATCCAACGACTACGACGCCATGAAGGCCCAGACCGAAGCGGTCAACAAGGCCTTCCACGACATCAGCCAGCGGGTCTATCAGGCCGCCGGTGCGGCGGGAGCCGGCCAGGGCGCCGGTCCGCAACCCGAAGGCCCCGAAGGCCCCGAAGCCCAGGCCAACGGCGCGCAGGGCCAGGAGGACGTTGTGGACGCCGAATACGAACCCGTGGACAAGGATAAGAAGGAGGAGTAAGCGATGGGATCCGGCAAGCTTCCCGAAAGCTTGAAGTCCATAACGGAGGAGCCTACCTTCGCTAGGAGGTTGCCCGGCCCTCCTCCACGCAGAGGTCTCGACGAGCACGTGTATCTACTGTTTTTTCGGGAGGCTCCCGAGAGACTGGGGGTGCAATACCATACCCCTCGGTCGGGTGGTCGGAGCATCTCGATCAATGAGTGGAGGTGGACCCGGAAACGACTCGTTCGGGAGGTCCCCCCCATTTTCCGGGCACCGATCCTAGTCAGTTTGCCGTGAGTTCGAACCTATGAACAGGCGCAAGAAGGAGGAGTCAGCTCCGATGGACGACAAGTTCGACGAACGAGACTTGCCTCCGGCTTTGCCGGGAAGCATGGAACTAGGATTCTTCCGCTTAGGAAAATTAGTACGAGGGCTGGACCAATCGAATCTTGCTGTCATTAGTCGGATGATCGAGCGGACCCCCCCATACCTCCGCACCCAGCCGTACGGTCCGTCCATTGCTCCGGTTTTGGGAAGCATGATCCTCGACTCGCCGGAAATTGAGTCCAAACCCGTGGACAAGGACAAGAAGGAGGAGTAATCCTCCCGCAACGTCCCCACGGCGACACCGTACAAACCGCCCGGCGGCAAGGCCCATGGCCAAACCGCCGGGCTTTTCTTTTTCCATAGCTGGCAGGCCTCAAACGCACCCCGTTCTCACTTCAAGGTGACAGGCGCCTCTTGGCGTCCCAGCTTCTTTTCGGTGGGTAAAGAAGCCGGTGCACCTTACCTCCACGACGGGGCGGCCAGGATGTTCTCAAAGTCCGGCAGGAGTCTGACAGGGCGTTTCCGTTCTCCTATTCCGGTCGTCCAATTGGCTGCGACCGCCTGCCGGGGTCGCGGGCACCTTCGTCCCGGTTACCGGTGGTGTCGCTTCGCTCAACCACCGGCTACCATCTTGGACCCCTTGGCGGGGTCCTCGGAGCAGAGGACAGGCCTGCCTCTGAAAGATAAACCCGAGAGGAATGGGGGTTCTCTGTGCTGCGGCCGCTGGCGGGGGAAAAACGCCAAACGGGAGTTTGGCGATCCCAGGAGAATGCTGCGGCTCAGGGCGTCTTCCTTCCGCTGCTCGACCACGTGGCGGGCTGCGGCCGTAGAGAATCATCCGCCGATTTCACCGATTCACGCCGATGGGGGGTAATGCCTGGTGCCGTGGGTCGATGGAGGCTGAATCTGCGGAATTTGCGGATAACACCAAAGTCTGTGGCCATCGAGCCAAGGGATGGGGGCAGTCGAGAACGGAAACGTCCTGAGAACGTCCTGACGGGGTGGCCGGTTTCCCTTGATTGTCTGGAGGGCACTGGCCGACCCTCCAAAACAGTGCTCCCATAGAAGGGGATTACCTTATGTTCCTCAAGCTGACGGACAACGATTCCGGCGCGGATGTCTATCTGAATCCCGCGCACATCACCCGCTTCGTCGCGAATCCCAGCGGCGAAGGCACCCTCGTCTATATGTCTTCGGATTCGGCACTGGCGGCATCCGGAGAGGTGCAGGTGATCGTTGTCCACGAACCTGCGGAAGAGGTCTTCCGCATCATCAACCGGCAGGAAAAGGGCCCCAAACAGAGTCCCACCCGCGGCCTGCTGTAGTTCCGGTCTGCGCCACTCGGGTCGTCGGCGCGCTTGCCCGGGGATGCCCCCTCTCCGGCGGTGGGGGAGCCGTGCCTCAGTCTTCCTCCACCCAGGCGTGGTAGAGCAGCAGCCCGACGCGCCGCGTATCGGCTGAGTCCTCGTAGAAGTCCGAGACTCGCTCGAGCGGCTGATGAAGCCGTAACACGGGGAACTCGAGCTGGCGCGGCACCTGCAGCGGAAGCTCGAGCGTGAAGAACCCGCGCGGCGAGTCGGTCACGGCGCGGGTGTCCT
>SLMS01000185.1 GCA_007133495.1 Candidatus Sumerlaeota bacterium | reverse complement strand
GATCGACGTTCGGATAATCGTCCGTAATCGGCCGGCCGTACACGCCGTAATACGAACGCTGCAGCATCTGCACCGTGTAGGAGGTGTTGTGAATGCCGTAGCTGCCGTCGTCTATCACCATGTTGAAGTTGTAGGCTGCGCGCCTCTGATCATCCGTCCAGGTGTTCCATCCCGCCTGGGCGATGCTGATGCTGCCGTCGCCCGCCAGCGAGGCGCCGGGCAGTTCGAGCAGGCCCGGCCGCAGCAGGTCCAGCAAGCCGCGCACTTCCGTCTGTACGCCGGAGATCACGCCGTCACCGTCGTAATCGCCCCGCGCCCGGAGGTCATAGGTGCCGGTCAGCCCGCTGTGGCAGGTCGCGCAGGCGTTCTCCGCGTTGATGATGTCGTTGGAGGGGTCGTTCGGGTCCTGGACGTACCGCATGGCGAAGGTGTGCCCGCCCACCAGTTCGTTGTCGCTGTCCGCGGCGTGGCAGGTCACGCACGAGTCCTGCACGATCGTCGTGTGAGCGGAATTGCCAATAACCGGAAGGTCGAACTCGGCGTGGTTCACGCCGAAGAGCACGTCCGCCTGCGGTCCGTTGTGCGCCCCGCGGAAACTGGTAATGGCGGTCGCCTCGCCATCGGAGCTGCGCGAGTGGTGGCACGTCATGCAAAGCGCCGCAGTCCCGGCATTGGTGAAAATATCGCCCGTGGGCAGTTCGGCATCGCCTGCCAGCCGCAGGGAGCTGGGGTGTTCGGAACCGTGCGGGTCGTGACATGCCGAGCATGTCACCCCGTGATAGTCCTCGTTGTCCATCTGGGGGATCGGCTCGCCCCTGACCACGCCGTAAACGAAACCCTCGCCCGTGTGGCAGGCCCGGCAGGTGTCGATCCCGGCGACGGTGGGGGTACTCTGGCTTGCGAACGGGTGGGCGGAGTTCTCCCAGCCGGCGAAGCGCACGCCCGTCGTCGGCTCGTCCGCATCGTGGCACTGCGCGCACTGCTTCGTGCTCAGGTCCACCCCGGCGATGCCGTGGTCCGGTTCGAGAAGATAGCCAAGGTGCTGCGAGCCCGGCCCGTGGCAGCTTTCGCACTGGATGCCCGCATGGCGCTGCAGCTCCTCCGGCAGTTCGTCCCAGTTGCTGACGCCGCTGACCGCCGCGTCGCTCACAAGCGCGGGAATCTGCTCCAGATCGTAGCCGAGCATTGCCGCGATGTCATCGAAACCGTTGTTTTGCGCAGACTCCTTGAATCCGAGAGTGTGACAGGAGAGGCACGACACGTCGTAATCCCCCCCGTGCTCGCCGTCCAAGTGGCTTTTCAGGATGGTCTGGTGCGGGGAGCCGAGCCAGTCGTTGCCCACGTTCAGCCGCGGCTGATCACTGTCCACGTGACAGCATGAATTGAGACAACTTGGAATGGGCGCGTCGAGCTGCCCATCCTCGTCCATAAGGCCGGCACCGACCCACACCCCGGCGTAAATGCGCTGCGTCACGGGGTCCATCGCCTCCATCGACGGGTCGAGCGGCGTCATTTCGAGAAGATAGAGCCCCGCGGCGTCCGGAACGAGGGTGACGAGTGTGCCCGACGTGTCACTTAGCTCGACCGTGGACCCGGTCGGCCGGCCTGTCAGTTCCCACTCGGCCCCGCCCAGTTCGAGGCCCGCATGGGGCCGCGCTTCGAGATAAACCTTCTCGCCGACGCCGACGGCATTCAGTCCGGAGGACACCTCGTCGAACACGCCGGTCGTGTCCGCCGCCACATCCCTCGGGGAGACGCCCATAATTTCAATAAATCCAATGTCCTGCCCCGCCGCGGGTCTGGGGGCGAGGGCCAGAACGAAGGCCGCCGCAAGGATACAGGCAAAAGCTCCGGATAGGTGAGAAAAGCGCATTGTCAGGACCTCTTTTGAATCGCCGCGATGCTGCGGTGGAGGGCTCTCCGGCAGGTCTCGATTCGAGAGAAACCCGGCGCGGCCTTCAACGGCGCCACCGGGCGCACTCCCGCAAGGAATACCGTGTCCTACCGCAATGCAAGATTTTGCCCAAGTGGACCTGCGGAGTCCACAATTAGCCGAAAGCCGCGAAAAACCGCTACCAACGCGGCTTCCCGCTTCTTCCGGGCAGTGAGACTATGCTATTGGAAAAGTGTGACTGTGGCGGCGGAGCCTCACTCCGCGTCCTGAGCGGAGTCCCGCCTCCCCGCTCCCGAGTTCGCGCGCACCGCCCGCCGCTCCTCCTGAATCGTCTTCAGGTCGATCTTGTACCGGTCGATCATCCGGTAAAGGGTCCGGCGATGGCAGCCGGCCGCCTCGGCGGCGCGGGAAATATTGAATTCGTTGTCAGCAAGAAGGTTGACGAGGTACTCCCGCTCGAACCCCTTCACGAGCTGCTCTTTTGCCGCAAAAAAAGTTTTTACCTCCCGCGGCGCGGCTTCTTCCGCTCCATCGTATATTTCCGGAGGCAGGTTCCGCGGGTGCAGCTCGGTCCCCGAGGCCAGCGTTGCCGCATGCTCCATGGCGTTTTGAAGCTCGCGCACATTGCCCGGCCAGTGGTAACGCCGCAGCACCGCCAGCGTCTCCGGCAGAAGCCGCATCGGCGGGAGCTGCTGCTCCTGGGTGAACTGCCGCAGGAAGTGATTCGCCAGCAGGACAATGTCCTCTCCACGTTCCCGGAGCGGAGGCAAATGCAGCCCGACGACGTTCAGCCGGTAGTAAAGATCGCTGCGGAAGTTTTTCGTCTGCACCTCCTCCTCCAGGTTCCGGTTCGTCGCCGCCACAACCCGGATGCTGACCGCCACCTCCTGCCGGCAGCCCACCGGCCGGAAGCTGCGCTCCTGAAGAACCCGCAGCAGCTTCACCTGAAGCGCCGGGGGAATCTCCCCCACCTCGTCCAGGAACAGCGTCCCCTTGTCGGCGAACTCCAGCAGTCCTTTCTTGTCCTGATGCGCTCCGGTGAACGAGCCCTTCGAATGGCCGAACAGTTCGCTTTCCAGCAGGTGCTCCGGCAGGCTCGCGCAGTCGATCGGGACGAAGATCTCGCCCCTTCGCCGGCTCATCGAATGCACCGCCCGCGCCACCAGCTCCTTCCCCGTACCGCTCTCCCCGGTGACCAGCACGTTGACGTCCATGCGGGCGACCTTGCGCAGCCGGTCGTAAACCTCCTGCATGGCCGGGCTGATGCCGATCATTCCGGCCAGCCCCTCTGCCGTGGGCGGTTCGTCCTCGGCTGGAAGCTCCCCCGCCTGCTCGATCATCCGCGAGCTGAGCGCCTCCTGCACCTTCTGAAGCAGCTCGTTCATCGAGAACGGCTTCACCAGAAAGTCCGCGGCGTGCTGTTTCATCGCCTCCACGGCGCTTTCGATCGACCCGTAAGCCGTCACGATGATCACCGGGACCTTCCCATCCCAGGCGCGCACCTGCTGCAGCACTTCCATCCCGTCCACTTCGGGCATCATGAGGTCCGTGATCACCAGACCGGGGCGGAACTCTTCGAGAAGTTTGCGCGTCGTGGCGGGCTCTGTGGTGGCCAGGCAATGGTGGCCGGCGCGCTTGAGCAGGCGCTGGTAATTTTTCAGCATCTCCGGCTCATCGTCGATGACGAGAATCCTCGAAGACGCCTGCGCTCCGTTGTTGTTCCGGTTACCCTTCATGGCCGGTTACCCCTGAGCGGGAACCACAGCCGCATGGTGGTGCCCACCTCCAGCTCGCTTTCGGCGGAGATCGTGCCGTTGTGCAGCTCCATGATTTTGCGGCACACCGCCAGGCCGACGCCTGTACCGCCCTTGTTCAGCTTCGTCGTCTGGAAAGTCGAGAACAGCCGGCGCAGCAGATCGGGAGCGATGCCCTCCCCCTCGTCCTCCACCGTCACCTCCACTCCCGGTTCCGTGCCGTTGACCACCCGGCTGGCGATGCGCAGTTCCCCGCCGGAGGGCATGGCGTCCCGAGCGTTCAGGATCAGATTCAGCAGCACCTGCTGCACCTGCACCTGGTCGGCATGGATGGCGGGCAGGTCCGGCTGCAGGTCCGCCATCACGCGAACCCCCGCCTTCTGCAACGTCTTGCGGACCATCTCCAAGCTGTCCACCACCACGCTGTTGACGTGGATCGGCCGGAAGCTCGGCGGCTGCGGCCTCGCCATCCCCAGAAGGTGGTCGATGATCTGCCGCACCCGGTTCGCCTGGTGGTAGATCGCCGCCATGTCCTCGGAGAACGCGCCGTCCTCCACCGCTTCCATCTCCAGCCCGATCACGTCCAGCCGGCCCATGATGATCCCGAGCGGGTTTTTGATCTCGTGCGCGATCCCCGCCAGCAACTGCCCCATCACCGCCAGCTTGTCCGCCTGCTGCATCCGGTGCTGGACGTCGAGCGTTTCCTGGTACTTGAGCTGGAGGACCGAGATCAGCCGGTTGAAGTTCTCCGAGATACGCGCCACCGGCGTCGGCGACGCCAGGTCGAAGACACGGCACTCGCTGCACGCATGGAACTTGGAGAGCACGTCCACCTTCTCGCCCGATTCGCTCGCCTTGAAGGCGGTCACCTCCCAGCAGCGCTCAGCCTCGGGGTTGTTGTACGCCGGGCAGGCGGGGTTCGTGCACACCCGCTCCTCGATGCACTTCACAAGGTGCGGATTGGGGAGCCGCAGAGTCCCGTTCTGCGTCCCCTTGTGCAG
>SLMS01000115.1 GCA_007133495.1 Candidatus Sumerlaeota bacterium | reverse complement strand
GCGGAGAGCAGCAGACCCGTCCGTGGCCGGATGGCACGCAGCGCCGCCGCCATCCGGGAGCGCTCCTCCTCCTCGCCGATACGTGTTTCCTTGTAGGGGGCCGTGGACATGGCCCCCACGTCGATCATCCCTGCACCACCGGCCTCGGCCTGCGCCACACGGCGGAGCAGTTCCTCCTCGTCCGCCGGCACCGAACCCTTGAAGAAGGACTCGGGGCTGACATTGATCGCCGCGGCAACTCTGGGAGCGCTGGCCCCTGCACGTACGGAATCCATGATCGTCTTTCCTGATGTCCGGGTCGGCCAAGATTCCCTTGGCCCCCCGGGGGGTGGAGAGGGGACTGTCAGCCATCCTTGGCGGAGCGGCAACTGGCCGCTTCGACGTTTCGGAAAAAAGCTTACTTGGAGGCAGACCGGCGTGACAATCGACGGAAAGCGGATCGTAATCGGCGTGGACGGCGGCGCCACCAAAACCAATGCCGCACTTTGCGACGAGGCGGGCACTGTCCTCTCCCGAGGCCAGTTCCCCAGTTCCAACCCGCACTCCGCCTCGGAGGACCACGTCCGCAACGCGCTGCACTCCGCGGTGGAGACTCTCACCCGCGAAGCGAAGGTGCCGATTGAGTCGGTGGACGGCATCTGCCTCGGCATGGCCGGGGCCGACCGCCCGGCCGACAAGAGCTTCCTCGACAAGATCATCCGCGAAAAAGTCGGCAAGGATATGCCCGTGGTGATCGTCAACGACGCGATCATCGCGCAGGTGGCGGTCCTCGGCCGGCTTCACGGCATCCTGGTGATCTCCGGCACCGGATCGATCTGCTTCGGCTTCAACGAGGACACCGGAAAGCGCAGCCGCGCCGGCGGATGGGGGCACCTGCTGGACGACGAAGGCTCCGGCTACATGATCGGCCTGAGCGCCCTGCGCGAAGTGCTCCGCTCCTACGACGGGCTCATCCCCGAGACCTCACTCACCCAGGCGGTCGTCGAGGAGCTGAAACTGAACGACCCCACCGACCTCGTCGGCTGGACTTATATGCAGGGAAACGGCAAGACGGAAATTGCCGCCCTCGCCCCCCTGGTCGAACGCGAGGCGGAGCGGGGTGACGCCGCTGCGCTTGGCATCTTCGACCGGCAGGCCGCCGACCTGGCCGTGCTCGTGCGCCCCGTTTACGAGCGGCTCTTCGCCCCCGGCGGCGAGAAGGTCTCCATCGCGCTATGGGGTGGGAATTTGCTTCACTGCGCGCCCTACCGCGAGCGCTTCCTCAAGGGTGTGGACAGCCTCAACCTCCCCCTCGAACCCGTCATCAAGGAAGCCGAAGCCGTCCTCGGTGCCGCGAAACACATGATCAACGAGCTGGACAAGAAACAGTAAGTACAAGACAGAGGCGGATCACCCGTCCGGCCCGGATGCATACTCCAGTCACTGGCGCCGGGCCGGCTCTTCAACCCGCCGTTCGTGCCTCACTCTTCTACTGCTGGGCGGTGCGCTCGAGCACCCTGCGGCTCTCCGGCTCGGGGATGTCCAACTGCCCTGCCACGCGGCGGTAGAAGCCATCCTGCTCGTCGGAAAGTTTGCCGTTGGTCGTGGCCAGCCCGCGCGCCACAAGCTCCATCGCCTGTTCGCGCAGCTCCGGTCTCTCCAGCAGTTCGGCACCCTTGCAGATTGTGGAGGTGATGTAGTCAAGCCCCCAGTCCGCCCGGAGCTCCTTCATCCGGTTGCGGGAGGTGCGCGCCATCAGCCCGATCTGTTCGGTCGTCACGCCGCGGAAAATCGGCAGGCCCAGAAGGAAGGCGAAAAGCTCCTCGTACTCCTCGGCGGAGAGTTCCCCGCCGGACTGCACCGCCTGATCGGCAAGGTAAAGCAGCATGAGCTGCATCAGCCGGCGTTGCGAACTGAGCACGCAGTCCTGGAGAACCTCGGGTGGCAGTTCGAGCTGATTGATCAGCTCAGCAAGGAAACCGGAGTGCTCGGGGCGCACGATCCCGTCGGCAAGCACCACCCGCACCGCCAGCTCAAGCGCGCGCCGGCGGGCCTCCTCGCGGACAAGCGTCCGGCGGATGCGCGCCATCACCGCGTCGGGAGGGTGATGGAGCGCCTCCTGGGCGCGGCCCAGGATCTGGGAGAAGTGCTCCGCCCCCAGTGCTCCGAACTCCACCTCCTCGCAGGCCACACGGGCGATTTCCCGCCCCTCCTCGCGGAGTGCGTTGGGGTCCAGCGACGCTGCCAGCAACATGCACAGAAGCAGGCCTTCCCGTTCATCGTCCGTGAGCGAAGGGATGCCCGCGGTGCCTTCCATCTTTCCGGTTCTCCTCTCGATTTCCCTTGGAGAGCAATCTCCAGACAAGGCTAAGGTTCGTCTGACCGTCCAAAGCGGGCAAGTGCTATTGGCCGCTCCACCCCACCTGCAAGGGAGGACCACCACACGTGAAAGCCGTCGTCTCCGATGCCCAAGGCATCGAAACGCTCAGGATTTGCAAGGTCGAGGAGCCGGGAGACCCGCCGCCGGGCATGGCGTTGGTCCGCACCCGGGCCTTCTCCCTCAATTTCCGCGACCTCATGGTCGCCGCAGGAAAATACGGAAAACCCGCCGACCAGCCCCAGGTTGCCGGCTCCGACATGGCCGGTGAGGTCATCGCCGTCGGTGAGGGCGTAACCTCCCTCGAACCAGGGGATCGCGTTCTCAATGCCCCGATCACCTCATGGCTCGCTGGAACGATGCAGCCGGAGGACTTCGCCTCCTTCCTCGGCGGAAACGGCGTTCCCGGCGTGTTCGCGGAGAAGGTTCTCCTTCCCGCCCGCGCACTGGTGCGGTTCGACCAACTCTCCTTTGTTCAGGCTGCCACGCTCCCCATCGCCGGGCTGACCGCATGGGCTGCCGTGGTGACGCACGGGGGGCTCCGGCCGGGGGGAACAGCGCTCTGCCTTGGCACGGGTGGGGTTTCGGTTTTCGCCGCCCAGATCGCCCGAAGCATGGGCGCCCGGGCCATCCTCACCAGCAGCTCCAAGGAGAAGGCCGCACGGTGCCGGGAGCTGATCGGCGAGGACATCCAAGTGCTGAACTATGCCCAGAACCCCGACTGGCACGAGGAGGCCCGCGCCCTCACCGGTGGCCGGGGAGTGGACGTGGTCGTGGAAACCGTGGGTGGGGAATCGCTCGGAAAGTCCGTCCAGGCCGTCTGCCACGGCGGAACCGTCTCTCTCGTGGGTGTCCTCGCCGGAGCCGACTCGCAGGTCAGTGTGCGGCACTTCCTCATGCGCCAGGTGCAGGTGAAGGGCATATTCATGGAGTCGGTGGCGGAGCTCCGTCAGTTCGTCCGGTTCGTTGAGAATTCGGCCTTAAAACCGTTGATAGACAAGGAGTTCCGCTTTGAGGAGGTGAAGGACGCCTACCGGCACCTGCAGGCCCAGCGCCATACGGGCAAGGTCGTCGTGGAGATGGCGGACTGAATCATGCCGCCTCTGTCCCTGACGGCCTCCCCCGGTGCGTATAAAGCCTTTATGAAGAAAGCTCCACCGGCAGGCACCCGTGGTTGCTCGGGGCGAAGTTCGCTCTTGACGGACAGACCGGCACCTGAGTGATGCTGGAGGTGCGGAAAGACGGGAACCGAAGGACCGATAATCGCTCAGAGAGGGATGATAATATGAAACGGCTGCTATTTACGCTCGGTGCCGCAGGTTTGCTTGCCGCACCGGCCTTCGCCGGACCTGTCGGGCTTCTGGAGGGCCAACGCGGCCTCCAAGTCGTCCGCGGCGAGGAGAGTTTCTCCGTTGGCGCCAACTCCCCCATGCTTGTGAACGAGCGGGATGCCGTGCGCACACGCGCCAATCCTGCCCGGGTGGACGCCTCCAACGGGGAGACTTACGTGATCGGGCCCGAGAGCAGTGTCCTGCTTGAGGAGGGCGGTGCTGTCCGGCTGCAGAGGGGCGCCGTCGTCGCCTCGCTGCCTGCGGGTTCCACCACCGTCGTCAAACACAAGAACCTTGAACTCGCCCTGATCAACCCCCGAGGTGAAGAGCCGGAGGGCTCCACCAACATCATCGTCCGCGAAGTGGACACCAACCAGATCGAAGTCGTCACCGCGGGCACCCAGTCCACAACCGTTTACGACGTGGACAGGGAACAGCAGGTCGCCACGATGGGGACCGACGACGTCATGACCTTCGGCCAGCTCCCCAACGGTGAGTGGGTCGCCAGTGCGCCCGGAGTGTTCCAGCAGCAGGAACTCGACCCGGTGACGACCGACCTTGAGGAGGACGAACTCGACCCCGAACGGCGCCGCGGCGCCTTCTGGTGGCTCGGCACCACCGGCGGGACGATCGCTGCAATTGGTGTCGGTGCCGCCGCGGTCGGTGTCGGTGGCTACATCTTCTATACGGAGGTCATCGACGACGACGATCCCGACCGTCGCGTCGAACCCGTTCGCCGGCCCATCACCCCCATCGGCCGGACGACGCCGACACCGACGCCCACGCCAACACCCACCCCGACACCGGACCCGGAGAATGACGAGGACGAGCTCCCGCTCCTCTAAGCTCCTCCTGATCAGGCGGAAGAAACTTCCCCCCTTGGCCGGCCGGGCGTTCAGCCCGGCCGGTTCTTTTACGCCACACACCGGACCTTCTGTTGCCCCCGCCTGCGCCACGCCAAATAGTCGATC
>SLMS01000018.1 GCA_007133495.1 Candidatus Sumerlaeota bacterium | reverse complement strand
GCCATGAGGAGGAACGTCTCCGCCGCGTCGTCGCGCGTATGGCCGAAGGCCGCAGCAGTGGCGCCGAGCGCCTTTGCCACCCGCTTTACAGCGGCAAGACGCGCCTCGCGCAGCATGTCCTCCCCCGCCCCGGCGGGGAGAGCCGGTCTTTCCATATAGACATCCACGCCGAGCGAGCGGCACAGCTCTTCGGTAAAGAGCGCGTCCGCATCCGAGTCCCCGCCGCGCTGGCCGTGGTTGACGTGCACCGCCGCCAGCCGGTGGCCGTCCTCCGGCAGCCGTTCGGCCAGCAGTTCCAGAAGATAGACGGAGTCCGCTCCCCCCGATACAGCAACCAGCACAAGCGATTCCGGCGGAAGCGCCGAAAGGCATCGTTCCAAGGCGGAGCCGGCCGGCTTCATTGCTAAACCTCCGGTGTTTCCCGGGAGGTTTCGGCAACGTGGGGGGTCTTGTTGTTCCAGAAGCTTTGCAGGTCCGCGCCGAAGCTCTCCGGCAACGGGTAGGTCAGGTCCGTGCGCAGCAAGGAGAGGGAGAGTTCGCCGTTGGCGACGCACCGGTCGTCGGACTCCGCGCTCAGGGCGCAGGCGGTGAGATGAGTCCCGACGTTGCGGTAGTATAGACGGTCGCCCTCCTGGCGGTACAGCTCGAAGTCATCCGCGTAGAAGGACGTGCCGTGGGAGGTGAGCTGCAGCGCCGGCAGGCCGTCGCCAAAGCGGGTGTTGGGGATGTTCAGGTTCCAGACGCTTCGCTCCGGCAGCGGAGCGCGTAGTATCCACGGCACCAGCGCCGCCACCACCCGCGCCGCGTCCTCGTAAAACGGCACCGGGTGGTTCCAGCAGGAAAGCGAGCAGGCCATGGCGGGATAACCGTAGAGCGTTGCCTCGATGGCGGCGGCCACCGTGCCGGAGTAGAAGACCGAATTGCCGGCGTTCAGCCCCCGGTTGATGCCGCTGAGGACAAGGTCGGGCTCAAAATCATGGCGCGAGCGGAGTTCATTGAGCGCGAACTTGACGCAATCGGCCGGTGTCCCGTCCACCGAGTATCCCCAAAGCCGGCCTTGCTCGCGCCGTGGCACGACTTCCATCTCGTTCGAAAGGGAAAGAGAGCAGCCCGCGCCGCTCTTCTCGTAGCGCGGGGCGGCCACCAACACGTCGTAACGGCCTTCGAGCGCGCGGCGCAGGGCCTGCAACCCCGGCGCATCGATGCCGTCGTCGTTTACCAGCAGTAGTTTCGGAGCCGTGCCGTCGCCGTTCATAGGTGAGCCGGAGCATTCCCCCTCCCCGGGAACCCGGATGGTTGCCGTGGAGCGCCGGATTTCAAGGGCAAGTTCGGGGAAAGTGGCCCATCACAAGCAAACACTTGCCGCTGGACGCTCAGCAACGCAGCAATGAGGCACCGCTGTGCTGTCGGTGTCCTGACCCATCGAGCTGCCCGCCACTCGCTCCCCACTACTCGTCACTCCTCAGCATCGCGTCCCAATGCTCCAATGCCTCGCCCCGCAGCACGTATAGATCGAGCCGCTGCCAGTGCGTGTGGACGGCGGCCCGTTCGCGCAGGAACGCAGCAGAGGCCCGGGGCAACTGGTCCGGCCGGTCCACCACCACGAAGCCCAGGGCAGTGTCCTCGCCGGGGCCACCGCGGGCGCGCTCGCTCTGGCCGTAATGATGCACCAGGAAGTCCAGCCAGTGGTCCACCCCCGCATCAGGATGACGCGCGTTCTGATAGACGGCGAACGGCTGCATCCCGGCCGTGCCGGCGAGCAGCTCCACCACGTCCATCTTTGCCCGCAGCGTCGGGCTGCCCTCCGTGCCGGTGGCCAGTTCCCCGCGCACCGCCACAACCAGCAGCAGGGCACCCAACACGTACGCGACCAGCAGCACCGCCACGACACGCGCTGGCACCCGGACGGCACAGGCAGACACGGGGCAGGCGCTTCCGGCCGGAAGATTCGAGTCACGCGGCGGCTCCGCGGCGCCCTCATGCCCGCCGGTGGTAGCCTCCTCCGCTGCCGTGTTCTTCGTCCCTTCCACCAACGCCCACGCCGCCGCGATCACCGCCGGTACCAGCGCCGGCAGCATGTACGGCGGCACGGATGCCCTCAGCACTACCCCGAACGCCACGGCCGTCCCCACCAGCGGGAGCAGCAGCGCCCAGGCAAGCACCCGCTCGCTGCGTGTTCCCCGGCGGCATCCCCTTGCCAGCCGGGCCAGCCCAAGTGCCAGCAGCAGCACTCCCGCGGCCGACACCATGGCCGACCCCACCGCCGCCACGGGCGAGACCATCCACGGCCGGCGCGCGTCCAGCAGGTCATGGTTCCACGAGTCCGCCAGCACCATGGCCCATGCACCAAGTGGATGGACGGCCAGGCCGAGGTCCTCGCGCGGCCGGCCCTCCTGCATCACTGCCGCGAGCGCGCGCAGGTCCGGCCAGCCTTCCGTCACTTCGCGCCAGAGCCACGGCGAGTACAGCACCACAAGTGCCACCACACCGGCGCCGAGCGGCTTCCAGCGCGCTCCGGCCGCTCCCCCGGCCAGCACGGCCAGCCCCGGCAACCAGGCAATGGCGGCGCTCAGGTGGAACGTCTGCCCCAGCGCCGCCGCGGCGAACGATCCTCCCAGCCACCGCCAGTCCCGCCGCGTGTGCGCCTCGAACGCCAGCCACACCGCCAGCGCGGTGAAGAAAACCACCGTGTCGTGGCCCCAGAGCCGCCGGCTGTGCTCCACCGCATTGGGGCAGAGAGCCAGCAGCCCCGCCGCCACCAGCCCGCAGGCCGTCCCGCCGAGCAACTGCCCGCAACGGAACACCATCGGGATCGCAGCGGTGCCCAGGAGCGCGAGCAACACCGTCGCCGCGCGCGGATCGGTCGTAACGGTGAACAAGGGCGCGAAGAGGTACACCGCCCACGGCGGATTGTGAAAACCGAAACTCGTCTGAATCCCCACCACCGGATGGACAGAGGCGTGGGACACCAGCGTGGCGTAGGTGGCGAGCAGTCCCTCGTCGAATCCAAACCCGGCCAGACCCGGCTGGGCAGCGCGAAGCACCAACCCCACCCCCATGATGGCAACAAGGAGGTGCCGCGACGCCGGCTCTGAGGAATGGCGGCCCAGTGTCATGGCGGCAGAATGAACCCCGGATACCGGGCCGCACCATGAAAAAACCCGGCGGGAGGCTCTACTGCCTCCCGCCGGGCCGGGGTACTGTCCGGGGTGACCGGGCTTAGTACATTCCGCCCATTCCACCCATTCCGCCCATGCCACCGCCACCACCGGCCGGGGCATGCTCGTGCTCTTCCTTGATCTCGGTGATCAGGCACTCTGTGGTGATGAGCAGACCGCTGATGGACGCGGCGTTCTGCAGCGCGCAACGGCTGACCTTCTTCGGGTCGATGATGCCCGCCTTCAGAAGGTCCTCGTACTTGCCGAGCGCGGCGTTGTAGCCGACGTTGCCCTTCTCGGTCTTGATGCGCTCGACCACGATGGAGCCTTCCACGCCGGCATTCGCGGCGATGAAGCGCGCGGGTGCTTCGAGCGCCCGCTGGACGATGGCGAAGCCGGACTTCTCGTCGCCCTCCAGCGTGTTCTTCAGCGCCTGGGCCGCGCGGATCAGGGCCACGCCGCCACCGGCGACGATGCCCTCCTCAACTGCCGCACGCGTGGCGTGCAGCGCGTCCTCCACCCGGGCCTTCTTCTCCTTCATTTCCACCTCGGTGGCTGCGCCGACCTTGATCACCGCCACGCCGCCGGCCAACTTCGCCAGCCGCTCCTGGAGCTTCTCGCGGTCGTAGTCGCTGGTGCTCTCCTCGATCTGGCGCTGAATCTGGCGCTTGCGGCCCTCGATGTCCTCGGAGGAACCGGCGCCTTCGATGATCACGGTGTCTTCCTTGTCCACCTTGATGCTCTTGGCCCGGCCGAGGTCCTCGACGCGGGCGTTTTCGAGCTTCAGGCCGGCGTCCTCGCTGATGACCTTGCCGCCGGTGAGCACGGCGATGTCCTCAAGCATGGCCTTGCGCCGGTCGCCAAAGCCGGGGGCCTTCACCGCCACGACGCTCAGCACGCCGCGCAGCTTGTTCACCACGAGCGTGGCCAGCGCCTCGCCCTCAACGTCCTCGGAGATGATCAGCAGCGGCTTGCTGCTCTGCGCCACCTTCTCCAGCACGGGCAGCAGGTCTTTCATCGTGCTGATCTTCTTGTCGTGGATCAGGATGTAGGGGTCCTGCAGCTCGGCCACCATCTTCTCGTTGTCGGTGGCGAAGTAGGGCGAGAGGTAGCCCTTGTCGAACTGCATGCCCTCGACCAGGTCCAGCTCGGTCTCGATGCCCTTGGCTTCCTCGACGGTGATCACGCCGTCCTTGCCGACCTTGTCCATGGCGTTGGCGATCAGCTCGCCAATGGTGTCGTCGCCGTTGGCGGAGATCGAAGCGACCTGGGAGATTTTCTCGTGCTCGCGGGTCTCGACCTTGACCTTGTTCAGCTCGGCGACGGCCGCCTCGACGGCCTTGTCGATGCCTCGCTTGATGCTCATCGGGTTGGCGCCTGCGGCGACCAGTTTCATACCTTCGCGGTAGATGGCCTGTGCCAGGATGGTGGCGGTTGTGGTGCCGTCGCCGGCCACGTCGCTGGTCTTGCTGGCGACCTCACGCACCATCTGGGCGCCCATGTTCTCG
>SLMS01000073.1 GCA_007133495.1 Candidatus Sumerlaeota bacterium | reverse complement strand
TCCACCACCGAGCGGCTCTGTTCATTCTCCGTCCGCGGCAGCTCATCCACGAAGAAGATATACGCCGGCGAATACCCCGTCCCGAGCCGGCCCATGCCGCCGCGGATTTGCGTCGCGATATCGTCACTCGGAGTCAGCCCCTCGCGCAGCTTCACCCACGCCACCAGCTCGCCCGGATGCGCGTCCCGCCGCGTGCTCGTGAAAGCCGCCCGCTCCACGTCCGGGTGCGTCCGCAGCACATCCTCCGCCCGCTCGTGATAGACAGTCTGGCCCTCCGAGTTCGAAACCCGCGGGGACACCCCCAGCAGCTTGCGGAACTCGTTCGTCTTGTTCTTCAGTTCCTCGTCACTGATCGATTCCAGGGCTGCGTATATCTCATTGGCCTCCTGCACGGCCGGCCGCAGCCGTTTCACGTCGCGGTCCTGCTTGGTCCCGAAGACCATGCGCATCACCGATTGGATCATCTTCAACACTCGCCTTTCCGGTAGTGGAGGAACGGCAACCAGACTGGCCGCCGTTGGATTCTGGATGGGAGCCTGCTGCTAGCGGGTTTCCAGTTCCCGCAGCCAGCGCTTCAGTTCCCCGCCGCCCTGGTAGTTGCCCAAACCGCCTCCCGAAGGAGAAACACGGTGGCAGGGCACGACAAGGGGGGCCGGGTTTTGCGCCAAGGCATTGCCCGCGGCCCTTGCTGCTCCCGGCCGGCCCGCCCTCCGGGCCAGCTCACCGTAGGTGCAGACCTCACCGGGCGGGACTTCCAAACAGGCTTCGAGCACCTTGCGGCTGAAAGGGGCAAGCAGGCCCAGGTCGGCTTCCACCACAGGCCAGGGGCCCTTTCCCGCCAGCCAGTCCTCAAGCATTCTGGCAACCCTTCCGGCTTCCCCCTCACCGGCCCCGCACAGAAGCGCGAAATTAAACGCCTGACTAAGCGGGGAGCCGGGAAAGCGCACCTGACGGACCACCGAACCTTGCATCAGGACCCAGCCCGTGCCGAAACCTGGCCAACGGAACCCTGCAACGCTCTGACGCGTCGCCATGTCAGGACACCGCCGGGGGCGCCCGCCCCGCCGTCGGCGGAGAAATCAGGGCATCGGCCCTGGGCCGCGGCGGTTCCGGCGAAGGAATGCGTTCGGTCTCAAGATACGGTTCGTGTCCCGGCTCCAGCCACGCCGTCACCCTCTGGAGCGGCGAATCCTGGGGCTCCACGTCGTCCTGGCCCCACTGATTGCGCCCGTCGATCGTGGCCTTGGCGTCGGCGCGCCGTTCGCGCTCGGCCGAAGCTGCCCGCCACTCCGCGTAATGCCGCTGCTGGGAGGGATTCGCGTCCCCGCCCCGCGGCGCCTGCGGCAACATGGCAAAGGCGCAACTCGCCGCCAGCGGAATCACAACAACCCCCACCAACAGCGGCGTGCGGTCTCGCAGCCGGCTTGGGAATCGTTGTGGAGTGCGGGGCTTGCCGGTCATCATCTTCGCCGATGCTTAGACCAGCCCCCGCCGCGGCCTGTCAATGCCTGATGCCGCCCGCCAGCGGGCCCGGATCAGGACGTTTCCGTTCTCGACTGTCCCCATCCCTTGGCTCGATGGCCACAGACTTTGGTGTTATCCGCAGATTCCGCAGATTCTCGCAGATTTAGCCTCCCTCGGTACACGGCACCAGGCATCAGCCCCCATCGGCGTGAATCGGTGAGATCGGCGGATAACTCCAGGGCCAGCGAGAGAAGGGGAACGCTCTGGCCCGGGAGACCTTCCATCACGGGCACCGTTGCGTCGTGGCGGCGTGGCGTGAGTTCTGTGGGAGGGGGGAGCACGCAAGGCGCCACGATGCTACGAAGGAAGTGCTGGTTCGGGGCCCAATCGGTCTCAGGCCACGGCCTGTCAATGCCTGATGCCGCCCGCCAGCGGGCCCGGCCCACTCAGAAATCCCGCTTCGGAATCTGGTGACTCGGGAAGTCGGCGCTACGGCCGGCGGAGGACTGGCGCTGGTGCTGGCCGCTGCCCGCCACCGGAGTGTCCTCGTCCACCGGCACATGCACCCCGCTCAGCCGCGTCCCCGAAGTGATCCCCTCCACCATCAGGCGCAACTCCTCCGGGCTTGTCGCATAGCTCAGCGCCACCTCGAACGTCACCATATCGTTCGTGATCAGTTGGTGGAGCGACTGGTTGAAGCTCTGCATCCCCCAGTGCCCCCCCTCCTGGATCGCCGGCAGAATCTCCATCGTCTTCCCCTCGTTGAGCAGCTTCCTCACGAAGGGAGAGGCCACCAGCACCTCGCAGGCCGGCACGCGCCCGCTTCCCCGCTTGCGCGGCAGCAGCCGCTGGCTGATCACGCCCTGCAGCCCAAGGGCCATTTCCATGCGGATTTGCGAGTGCAGATAGGCCGGGAAGAAGTTGATGATGCGCTCCACCGTCTGGACGGCGTCTATCGTGTGCAGCGTCGAGAAAACAAGGTGCCCTGTCTCCGCCGCTGCGATCCCTGTCTGTACGGTCTCCAGGTCGCGCATCTCTCCGATCAGGATCACGTCCGGCGCCTGACGCATCACGTGGCGTAGCGCATCCGGGAAAGTCTTCGTGTCGAAGCCCACCTCCCGCTGGCTCACAATCGCCTCCTTGTCCGGGTGGAGGAACTCGATTGGGTCCTCGATCGTCACGATGTGGCATTTGCGGTGTTGGTTGATGTGGTTGATCATCGCCGCAAGGGTGGTGGACTTGCCGGACCCCGTCGTGCCGGTCACGAGCACCAAGCCGCGGCTCCGCTCGGCAAGGCTCTGCACGACCGGAGGCAGGTTCAGGTCGCTGAAATCAAAGTTCGGCGAGCTGATATGCCGGAAGACCATCGCCACCGACCCGCGCTGGCGGAACAGGTTCACCCGGAAGCGCCCCACGCCGCTGATTCCCAGCGCCAGGTCCATCTCGGGGATTTTCTCGAACTTCTCGATCTGCTCCTCGGTCATCATGCCGTAGGCGATGTCCTGGACCTCCTGCACGTCCATCTCTGCATAGTCCAGCGGCCTTATCTTGCCGTCCACGCGCACGTGTGGAGCGACGCCCGCCTTCAGAAAAAGGTCGGAGGCATTTACCTCGACCATCTGGGTCAACATTTCGTCCAGTAGCAAACCAGCCATGGGAATCCCTCCTGAGCGTGCGCTCCCGCTACGGGAGCCTTCCTGCGCGTTGGTTTCAAATGCTGAGGTAACCGGCCGCGGAAGCAGCGGCAAGGAGCATATGCCCTGCGGAGGGCAGCTTTTGCCGATTTCGGGAGGGTTCAGGGCCCACAGGCCCGAAAATGGGAGGAATTGCCCATGAGGGCGGGTTAAAAATTCAACGCGGGGGAATCGCACGCATTTGGATGCCCCCCATCCCAAAGCGCTGATTCCCCCGCGAAGCTTTACTCTGCCAGCGTCCGGGAAACTCCCCCCAAGGACTTACCTGACCGCGGCAGAGCGGGTATATTCGAGAAACGAAGCCAACCCAAAAAGTGGAGGCGCTTTTCAGTGCCGAACCAGTTTGCGGCTGTTTCGGACTTTCAAGCGGTCCTGATTGGTCTCTCTCCCCTCCCCCCAGTTTTTCGAGGCTGCGCCCCGTTTCTCACCGGTCCAGATGGCAAGAGCACTGCCACTTTCAGCGCCTTGGAGCTTTTTCTTGGTCCGGGAGATGGTGAAAGGGCGTATAATGCTGATTTTACATGACTTACATGTATTTATGGCGGTTTTGGCTTGAGTGGACCGGTTCAGGTACGGCCGGGCAGGCAGGCCGTTGCGTCGCAACGAACGTTGCACTCGCACAACGCCTGTCGTTGCTTTGCCGCAACGGTGCGCGGGAGTGTTTAGAGTTCGGGACAGAGTTGCCGGATTGCAACACGGAGGTCTTTGGCTGCCTCTTTCCCTTTTCCTTCCCCCCTTCGGAGCAGGACAGCCTGCCAGCCGGCGGCGCGGGCACCGGCGAAGTCCTCCTCTGGATCGTCGCCCACGAGGGCGATCCGGGAGGGCGGCAGGCTCCCGCAGGCACGCTCGGCCGCACGGAAAACGTGCCGGGAGGGCTTCTCGGCCCCGGCCTCGGAGGAAATGACCAGGGCCCGTAGGCGCCGGAGCAGGCCGAAGCCTTCAAGGACCGTGCGCAGGCGCGGATCCCAGTTGCTGAGCACGCCCCACGGAATGCCGCGGGCATCGAGATCGCCGAGCGCAGGCTCCACGTCGTCATATAGACGCCAGCAGGCGGTTCCGGCGAACCGGTCAAAGAGCGCAGTCTGGAAGGCGGGGTCCTCGGGGAGCGGAGTGTCGGCGATGCGGAAGCACTGGCGGACGACCTCCGCCCAGAAAGCGCGCGCCTCCTGGAGGTTGCGGCCGTAGGGCAGACCGGGCTCCCGGCCGGCACGGCGTTTGGCCTCGGGCCAGGCGCGGTAGAAGGCACGGTCCAGGGCGGCAGGGTCGGGGTCCGCCCCAAACTCGCGGGCCACGGCAGCGTAGTGGTACCCGACCGAGGGCCAGGGCCGGAGGAGCGTGAATCCTGCGTCGAAATAGATGAATCGGGGAGGTTGGGTGGCCAGTGGTGAGCGTCCGGTGGTTGGTGATCGGCGGCCCATGGCGGACTTGCCGGGGCGGAGGTGGCAAGGCGGATTGGTTCGGGCCTCATCGCCAGGGTCCGGGACGGGCCCGCTGGCGATGCCGCGTGTCGGGGTG
>SLMS01000083.1 GCA_007133495.1 Candidatus Sumerlaeota bacterium | reverse complement strand
GTCTATCTTCTGAGGAAAACGGGGGATACGGATGCTGCATGGGTGCATCTGCGCAGGCTGGCGGAGATGGAGGAGTACGCCGACCTGCCATCGAGCTTCGCGGAGGAGATACTTCGTCTATACGCTGAAGACCCGCAACGGGAGGGAGCGATGGAGATGCTCCTGCTCTGCACCCGTGGCGAGACGGACACGGCGCGGGTCGTGGAGGCGCTCCTGGCGGGGTTCGATGGGTTGCTGGAGGGCGGCGACGTGGAGGACGCCCGGGAGACGGCGGAGGTGCTGAAGAAGGTTTCCGGGGACGCTCCGGCGGTGCGGAGGCGCATCGTGGAGGGCTACCGGGCACACGGGTTGCCGGAGCTGGCCGGCTTGGAGCTGACGGGTCTCGCGGAGCATCTGCGGGAGAAGGGGGAGAGCGAGGAGGCGCTGGAGTGCGTGGAACAGGCACTCGCGGGCCGGAGCGGGGACTTGCGGCTCCGCCGGCTGCGTTTCGATCTGCTGCTGGAAACAGAGCGGGCGGCGGACGCAGTCCAGGCGGGAGTCTCGCTGGCCGATGCGCTGCGGGAGAGCGGTGATCCGGAGCAGGCGCTGGAGGTCTGCCGGGAGGTGGTAACGCGGAACGCTGCCGCGCCGGAACCGCGCCGGCTGCTGGCTGAGTTGCTCGGGGAGTTGGGCCGCGCCGCCGATCAGGTCCGGGAACTGCGCGCCCTCGCCGAACTCTGCCTCGGGCAGCAGAAATACGCTGAGGCGGCGGACACGCTGAAGCTGCTCCTGTCCATCCGTCCGGACGACACGCGGGCGAGGATGCACTATATAGACGCGTACCGGCAGGTCGGGCCGGAAGAGGACCTTGTGCAGGACTACCTGCGGCTCGCGGAGATTCACGCGCGGCACGGGGCGCACCACCAGGCGACAAAGGTTTACGAGAAACTGCTGGCGGTCGCACCAGAGAGCGCGGAAATACACGAACATTTCGTGGATTACCTGCTCGCAAACGGACAGACGACGCGGGCGGTGGCGCAGGCGATCTCGCTGTCCGGGATTCTGATGGAGCAGGGAGAAGCACAGGCGGCGCGGGACTGCTTGCTGCAGGTGGAGGGCGCGGGCGGCGATTCGCCGGAGTTTTTCATGGCGCTCGCGCGGGCGAACGCGGCGCTCGATGCGCGGGGGAGTGCGGCGAAAGCGATGGAGCGGGCCGCGGAACTGGAGCGGGAGGCCGGACGCGAGGACAGGCGCGCGGCGATCCTTGCAGAATTGGTCGAACTGGACCCGCTGGACCTCGACGTGCACCAGGAGCTTCTGGATGCGCTGGTGAAGACGGAGGCTCCCGGAGACCGGCTGCGGGGCGCCCGGCTGCGTCACGCAGAGGCGTGCATAAAGCGCGGCAAGCCTGACCTTGCGGAAGCGGAGTACCGGCAGAATCTCCGCGCAAACGGCGGCGACCTGGAAAGCTGGCGGCTTTTGCTGGAGCTGCGGCGGGATGCGACATCGCCCGGGAGCCTGACGGGGGACCTGCTGCGCTTTGCGGAGGCGCTTGTCCAGCAGCGCCACTACAAGGAAGCCGTCGAGACATACCTCAACGTCCTGGAGATCGACCCAAAGAACATCGACGCGCACCGCGGATACATCGCAACGTACCCACAGGTGGGAAACCGGCGGGAGATCGTGGAGGACATCCTCCGGTTTGCACAACTGCTGGTCGAAAAGTCGCATATAGACGAGGGCATGCGCTACTTCGAACTCGTGATGTCGATCGACCCGAAGAACACGGTGGCGCGCGACATGATGACATCCACGCAGGCACGGCTTGCAGCGATGGAGGCGGAAAAGGCGGCCGGGAAGGGGAGCAGCGGAACGGGAGGTTCGGACCCTGGGCGTACCGACACCAAAATGGCAGACAGGAAGCCCTCGGCGTCCTCCGCACAGGACTACCTCGAGGGGGAGCTGGCGGAACTGGAGCGCAAGGAGAGCAGCGAGGCGCTTGCACAGGTGGTGGCGAACTACCAGGACATCCTGGCGGTCAACACGCAGAACGCAAACGTGCGGGTCAAGCTGGCGGACGTGCTTGAGCAGATGGGGCGTACGCCGGAAATGCTGGACCAGCTTCTCCAGGCGGCGGAAATATTCTTCCAGCGCGGCGATCTCACAACGTGCATCCAGTGCTGCGAGCGCTACCTGAAGACGAGTCCCGGAGACGGGCGCATGCGCAAGCGGCTGAACGAGGCGATCCTCAAACGCGACGCTTTCAAAGCGCTCGAATCGGCGATCCTTTTCAGCGACCGGGACACACCACCGAAGAAGAAGGCCTGAGGCAGTGGGGATTTTTCTTTGAGCCGGTGGCGGGAGGCGGGCGAGCGTGACTCCGCCGCCGCAAGCCGGCCATCCGCACCGGGAGGTCCACGATCCGCTTATGACATCCACACCACATGAGATAGCCCGGGCCACCTGGGCGGAGATTCACGACACGGAGTACCATTTGGCGGTACTCCCGTGGGGGGCGACCGAAGCGCACAACTATCACCTCCCCTACGCAACGGACGTTTACGAGTCGGAGGCAATCGCTGCCGAAGCAGCGCGGATCGCCTGGGAGCAGGGGGTCCACTCGGCGGTGCTGCCGTGCGTTCCCTTCGGCGTCAATACAGGGCAGCTCGACATCAAACTGACGATCAACATGAACCCGACCACACAGTTCGCCGTGTTGCGGGATGTGGTGGAATCGCTCGCGCGGCAGGGCATCCGCAAGCTGGTGGTGCTGAACGGCCACGGCGGGAACGACTTCCGGCAGTTCCTGCGCGAGCTGGGCGCGAAGTACCCGGTGCTGCTGGTGCAGCTCAACTGGTTCCAGGTCTTTCCGCAAAAGGACTACTTCACCCACACGGGCAATCATGCGGACGAGATGGAGACGAGCCTGATGATGCACGTGCAGCCGGAGCTGGTGAGGCCGCTGGAGGAGGCGGGGAGCGGTTCGCAGAACAAGTTCCGCATTCCGGCGCTCCGCGAGGGCTGGGCCTGGACCGAGCGGCACTGGCCGAGCGCGACCAACGACACGGGGGTTGGCTATCCGCGCGAGGCAACGAAGGAGAAGGGCGAGCGGTTCTTCAACGACCTGACGCGCAAAATCGCGGGGTTTCTCGTGGACCTTGGGCGCGCGGACACGGCGGCGCTCTACGAAAAGCCGCGGGAGTAACCGCGGGCGTTACCGCATCGAATACTGTGCTGCGGAGCGGCGCGTTGGTGTCTCGACGGTGAACTCGTCCACGGTCTGATTGAATTCTCCGAAAGCGCGAAAGTCGAGCCGGTCGTGCGTTACGGTAAGGTGCCCCATGGCGCGCTGGCGCGTGTCGCGAACGATGTACTCCTCGTTCGGGTTGCGGGGGTTGCGGTTGAGTTCGGAGGAGGCACTGACGACGAGGTGCTTGATGCCCTTATAGTCGAAGCGCTCGTAATGGTGCAGGTGCCCGGCGATGAAAAGGTCCACGCCGCCGTTTTCGTGGATCACGCGGGCGAGGTGACGGGAGAGGGGCGCGCGGATGCCGCGCTGCCCCTCGTGGAAGATGAGCGGTTTGTGCGTGAGAATAATGCGCCAGCGGGAGGTGTCGGCGGCCAGCCGGTCGCGCAGCCAAAAGAGCTGTTCGGGCGTTTCGATGATGGCTTCGGTGTCGAGAATGAAAAAAGTGACGAGGCCGTTACCGAAGGTGCGGGAGTACCAGCGGCGCCCTTCCATGTTGAAGAGAGGGTAGTTGATCTGGTCCTCAACGAGATCTCCGCTGTAGTCGTGGTTGCCGAGGACGCCGTAGAACGGGATGCCCCGATCGAGCAGCGGGGCGAAAGGCTCCTCGAACGACCAGGGAATGGTTTCCTCAAAGGGCTCCTCTGGCATGTTGTCGCCGAGGAGGAAGAAGCCGGCCAGAGGTGATTCCTCGTGGATGCCGACGGCCTGTTCAATCAGGGCGCGGGTGTGTTCGTTGGGAGTGTGTATGTCACCGGCGAAGGCGAAGTCGAAGCGTGAGGCGTCCTCGGGCGCTGCCATTTCGGCTGGGGGAAAGGCCGCCTCGTCTTGGGGAGGAACCCTCCCGGCGGCTGGAATCGCGACAGCGGCTGATTTGACGATGTAAACGGTGGCGAGGACGAGCACGGGTTGCACGCCATGGAGGTTGAGATCGAGACGGTCACGCAGCATGCGCAGGACCACAGGGACAACCGGTGCAAGTGCCGCAAGTACCCAGAAAGCCCATGCCGTATGCGTCGTGAAGTAGATACCATATGGCCAGAACAGGTACGCTCCAAACCAACACACGATGCCGAGGGTGGTGAAAATGGCAAAGGCGAAGAAAACGAGGAGCGCTTCGGCGAGGGGCTTTCCCCGCTTGCCCGGGGACGCTGTGGGGGTGGAAGTCACGGGTGGTGGGACCTCCCTTGTTGGTGGCTTCGAAATGGGTACGTTCGAGTCGACTTTAGCCTGCCCTGCGCCGGGCCTTACTGTCAACGGACTATTCGGTGACAGCTCAGCGCTGCCCGGTGGTGGCACGCAGTCCAGTGCAGCATTCGTTCCGGAATGAAGTGGCTCGCGCCTGTCTTGCTCGGGGTGTGTTGGCTGTTGGTGGCGGCCGGCCCCTGGCTGTTGTTGGACCATCAGCAGCACCTTCACCGGACGGATGAGCGGGAGGCGCTCTGGCCTCTCTACACG
>SLMS01000181.1 GCA_007133495.1 Candidatus Sumerlaeota bacterium | reverse complement strand
GGTTTCCCTCGCCCCGGCCCACTGGCCCCCGTCCAATAAACCCTGCAAAACAGACATCCCATCCGGAAGAGGAACGCGGCGATGCGGGTTCAGATGTGGTGCGACATGGAGGGCGTGGCCGGGATCACAAAGTGGGACCAAGTCAGTTCCGGCAGCAGCCAGTACGAGGAAGGCCGGCTGCTCTATACTCAGGAGATCAACGCGGCCGTGCGCGGCGCCAAGCGCGCCGGGGCCAAGGAAATCATCGTCGTGGACGGCCACGGCGCGGGCGGGAACTATACGTTCAACAGTTGGCGCAAGGACCTGCTGGAGCCCGGGGCCGAGTATGTCACGGGGTACCGCTGGGGATGCTACGTGGAGGCGCTCCGGGAGGGCTGCGACGCGATGTTGCTGCCGGGGGCGCACGCGATGGCAGGGACTCCCGATGGGGTGCTCTCGCACACGATGTCCAGCGAGGCATGGCTTTCGGCCAAGATGGGCGGCGTGCTTGTGGGAGAGAGCGGAATCATTGCCGCCATCGCGGGGACGTTCGGCGTGCCGGTGGTCTTCGTTTCCGGGGATACGCAAACCTGCCGGGAGGTTGCGGAACTTGTGGGCGGCGGCGTTGCGCAGGCGGCGGTGAAGCACGGGCTGGGGCGCTTCGCGGCACGGAACATGGCGCCGCAGGACGCCTGCAAGCTGATCGAGGACAGGGTACATGAGGCGCTGACGAACCGGGAGCGCTGGCCCGCGCCGTGGAAGCTGCAGGGGCCGGTGGAGTTCCGGGTGGAGATGAACAGCCCGGAGCAGTCGGTGCCGTTCCTGGGCCACGAGGGCGTGACCGTCGAGTCGCCCCGCGTCGTCTCCTCCCGCGGCAACACGGCATGGGAGGCATGGGACCTGTTCTGGAGGAAATAGACGGCGCAGCCGGAGCCGCCCGTGTCTATACGGCTCCGCCGCCCCCGCGGCGTGCGGCACGCAGCGTGTCGCGGATGCCCTCGAACAGGGCGCCGCGGTTCATGGGGTCAAACTGGCCGCCGGCCTGGGCAACAAGGAGAAAGGCGGGCATTTCGCGCACACCTTCGGACTCCTTGCCGTCGAGCCCCGCGTAAAGGTGCACCACGTCGCCCTCACGAGCGTATATACGGAAACGCCTGCCTTGGGAAAGAAGGGCGAAGCCGGACGTTTCGAGGAGTTCAATGGCGGCGGGCAGCGCATCCTCCGGAATCTGGCCGAGCACCTCGGACTCGACCGGGTGGCGGTAGAGCACGTAGAGCGTGGCGAAAAGCTTTCCCCCGACGCGGCCAAGGGGCGTGCAGAACTGGTGGTCCTCCGGGATGGCGGCGTGGGTGTTGACGTTGAGGGTGTGTCCGTATGCGGAGGCGCCGTGCACCCCGCAGTATTCGCGCACAAGGGCCAGCGGCTGGTCCGGCGGGAGGGTGAACCGGCCGAGGCCGCCCGGCTCCGGCACGTCTATACAGAGCGGCTCGGCCCCGTTGCCGTCCCTGACCAGGTGAAGGTCCAGGCCATCGAGCTGGGCGATGTGGACGGTGCCGTAGGTCCGGTAGGCAAGGGCGCCCGGTGCGGCGACGGCGGGGCGCTCGTAGTCCTCGTCGAAGAAGGACTCGGCCGGGAGGTCGGTGAGGCGGACCCACCAGCGGACGTCCCCGGTGCGGAAGAAGCCGGAAAGGCTGCCGCTCTCCCCGCCGGTGTCCGGCGCTGAGGCAGCGGCAAGGTCCTCCAGCATGATGCCGGTGTTGACGGCGATCTGAAGTGCGCTGTCGGCGAAGCGGGGGCTTTCCTTCACGCGAACGAGGGCGCGCTCCATGCGCTCGCGGGTGTGTTCGAGGCCAGCGGCGGCCAGACGCAGGCCGAAGGTGCGCACGTCGAGCCGGAAGCGCCGCCAGCGATACACGTCGTCGAAGAGGAGCTGGGCGCCTTCGGGAACGTAGATGACATCGTCGGTACCAAACATATCAGCGTGGCCGGACCCTTGGGAGGAAATGGGGAAAGTCCCGTTCGAAGAGTGGCGGGAGAACCCGGTCGGCGTCGAGCAAATCGTAGTCCCCCATGGCGGCGGGGGTAACCCAGGCGAGGGCGTTGCCCTCCATCGAGCGCGGGGTGCCGCTCGCGATGCGGGCGCGGTAGAAGAGCAGCAGGACGTCGCCCTTGGGGCCACCGCCGTGGAGCACTTCGTAGATGCGGCCGGTTTCGATGCGGCAGCCGAGTTCCTCGTGGCATTCGCGCTCAAGGGCGGCTTCGGGACATTCGCCCCGTTCGATCTTGCCACCGGGAAATTCCCAACGCCCGGCAAGAACGGCCCCTTCGGGCCGGCGCGTCAGGAGGATGCGGCCGTCCCCGGTGGCGATCAGGGCTGCAACGACGATGGTAGGCGGTGAGGTCATGGGAAAGAGGTGCAAGAGGGCCTTTGGCGCTGTGGGCCTTCCGCATATCGTGGTTGGGAAATGGGGCAAGGGGCATGAGGCGGGTTTGGCGCCCCCCTTTTTGGTTGAAGGCCCCCTCCCGCGGCCCTTAAGTCCCCACCCTGCCTTGCACGGGGTCCTTGCGCGGGACCCCGTTGCTACTCTCTGGGCGCCTTCAGCTTCCCGCCCCTCCCGCCGGAGCGCGGCGGAATAATCGACCGGCAAGGAGCATGGTTCAGTGGCTCAATCGGCAACATCCAGCAAGAAGAAGGGTGGGGACGGTTCCACCCTGACGTCGGTTTTGGATAAGAAATCCGAGCGGATTCCGTACGAAGTCGCCGAAGAAGAAAAGATGCCTGGCTCGCGGGTGCGCTTTAAACTCAAGCTGACCGAGGACGCGATCAAGGACCGGCTGGAAGAGACGATGACGGAGTACACGAAGTCGGTCCGCCTGCCTGGTTTCCGCCCGGGCAAGGCACCGAAGAACCTCGTGCGGCGGGCGTACGAGAACCCGGCACGGGAGGACACCGTCCGGAGGATGGTGCCGCGGCTGGCTGAGCTTTATACCGATGAGAAGGGCTATGACGCCCTCACCGAGCCGCACCTGCTCGACTGGAAGAGCGCCCGCGACAGCGGGACCGAAATCGAGATGGCCATCGAGATACGCCCGGAGATCGTACTCACTGAAGAGACGCTCCACGGGCTGCGCGTGAAGGCGCACCGGATCAAGATGGATGACGATTACGTGGAAAAGCAGCTCGAACAGCTCCGGCTGCGCAACGCCGCGTACGAGCCGACCGAGGAAGGCTACGAGCCGCAGGATGGCTTGCTGTTCTCCTGCACGGTGAGCACGCCCGAAGGGGAAACGATCCCGAGCCGCTGCGTGGAGGAGTACTACTCCACGAAGGTGGAGGAGGAGCTGCCCGAGGAGGTCGCCGCGGCGCTCGTTGGCAAGAAGAAGGGCGAGACGCTGGTGATGGATATCGAGGAGCCCTCGGACACCGACCCCTCGGTGAAGGAAACAGTGCATTACGAGGTGGAAGTGCACGAGGTGAAACGGCGCGTCCTGCCCGAGCTGGACGACGAGTTCGCCCAGGACGTGGATGAGAAGTACAACACGCTGGCAGAGCTCCGCGAAGCCGTGGCGGAAAACGCGAAGAAAGCGGAGGAGGAGCGGCAGCGCAGCGAGGCGTTGAACGCGATCTTCGACGAACTGCGCAACCGGCTGGACTTCGACCTGCCGCGGGCGATGGTGGAGGACGCGCGGAACCGTTCGCTCTACGACACCGAGCAGCGCCTGCGCCAGATGGGCATGTCGCTGGAATCGCTCGGGCAGCAGCTCCTCGGCCAGATCGCGCAGAACATGCACGAACGCGCGAAGGTGACGGTGAAGAACAGCCTGATCATGCGGAAGCTCCAGGAGCACTTCGAGACGGAGGTCTCCGAGGAGGATATCCAGGCGGAGCTTGCAAAGCTGGCCGAGGCGGCCGGGCGCAAGCCACTGGCCATCCGGGCGGAGCTGGAGAAGGAGAAGAAGTGGGACCAGTTCCTGGACGAGCTGAAGGTGAAGCGCACCTCCGACAAGCTGATCGAGCTGGCGGACGTTCAGTACAAGGAAGTGACGGCCGAAGAGTTCAAGGAAATCGAAGAGGCGAAGCAGCGCGCTCAGCAGGAGCAGGAGGCGAAGGCGGCGGCCGAACAGATGGAGTCGGAGGCGGCGGAGGACGAGGCTGGCCCGGAAGATGCCTCTGCTCCCGATTCGGGCGCCGAGCCGAAGCCCTGATGGCGCCCAAAGCTACGCACTTCCCCGGGAGCGCGCCACGATGAGGAGTCAAGCCACGCTACCGGACAGCCTGATCCGCCGGCTTCGCGAGCAGGAAGACCACGCGCGCGACGTGGGCCTGGTTTCCGCCAGCCTCCCCAAGGCCGAGGACGAGGAATGGCAGACCTGGCTGATTCCGTACCCGATGATATACGAGGAAACGGACAGGGGAACGCGGCGGTACGATATCTACTCGCGGCTGCTTGTGGACCGCATTATCTTCCTCGGGCGCGAGGTGGACGACCGGATGGCCGGGCTGGTGACAGCGCAGTTGCTCTTCTTGGAGTCCGAATCGCCGGGCAAAGATGTGAACTTCTACATCAATTCGCCCGGAGGCATCATCAGCTCGGGGTTGGGTATTTACGACACGATGCAGTTCATCGCCTGTGAAGTGGCGACAGTGTGCATCGGACAGGCGGCCAGCATGGGGGCGCTGCTCCTGCTTGCCGGCACGAAGGGCAAGCGCGGAGCGTTGCCGCACGCACGGAT
>SLMS01000216.1 GCA_007133495.1 Candidatus Sumerlaeota bacterium | reverse complement strand
TCCAGACGGCCGATTACCATGAGCAGGGAAAGGAGCCATTTCGCGGCGTCACTCTGGCCGGCGAAGCTGAGTTCCGGGCCCACCTCCCCAAACCCCGGGCCCACAATGTTCACCGTGGCGGAAACGGCCGCAACGGAACTCACAAAGTCCTGCCCCGGCATGAGCAGGGTCAACAGAAGGCATCCCACCCCGAACACCGCGATGTAGGTGAAGAAGAAAATGAACGTCTCCGACTGCACCTTCAGGGGGATGGGTTTGCCGTCCACTTTGAGCAGTTTCACTCGCCGGGGGTCCGCCTCGCGAGTGAATTGGTGCAGTACCGTTTTGATGAGGACAATCCAACGGACGATCTTGATGCTCCCCGCCGTGGAGCCTGACATGCCGCCGGCAAACATGAGCACAAAAAGCAGGACGCGGTTGAATGTCGGCCACTGGTCCCAGTCCGCATCCGAATAACCCGTGGTCGTCATGATGGAGGTGGTGGCGAAAAACGCATCGCGCAGGTGAAAACCATCCGGGTCGCTCAGCCCCTCCTTCCAATCCCTGGCGTGAAGCACGATAGTCTGCAGAACGACCGCCCCCAGCAGTATTCCAATATACCAACGGAACTGCGTATCGCGGAAATAGCAGCCAACTCCTCCGCGCAGGGCCCGCAGGTGAAGGATGAAGCTGGTCCCACCGATAATCATGAACACGATGGTGATCCAGTGGATGGCCTCGTTGTAGGCCCCGATGCTCTCGTTTCTGGGAGAGAACCCTGCCGTCGATACACACGTCATTGCGTGCGTCACGGCATCGTAAAGATTCATACCCGCCAGCATGTATGCCACGACCAGGACCACGTGGAGTGCCAGATAGAGCTTGATAAGCTGGACCGCCGTGTCCTTGATCCTGGGCGTGAGGCTCTGCGGCATTGGCCCGGTGATTTCCTGTCTGTACAGGGTTTTCCCGCCGACTCCCAGCAGCGGGAGCACCGCCACGAAGAAAAGAATAATGCCGAGCCCGCCCATGAACTGGAGAAAAGCGCGCCAGAAGAGCAGCGTGCGCGGCTGTGCCTCGATGTCCACGAGGATGCTGGAACCCGCCGTGCTGATGCCGGAAACGGATTCGAAATAGGCGTCCGCTGCCGAATCAACCATCCCGCCGAGCAGAAAGGGGATGGCTCCGACGGCTGGAACGAGGAGCCAGCTCAGCCCCACGATGGCCAGGCCCTCTCGCCGGTAAAGCTCACCAGTCACCCGCCGCAGGCCGAAGAAGAGCGCCGCACCGATCGAAAGGCCGATCAGCGCGCTTTGTAGAGCCACGACCGCCATCGACCATTCACCAAGCAGCAGCGCCACGCCAACGAGGAGCAGGAGGGATACGGAGAACGATCCCAGAATCACCCCAAGGATGCGTAGCACCAGCGGGAAATTCATCTCGCTCTACCCGGGTCGGCGAAAAGATTGTCGAGTTGATCTGCAGAACCGCTCCGTGCCAGCGCAATCACGATCGACCCCGGCCGGATAATGTCGTCGCCGCGCGGAATCCGCACCTGGTTTCCCCGCACAACCGCACCTATCAGCGCCTCCTCCGGGAGTTCCACGTCCCGCAACGGCTGCCCCACGATGGGGGAACGGCTCACTGCCTCGAATTCGTTGATCTCCATTTCGCCGTTCTCGAGCAGTGTCACGCTCCGGATGCGCCCGCGTTTGACCATTGCCAGCACGCGGTTCGCCACAACGATCCGCGGCGAAAGGGCCACGTCTATACCGATCTTCTCCACGATTCGCGTATAGTCCGGCCGGTCCACGAGACAGGCCACCTTCTCCACACCAAGTTCCTTGGCCAGGAGCGACGACATGATGTTGTTCTCGTCGTCCCCCGTCGCGGCGATATAGTAGCGCACCTTGTCGATGCGCTCCTCCTTCAGGAAGTCCACATCACTCGCATCGCCAAGGAGCACCTTTGCGTGGTCAAGCCGCTCTCCTGCCAGGTGTGCGCGGCTGGCGTCCCGCTCAATCACCGTGACGTCGTGGCCACGTTTTTCAAGCAGCTCACCCAGGAAAAGCCCCGTCTCCCCGGCTCCGGCAATGGCCACGCTGGCCAGTTTCTTCTCCTTCGCCGCAGGATCGAAATGTTCGGAAACCTTCTCCAGAACCTCAGGGAGGCCCACCAGCGTCACCCGGTCTCCCGGCTCCAGTATCGTTTTCCCCCGGGCGATCATCACGTCCTCGCCGCGGCGCAACCCCGCGATCAGCATCCCATCCGGCAGGTACAATCCCTTGAGCGCGTGTCCCGCGAAGGGACTGCCTTCCGAGAGACGCAATGTCCGGAGCTGCACCCGCCCGCGGGCCATGCTGACAAGCGCGAGCGCGCTCGGCACGTCCACGAAATTTGCCAACTCATACGCGGCGAGAATTTCCGGAGAAATCAACAGGTCGATCCCGAGCGGGTCGCGTACGTTCACTTCGGACACGTCGTAGAAAAACCGCTGCCGTACCCGTGCGATGACGCGCTTGCAGCCGAGCCGCTTCGCCGTGTACGCACATACAAGGTTCGTTTCGTCCCTGTCTGTTACCGCAAGCAGCAAATCCGCGTCCTCCACCTGCCCCTCGTGCAGAATGCCCGGGTCGCAGGCATTGCCCACCGTAACGCGGATGTCGAGCTGCTCCTCAGCCATGAGCAGCCGCTCGGCCACCGCGTCCATGACCGTGACTTCGTGGCCCTCCCTCATCAGGATCCGGGCCATGTTCGTCCCAACCGTGCCGGCGCCAACGACGATCGTTTTCAAAATGCACCCCTTCCTTTCAGGACAGCGGGAATCGTGCGGAACAGGATTTCCACGTCCAAGAGGAAACTACGATTCTTGATATAATAAAAATCGTACTGGATATTCAGGTGCAGCGGCAGGTTCTTCCGTCCGATCACCTGCCAGAGCCCCGTCAGGCCCGGTTTCACGTCGAGCCGGCGGCGCTGCCATGGCTCATACTGTTCCACCACAAACGGCATCTCCGGCCGCGGGCCCACCATGCTCATGTCCCCGCGCAGGACGTTCAGGAGCTGCGGCAGCTCGTCGAGGCTCGTCCGCCGCAGCCACCTGCCGAAGCGCGTCACCCGCGGGTCCTCCTCGTCCATTGGCGCCACTGCGTAAGGATCGGCCTCCGGCCGCATCGTGCGATATTTGTATAGACGGAAAACCCTGCCGCCCTTCCCCACCCGGTCCTGGGCGAACAGCACCGGCCCCGGCGAATCGCGCTTGATGCCGATGGCAATCCACCAGTGCAAAAAGACCAGCCACACCACAATACCCACGGCGGCGCAGGAAAAATCGAGCACGCGCTTGAGCAACTCCTGGTGCAGCGGCATCCGCCCATCCCGCAGCGTCGTCACCGGAATCGTGGACACCTCTTCCACCCGGCCCCGCTCGACAATCACGTCGAATATATTCGACACCACGTGAACGCTCACCTCCGGGATGTCCGCCGCGCTCATCAGGCTGAGCTGTTCGGCTGGCTCGAGGTCCCCGATCGCCAGAAAAATATCCTCCAGCCCTTCGCGCCGCGCGATCTCCGGCAGGTCGTGCCAGTCCCCCAGTACCGCGATCCCCTCGCGGGCGATACGCTCGCGCATGCCGGGATCGTCCGAACCGCTCCCGCACGGCACCCACCCCACCAGGGTGAAACCCGTCTCCGGATGATTCTGCAGGAAACCCTTAACATCCACCGCCAGGTGCCCCGACCCCACGATTGCCGCGCGCACCGTCCCCCTCCCCCTGCGCAGGGCACGCTCCTTTACCGCCCGCAACGCCGTCCGCGCCGCAAACAGATACACAAGCCCAAGCATCCCGGCGAACAGGATCACCGACCGGCCAAGGTCCAGCTCCTTGAAGAAAAACGCCACCACCACGATGTAAAGCAGCCAGTGGTAACCCGCCCGCAGCAAAATGCTCGGCCGGTTGAGTGACGACAGCCGGCGCCGGTGCACGTACAGCCCGAACGCCGCGCAGTTCGCCAGCCCCACCACCACCATCAGGGACAGCACCGTCAGGTACGGGTCCGGCTCGTTGATCGGGCCCAACAGCGGTGTCACCACCACCCGAAGCCAGTACGCACCCATCCAGCACAGCGCAAACCCCGCAGCATCAACAATCACCAGAGCCACGGACAGCCAGCGGCTTTTCCAGAGCGAGCGCCCTCCGCCGTTCAACTGCCTGCTCCCAAGGCCTGCCGCGCCAACAGGATCACGAACAACACGATCAGCGCTGCCGCAAACAGCAGCCCGATGCCTCTGGTGGCCCGCCTGTATTCGTTTTCCGGCTCCATAGCGGCACGGTGCTCCGCCGGGACGTTTCGTACCCCAAACACACCGGACTGTGTTCCCCGCCCCGGAGAAGGTCCACGGAAATAAGCCCGGCCCCCATCACGGAGGCCGGGCCGGAAACAAGGTATCATGGAAGACGCACTAAGCGGGACGGCCGGCATCACCCGGACACGCAATCACCGCTAACGGCGCTGGAATCGGAATCGTTTGCGGAGCTTCCTGTACTTGTGCTTGCGAATCTTTTTGCGCCGCCACTTGATGACACTGCCCATCCGCTTGGTCGCCTCCTTTCGTTGTCGTTCCGCAGCCCGGGAGAGCCGCTCCCGGACCGGCCGTGAAAATTAGCCCCTCAACCCGTCCCGAAACAAGCCAAAAACCGCCCGGTCACATCCCGAGTCCACCCGTCACCTCGATCACGGCACC
>SLMS01000114.1 GCA_007133495.1 Candidatus Sumerlaeota bacterium | reverse complement strand
TATACGGCCGCCCGCGGGCGGAAAGCCCGCGCGGTCTTCGCGGTGGAGCCATGACCGTCTGCCTGATCGACAGGGACCGTGATGTCTGCAACATGCTGCGGCTTTTCTTCGAGGCGCGGAACCATCGCTGCCTGATTGCGCACGATGGGAAGTCGGGACTCGCGCTCGTGAAGGAATTCCGGCCCGATGCGGTGTTTCTGGACATCCGGCTGCCCGAAATGAACGGCTACGAGGTGATCCGCGAAATCCGGGCGGACAAGGAAATCGCGAAGACCCCCGCGATCGTCCTGACATCCATTACACGCCAGACCGACCAGAGCCCCAACCAGTGGGCGCGTGCCTGCGACGCGGACGCGCTGCTGCACAAGCCGTTCGAGCTTGATGAGCTCATCCGTGCCGTGGAGTCCGCCACGGAAATCCCCGTCTGATGGGCATTGTGAAACGCGTTCGGCGCTGGCGATGGCCCACGTGGCTCGGGCTCGCGGTGCTGCTGACGGGCATGGCGGGCGCCTTGTGGACCGTGGCACAGGGGCAAACGGGCCTCCAGCGCCAGATGATCGACAGCTATTACTACTTCGACGCGGCGCGGAGCATTCAGCAGACGGGCCTGCCGGACATTTCCTGGCCCCAAGGGCCGGTAAACAAGTTCTTCCCGGGCTATTCCTACGTCCTGGCGCTGACCTCTGCCCTCGCCGGACAGGAGCCGCACGAGGCGTGGAGGTGGCTCCAGCTCGGCCTGCTGTTTCTACTCGGCCCGCTGACGGTGCTGTTGCTTCGGGGGCTGGGGCTTTCCGCCGCGCAGGCGTTCGTCGCTGGAGGGGTCGCTGCGGGAAATGTGCTCATTCTGCGCTGGTCGGCGGTGCCGTACTCCGAGCTGCTCTGCCTTGTGTGCCTGCTGGGGCAGGGGGTGCTGGTGGTCTGGAGGCCGGAGAGCTGGCGGCTTTGCCGGCAGATCGTGTTTTGCGGGCTGGCGGGGCTGGCGATCGCGACGCGTGTGGAGGCACTCTTCTTCCAGCCGATCTTCGGTGTGCTGGACTGGCGGAGGGCACGGCTGGTGACGTCGGGCCTGATCGCTCCGGCGGCCTGGGCCGCAGCCGGGTTGGGGCCGGTCTGGCTGTGGACGCTGTGGGCCTCGGCGCGGGAGGCGGCCGGAGGGCTGCACTACCTGGCGGAAGGGCGCGAGGAGTTCTCCTGGGTTCATTACTACCAGAAGCTCTTTACCCTGGCCTCCACAAGCGTGCGCTTTCACCAGTTCGGCTCTCCGGACCTGTTCACGCACCTTGGCTTCCGGGTGCTGTGGTATTTCTTCGCGGCGGCATTGATCCTGACGCCGAGGGGACTGCTCGGCCGGCAGGCGCTGTGGGCGTGGGTGGTGGTGTGGGTGTACTGGCTGGGGCATTCGTTCTGGTATTTCAGCTCCGAGCGCTACAATCTCTTCCTGGTGCCGCTTTTTGCGCTGTTGCTGGTGAGGATGGCAGCATGGTTCGCGATGCCGGGCCGGCCGAACGAGGGGCACTCCGCGGGAAAACGGAGCATCATGTTCTGGGGGATCGTAGCGGGGATTCTGGCACTTCAGCTCAACTCATGGTTTGTGATCCTCGTCCACAACATTCAGATAAACAGGAATTACTCGGATAGGGACTACCAGAATGCGGCGTTCTATATGGATTCGCCCACGCCCGGAGGCATCCTGACGGACCAAGCCGCGGATTTTGCCTACTGGCAGGACCGGCCAGTGTGGTTCGCGCTGGACGTCGAGGCGTTCAACGTGGGGCTGCTGCAGGAAGAGGCAGACCTGCGGCCGGTGGTGGAGGAGCACGACATCGCGTGGATAGCGCTACGCCAGCCAGCGGAGGAGTATGACGTTTTTGACAGCATTGAGCAGTTTTCGCCCCAAGTGACAGTCATGGAGTTCGATAACGAGCGGTTCATGTGGCTCTACGCCCTCACCCGGGAGTGAAGACGGCGGCTTTCTCTCTTGCGAGGATGGAGGAAACTCTCTCTTCTCGGGGGGCTTGAAAGGTGGGTACTACCTCCCAGGAGAGGAGCCGTCCATGAAAACCAGTTTCACTTCCACAACCACCGGCAACCGGGCCTTCACCCTCATCGAGTTGCTCATCGTCGTTGCGATCATTGCCATCCTCGCGGCCATTGCCGTTCCGAACTTTATCGAGGCGCAGACACGTTCCAAAGTGAGCCGGGTACGGGCGGACATGCGCACGGCAGCCACGGCATTGGAGTCCTACCACATTGACCACAATACCTACCCCGCGCCGCACGAGCACCATAACATGGTTCCCTGGAACGCGTCGAATGCCGTGACGGATAACCCCTTCCACTCCCGGCTCCCGTCCCAGCTCACCACGCCGATCGCGTACCTTTCGACCCTGCCCAACGACCCTTTCCGCAGCAACCGCATCGGTGTTGCCACCTCCGGCCCGTACTTGCGGAACTTCAACGAACGGTTCATCTACTTCAACTTCCCCTTCTTCCGGGTGAACTTCCCGGCGGTGTTTACCCCCGGAGCACAAAACAACTTCGCCATCGCGGAGCGGCTTGCGGGGACCTGGCTTTTCTACTCCGTCGGCCCCGGCGGCGATGAATGGAACCGGGTGAATCCGGCCAGCGAGCCACTGAACTCCCGCCGCGTCTATATCGACTACGATCCGACGAACGGGACGATGAGCCAGGGAAACATCTTCCGCACGCAGAGAAGCGGCGAGCAACTGGGCGTGGACCCGTTCTTCCTCCAGTAACCTCACGATTGGGCTTCCCCACAGGCTCCCTTGAGCCGGACAGTCTGCGGAACCCGGGCCGTGCTCTCCCCCACCGGGAGGGCACGGCTCCTTTCCACCGACCCGAGGGGGCCAAGCCATGCATCTGCTGCCTGAACCGAAAAGCATCGCCACTGCTGAGGGGACTTTCCCCCTTGGCGAGGAGACGCGGATATTCCTCCCACCCGGGTTGGAGCGGCCGGAGTGGCTGGCCGTCGAAAGGCTGCGGCGCGAGATCGGCGGGGCGACCGGGGCGGCTCCGGTGCTGGACCGCGCGGGCAACCACGTCGATTGGGACCAGCCGGCGGTCTTCCTCGCCATCGAGGAGAAGGCCGGCGCGGACGATTGCACGCGGCAGGGCTACCGGCTGGAGGTGCGGCCGGATGCGGTCCGGCTCGCCGGCCATTCGGCGGAGGGGCTCCACAACGGCATCCGCACACTTTGCCAGATCGCGCGCGGTTACGGCCGGAAGCTGCCCGCCTGCACGATCGACGACCAGCCGGACTTCGCGGTGCGTGGATTCTATCACGACGTCTCGCGCGGCAAGGTCCCGCACTTGGAGACGCTCTTCTGGCTCGTGGATTACCTGGCCGAATGGAAGATCAACCAGTTCCAGCTCTACGTAGAGCACCCCTATGCGTTCCGTTTCGATCCGGAGATCGCGCAGAACCCCGACGGGCTGACGCCGGACGAAATCCTGGCGCTCCAGGAGTACTGCCGCGACCACCGGATCGACTTTGTGCCCAGCCTCCAGTCCTTCGGCCACATGGCGGGGGTTCTTTGCCTTCCGCAGTATAGACACCTGGCGGACGTGGAACTGCAGAAGCCGTGGAAGGAGCTGACCTGGCGCGAGCGCATGGTCGGCGCAACGATCGACATGAACAACCCGGAGGCACTGGCGCTTCTCGAAAAGATGCACGACCATTTTCTGCCGCTCTTCGACTCGCCGCTGGCGAACGTCTGCGCGGACGAAACCTACGCGCTCGGCAAGGGGAAGAACAAGGAACTGGCGGAAAAGGAAGGCACCGGCCGTCTATACCTGCGCCACATCGCGTTCCTCAATGATCTCATGAAAAAGTACGGCAAGCGGATGATGTTCTGGGGCGACATCGTGAAGAAGCACCCGGACCTGATCCCGGAAATCCCCAAGGAAGCGATCCTGATGAACTGGGGATATACGCGGGACACCGATTACGAGAGCACGAAGCTTTTCGTGGACACCGGGCTCGACGTATACGTGTGCCCCGGCGCGAACGGATGGAATCAGCTCCTGAACGGTTTCAACACCGCGGAGATGAATATACGCGATTACGCCGCGGCCGGGAAAAAATACGGCGCCGTGGGGCTGCTGAACACGGACTGGGGCGACTGCGGGCACGTGAACCTGCTGTCGGCCTCGCTGCACGGCATTGCCCTGGGCGGCGCGGCGGGATGGCAGGCGGACGTGACGGCTGGCGAGCGGTTCGACAAGGCCTGGGAGGCACTCTTCCTCGGGTTCGACGGCCAGGCAATGGCCGCGCTCCGCAAGGCATGCCATCTGGCGGACTTCTATCCGACGTGGACGCTGTTCTATCAACCGATCACGGACACCGAGGCGCTGGCGAAAATCACGGACGAGGAAGCGCAGCAGACCATCGAGACGGCGCGGGATGCCATGGCCACGCTCGACGGGCTGGACCGGACAGGCCGCGCGCCGCACTGGGTGCTGGAGGAGTTGCTCCACTCCTGCCGGATGATGGTGCTGTTCGGCGAGCGCGTGCTGCTGGTCCGCAAGCTGGCGGCGGCGGGCAGCAAACCGGACGAGAAGCTGCGCAAGGAGTTGCTCGCCTTCGCGGAGAAGCTCGAAGACCTGCATGAGCGGTTCGAGGAACTCTGGCGGGCGCGCAACAAGGAGTCCGAACTCGGAGACATCCGGCGCTGCATGGCGGGGCTTGTGCGCGAGGCGCGCGACGCCGCCGGTG
>SLMS01000332.1 GCA_007133495.1 Candidatus Sumerlaeota bacterium | reverse complement strand
GGTCAGCTCCTCTCCCACGCCAAACTTGTGGACCAGAGAGCAGACAAGCCATTCCGCCTCTCGGCTCAGCACTGCCACAAGGTCCGCTCCGCTCTTTGTGCGGTAGATATCCTCATCCACCCCTTTGAAGACCTTTTCGATCTGCTCGTCTAATTCCATCCGGTCGGTCACGATCAGCACCCGTGAATCACTGACATTTTCGCGAATCCACTTCGCCAGCCAGACCATGACCAGGCTCTTGCCGCTCCCCTGGGTGTGCCAGATGATGCCACCCTCCCGCCGGCCGACACGATCCTGCGCGGCGTGCACGCCGAAGTACTGGTTGTGACGGCAGGTCTTCTTGATCCCGCGGTCGAACACGATGAAATCGTGCACCAACTCCAGCAGCCGCTCCTTGCCACAAAGCTGTCCTAGCGCCCGGTGGAGCGGATTGGGCACCGGACTCTCCTCCTTCCACGCGAGGTAATACTTCTCCGGCGTCCCGATCATCCCGTAGCGCAGCCCCTCTGTTTCGTTTCCCGCCATGATGAACTGCACTGTCGCGAAGAACGGCTGAATGAATTCCTTCTTCTGGCTGTCGAGGTTTTGCCGGATGCCTTCCGTGACGGAGACTGTGGAGCGCTTGAGTTCCAATACGCCAAGAGCGATACCGTTCACGTAGAGGACAATGTCCGGCCGCTTCTTGTTTTCGCCGGCAAACGTCACCTCCTCGGCGACTGCGAAATCGTTATTCGCCGGGTCCTTCCAGTCTAAAAGCCAGACGGTCTTGTGCGGTTTGCCAACGGCCGGGGCGATCTTCACGCCGTAGCGGAGCAGGCTGTACACGTGGCGGTTGGCGTCGTAAAGGTCCCTGCCCCCGCCGAGGGACGCCGCCTTGTCAAGTTCACGCAGTGCCCTTCCAGCAATGGCCGGGCCATGCCCTTGGCGTGTGAGCCATGCGGAGAGCAACTCTGCCTCCACGTTGGAATTCCCCTCCCGCTGGCGCCAGTTGCCAAGGTAGCGGTAGCCCAATGCACCCTGGAAGAACTCGATCACGCGTTGCTGCGTGCGGATTTCCCGCTCACCGACGGTGGTCATGATGACGCCTTTCGGTAGGATTCCGAGGGAAGCCATATCCAGCCTTCACCGGGAGGAGCATCACGTTCCGGAGGCTCGAGGTCACCCGGGTTGGTGGCAAAGACATAGGCGATGAGGGCACAGATGAGCGCGTCCCGGCAATCGTCCGGCTTGAGTTGTGGACAGCCCCTCAACAGCGCCTGAACCGTTGGCGTTTCCCTGCACGCAGCCGGATAGGTTTCGAATGCAACAAGCCATTGACCGTCAGTCCAGACGCCGCACCTCTCGACGACGGGAGCGAACTTCGCCACAGCGTGCATGCCCTTTGTTGCCTGGCTTCCGATCATGTCCTTGATGGCTGAAAGGGGCGAACGCCCCGCATCGCGCAGGCGGCGTTCCGTCCGGCGGAAGAGATACTCGTTCGCGCCGGAGTCATTGCCGGGCTCCACCCACTCACCATCGCAAACCAGCCGGATGAAATCAGCAGGGAAGCCAAGAGGGGTATCAATGGCCAGTATCGCACGGAAGCTCTCTCCCGGTGGCTCTGTCCTGCAAAGGCGAAAGAGATTCTCTACCCAATCCCGCGTTTCAGCCGCCGATGCAATCGCCTGCCGGAGATTCCCCCTCCACGGTGTACCCACGATGCGCCGTTCCGTGTCCAAAATGACAATGGCGTCCCGGCTTGACCTGTTGCGGTCACAGTTCCATCCGCCGACGTCCCAACCAATGAAGAACTGCTTCGCGGCAGCAGGCCCGCTCATCCTGCCCCCTCCGGCTCGATGAGGCGGATGCGCCCCGTGAGCAATTCCTGCATCATGCCCTGCTTCAGGAGGCGAGTCTTCTCGCGGCGGGATTCCAGGGCCGCGATCTCCTCGTCCATGTCGGAGAGGATGCTGGCGATGACACCCTGTTCGACGGGATCCGGAACGCTCACAACCTGTTCCTCAACAGTCTTCTTGGATATGCCCAGTTGGGCTGACCCTGTCACCTTGCTGCGAAGTGAGGAGTTTGTCGCATACCCATTGATGAAGAAACTCAGAAACTTCGAGTCACCCTCGATGAGCTTTAGAGCGTATACATGATCGCTCAGGATGTACTTGTGGTCGGCGTCAATGTATCCGGTCCGCCCAATGATAAGCCCCCCTCCGATGTCATCCTTCGGCATCACCAATTCACCTGTTTCCAAGAAGTCGCCTTCAAAATCTGTCATCTTGGACACAGATAGTTTTCCTTCCCTGGTGATAGACCCCATATCGACTATGAAGTAGCGGCCATGTTCTCTTCGATATTTCCCTTTGGAAGTTCCGGCTCTCAAAACAAACAGATCCCCCAGCCGCTTTGTCTCCCATTTGCCCGTGAACCCAGGGAGGCGGTGTTTGCCTGTGAGGAGTTGCTGCATGGCGGCCTTCTTGAGGTCGCGCTTCTTGGCGATGAGCCGGTCGAGCGCCTCCAGCAACCCGTCCACGTCCGACAACGCCGCGGCAATGGCACATTGTTCGGCGGGCGAAGGCAAAGGAATCAGCATTCCTGCGATCATCTCCATGCGCACGGAGTCCACAGATGACTTGGCAGTCATGGACATGATCCGGTCAAAGAAACGGATGCTGAATTGGTAGAAAAAATATCGGCCCACCAAGCGTTCCGAAAACTCGGCGATGCAGTAAACTCTTTGATGTACGTCGAAGCGACCTGCGATATAGTGGAAGACTTTGCCGGTGCCGACCCCATCTCCCGCTGTCAATACTGCCTCAGTGTCAAAGGAGTATGAGTCGATACTTTGAACCTCCTGAGATCGAACAAAGAACGGATAGATGCCATCCTCCTTCCGATCCTGCGTATTTCTTGCACCTGTCTTTATTGCGGCGAAGCTGTCAATTCTTGTTACCTCCCAATCCTCCGGAATCATCCCCACCTCGGTCTGCTTGAACTTCTGCCTGGGGCGCCTTGTCTTTCCTGCCGCCTTGCCGTAGGCCGCAACGTAGTCGGCAGCGCGCGTCTCGTCAGCGTTCTCCTCGGGCAGCTCGTAGGTCTTCGCGCTGGGCTTACTCATGGGAGCGCTCTCCTTCGGCCAGCCGAAGCGTGGCCTCCAGCTCGCGGCGCAGCTCCTCGCGATCGGGGAGGTATAGCTGATATTTCTGCACGAAGAGCTGGCTGTTCATGCCGTAGGTGGCGTATTCGACCAGCAGCTCGTCCTTGTGGCGTGAGAGCAGGATGCCGATGGGCGGGTTGTCGCCCTCCACGTTCTCCTCCGCCGCGAAGTATCCGAGATAGAGGTTCATCTGCCCGATGTCATGGTGCCGGACGTCCTCCAACTTGAGATCAATCAGCACGAAGCAGCGCAGGATGCGGTGGTAAAAGACAAGGTCCACTCGGTAGTGGGTGTTGTTGACGGTGATGCGGTACTGGCGCCCGACGAAGGTGAATCCTTTTCCAAGTTCGAGAAGGAAGGGCTGGAGCTGGTCGCAAAGGCGCTTTTCCAGCTCGGTTTCCGAGAGGTCGTGGGGCTCGGGGACCTTGAGGAACTCGAAGACATAGGGATCGCGGAGGATATCGGCGGGTTGCTCCAGCGCCTGTCCCTCGCGGGAGAGCGCCAGGATGGCTTCCTTGTCCTTTCCGGCGGCGAGGCGCAGAAAGAGGGAGGAGCGTATCTGACGCTGGAGTTCGCGGACCGACCAGTTCTCCCGCCGGGTTTGCTGCAGGTAGAAGTCGCGCTCGAGTTCGTCGTCAATCTTCAGCAACTCGACAATATGCGACCAGCTCAATTCGTGCGACGGTGTCGCACCTTTTGGGAAGGCGAGGTAGAACTGGCGCATGCGGATGACGTTACTGCGGCTGAAGCCCTTGCCGTGGCGCAGGGTCAGGTCGCGGCTCAGGCGGTCGAGAAGGGCCTTGCCGTAGATGGCACGGGCCTGCCCCTCCTGCTCGAATTCAACGATGTGCCGTCCGATCTCCCAGTAGGTCTCGGTCAGGTGCACATTGACGGCCCGCACCGCGCGGGCCTGCCCGGCAGCGTAGGCTTCGGCGATGCGCCCAAGCAGTTCCCGGTACCCGGTGTCCCGGGCCAGCTCGTCGCTCATGTTGCGAATCCCATCGGGCGAAGGTGACCGTCCACGCGGGCGGCCAAGGCTTCGACCCCCTCGACGATACTGGGCAGCGGCTGCTGGTAGCGCTGGACCAGGGTCTGGACCCGGCCGGCCAATCCTTGGGAGATGCGCTCCACCTCGCTCTCGACTTCGGACTCGATGCACGCGAGCCACTTGTCGTGCACGACGAGGGAGATCACGTCCGGTTCGGTGAGCTCGCCGTACTTCCGTGCGACTGCTTCGTTCAGCTGATTTCGGACGGCCTTCAGCGCGGCCTTGGCCTTGTCGAAGTAGGGAGGGTTGGCGACCACGTAGTCGATGCGGTTCAGATTGCCGCCGTCGTCCTTGAACTCCGGATCGGTGACCGTGTTGCCCTGACGTGTCTCAGCAGTCGGATGGTCGTGGAGGAAGGCGTTCATGATGGCGTGGCCACGGGTGGCGATGTCCTTCTCCTGACCGTAAAGGATGATCTGAAACGACACCTCGTAGGCGTCGCCGAGCAGATCGTCGCCCTCGGCGCGGCTGGCACGGAAGTCCAACCCATCAAAGATGGCGACGAGCCGGGAGAGGCGGTCCTGCATGTCCTTGCCGCTGCCGAGCTTGC
>SLMS01000191.1 GCA_007133495.1 Candidatus Sumerlaeota bacterium | reverse complement strand
CTACACCAGCACCCGGGAGGAGACCGAGGAGAACGACTTCACCACTTACACCGGTTCCTCGGACAGCCTCTACGACAGCCTGCTCCGTCAGCTCCGTCTCTCGCGCCTTGCCGGCAAGGACATGGAGATCGGCGAGTTCCTCATCGGCAATCTCGACTACGACGGGTACCTGGACTGCTCGCTGGAGAATCAGGCCCTGATGGTGGGCTACCCCGCCGAGCTGATCATCCCGAACGACGCCGGCCCCGCGGAAATGGTGGACAGGTACCTCCGGCAGCTTCTGGCAAAGCGCCACGGGGGCGAGAACCCCGACGCTTTCACCGGCATGAAGCGCAAGGAGCTGATGCTGAGGATCATGGGGCACATGTTGGGGTTGGACTACGACCAGGCCGCCAGGATGAAGCGGGAGGAGCTGCTCCGCCGGCTGATCGCGCGCAAAACGAAGGAGGAGTACGAGGAACTGAAGGACCTGCACCCCTCGGACTTGATGCTGCACTCGGTTGCCTACCGCATGAAGACCGAACCGGACCGGGTGTTCGACGTGCTGGAAATCCTGCACGAGTTCGAGCCGACGGGCGTGGCAGCGCGGGACCTTGGGGAGTGCCTGCGGCTTCAGTGCGAGGAACTCGGCATCCGCAACAGGCTGCTGTACCGAATCCTGGACGAGCACCTTAGCGACCTGCAGCAGAAGCGCTTCAAGGAGATCGCCCGGGCGCTGGAGACCAGCGAGGACGAGGTGATCGACGTCTTTACGACGCTCTCACGCCTCGACCCCAAGCCGGGACGTTCCGTCACCAAGGACCGGCCGCAATATATCACCCCCGACGTGTACGTGAAGAAGGTGGACGGAAAGTATATGTACTTCCTGAACGAGGGGGACGTGGGCCGGCTCAAGGTGGCGTCCAACTACCGGCGCATGATGGCGAACAAGCCCACGCGCCGGCGGGGCGGCCATCACGCGGCCCGCACGGAGGTGAACGGCGTCACCTCCGGACAGGACAAACCGGGAGACCAGGGCGACGGCACCGACGGCAATGCGCCACCGGCGGGACGGTGGGAACATTTCGAGAATGCCGCACCCTCGGATCAGGATGCCGAGTACGCCTCCGAGAAATACAAGAACGCAGTTTGGCTGATCCGGAATATCGAGAAAAGGAAGTCCACGATCCTCCGCGTCACCGAAGCGATCATGGAATACCAGAAAGATTTCCTGGAGAAGGGGATCGAGCACCTGCACCCACTGACGCTGCGGGACATTGCCGAGCGCGTCGGCATGCACGAGTCCACGATCGCGCGCGTGACCACGAAGAAATACGTGGAGACGCCGCGGGGGCTTTTCGAGCTCAAGTACTTCTTCTCCTCCGGCCTGGACACGGACGACGGGGAGGCGGCGTCCTCGCGCTCGATCAAGGAACTGCTCACGCAGATGATAGAGAACGAGGACAAGCGCCGGCCGCTGAGCGATCAGAAGATCGCCGACTTGCTGCGGCAGAAGGGCTTTCAGATCGCGCGGCGTACCGTGGCGAAGTACCGCGAGCAGCTCAAGATACTGCCGGCCAAACTGCGCAAGGACGTGCGGTAGGCGCCGCCCAGCTTACGTCTCATATTCCACGGGCCAGTGCTCCCCCTTGTTCAGGTTCATGTGCCTGTGCAGGTACTTGATTGCGGGGCAGAACGTGTCCAGTACCTTGTACATGTCGCCAGTGAACTGGTAGGTGGTGCCAAGGCATTGCCCGCCGCATTGGTAGCGCACCTCACAGTCACGGCACTCGGGCATATTATGGACATTCCTGCTCTGTATCCCCCGGATGCGGTCCGGCCAGTATTCTATCTTGCGGCGTTCCGGATCCCACTTTCCGTATATCAGGTCCTGGAGGGGCGTGTCGCCGCCGTAGGCGCGGTCGCAGCTTGAGACGTATCCGTCCATCGTGATGTGCGGAGTCGGGCTGCAGGCGCGGCAATTGATCGGACATCGTCCATCGAAGTTGAACACCAGATCATTCAGATAGGAAATTCCCAGCCCGCGTGCGTACCGCCATGCATCAAGATAGCCTTCGGCGTAGTCCATGATGTTCACGCCCCAGCCGGTGTCCACACCGGTCTTGTCCACCGGGTCCAGCACGGCTTTGGAAAAGACGCTCTTGACGCCTATTTCGTTCGCCTCATCTATCACCTCCTTCTGACGAAAGCAGTTGGTCTTGCTGACAGTGAGGCCGATGCCGACGGATGTCATGTCCTTGAGTTTGGTGATGGTGTCTATCACCTTTTCGGTGCTGGTGCCGCCGGTGGGAGTGAGGCGATAGCGGTCGTTGTTGTCCCGTGGTCCGTCGTAGGAAATCCAGACACGATCGATGTTGTTGCCGACCCATTCGAGTGTATCGGGTGAATAGACACCGTTGGAGATCATCTCGAAGTACGTCTGACCCCCGGACATCTCCTGGGCCATTTGGTGGACGGCCTTGATGCCTTCGAGGTTCTGAGTCGGTTCGCCCACGGCGTAGAAGCGGACCTTGTAGTTGCGGGTCTGCTCAAAGTACTCCTCCAGCGCCGAGCGCGCAAAATCGAGGTCGAGGAACTGCTCCTCCCTGTCCATTGAGGAGGTGATACAGTAGGTGCACCGCAGGTTGCACTTTGTGGTCATGAAGAAAGTAATGAGTCTTTTGTTGTAGTGCGCCATCTGTGGACCCTTTCCCCGGCGGCCGGGTTTTCGGCCATTGCCGTTTGCCGGTGCTCCCCCCTGCCCGGCCACGGCCCAGTTTGAGGGGGGATTCTCCGGCTGGTATCAGTCAACCGGGCGTTTCTGAGATTGAGACCGCAGTAACGACGAAGGGGGGCGGAAGCGCTGCCACTTCGAGGCGGGACGTACCGCCGGGACGATGGCCTGCCCCCTTGCGGTCTGTCATTCCGCCGGCCCAGAGGTGGGGTCCGGTTATCAACCGGCGCTGGGGGCGAACCGGACACACCCCGTCCGCGTCGTTCAAGGAAAAATCACGCCCGGAGCAATTCAGAGGTTGGCTGGTGCTGATTGGCATTGCCGGGGTACCGGACAGCTACTCGGCGCCGGAACCGGGAGAAGCGGGCGGCACCCTCCGCGCGTCGAAAAGCCGAGTCACCGAGTCCCGCGACAGCACGATGATCGTGAAGATGCCCAGTACCGTGCCGTAGGGCATCATCATGCATTCAACACCCGCCACAACGAGACAGAAGGTGTGGGATTCGCGCCGTTTGAGTTTCAGCGCTGTGGCCACCATGAGACCCGCCAGGACCCAGGCCGCGATGAACATCGCGCCGGGGATGAGAATGAACACGAACGGAAAAATTGCCGGGATTTCTTCCGCCAGGCCGTTCAAGTCCTGCGTGAGCATGAGGAAACCTATCACCAAATGGGGCAGAACAAGACAGGAGAGAGCCGCCGTCAGCCCGGCGGCGACGTAATGGAAGGTGGACAGGAGATCGAGGTGGCGCTCGTCCTGCTGGGGGAGACCGGTGGACGTACCTTCGCCCGGTTGCTCGCTCATGGGGACCGCCGTTCCGCCGCGGGGCGCGTTGGGATGAGGGCAGTCCGGCATTTCGGATGCGCCCGGTCAAGCGGGAAGGCGCGGGAGGAGAAAGACGGGGGCGTGGCGGCCTCAGTCGAACATGCGGAAGGTGCGGGTCTGTGCCTCGCCTTCCCAGTCTATACGGACGGTGGCGCTGAACTCTGTGGGGTCGATGGAGTCGAGGAAGACATCGACGCCCTGGCCGTCCTGCGTCTCGCGGCGTGAGTCGCCGGGGTTGAGGTCCCACATTTCGTCTGTGGATTCGCTTTCGAAGCGCGCCATTTCAGTTTGGGGAAGGATGATTTCCAGGCGCCAGTCCTCGGTGAGGACGTTGATGTCGGGGGGCGGAACGGGTGTGGGCGTTGGAGTCGGAGTGGGGGTCGGTTCGGGGATGATGGTGGCGAAGATGTCGGTTTCGCCGAGGGCTTCGAGTTCACCTTCGAGTTGGTCGAGCGCGCTGCCGCGCTCTTCGATGAGTTGGCTGACCTCGCGCTGCACGTCCTCCACCGGCGGCCGGCCGGGCAGGGGCCTTTCGCGTGTGATGAGCATCGCGGCCAGCCCCATGACGAGCAGAAACAGGAGCGAGTTGATGAGCACGAGGCGCTGAGGACTGAGCTGCATGAGTTCTCCCTGGTTTGGGTGAAGCGGCTTGGCGCTTCGGGCTGGTGCGTCTAGTTGAAGACGCGGAAGGTGCGTGTCTGGCGTGATCCGTCCACGTCTATACGGATGGTGGCGCTGAACTGGCTGGTGTCCACCGAGTCGAGATAGACGGGGACCTGGCGGCCGCGATGATCGACGGTGCGGGACTCGCCGGGGCGTAGTTGCCAGGTTTCGCGGCTGCCGATGTCTTCAAAAATGGCCATGCCGGAGCGCGGGAGGATGATTTCCAGGCGCCAGCGGTCGGTCACTTCCTCGATGCGCGGTGGCGGCACGGGCGTGGGCGTGGGCGTCGGTGTGGGTGTCGGCATTGGGATGATGGTGGCGAAAATGCGCCTTTCCCCGAGGGCCTGGAGCTGGCCTTCGAGCCTGTCGCGGGCGGTGCCGCGCTGCTCGATGAGTTCGGCCACCTCCTCGCGGACCTGCTCGACCGGTGGCCGGCCGGGCAGGGGGCGCTCCCGGGTGATCAGCAGGACGGCGAGCGTCAGCACGACGATGAAAAGAAGCGCGTTGATGAGGGCTATACGCTGAGGGGTGGGCAGCACGTGTGGT
>SLMS01000163.1 GCA_007133495.1 Candidatus Sumerlaeota bacterium | reverse complement strand
GGGCTGGTGTCGGGTCCCGCTGGTGGAGTGACGCTGTATCTGCGAGAATCTGCGTATAACACCAACGCTTGCAGACATCGAGGGAAGGAACGGGAACAGTCGAGAACGACGACGCTCATGGAGTGCGGAGGCAGGTCGGGGCACGCGCGGGCAAGCCCGCTGCGCGAAGGCGGCGGCAAGCCGCGCGCACTCCAAGGGTACGCGGTGCTCCCGGCGGGAAGGCCGGCTGGCAACGATGAGATGCGCCCACCGGAATGATGGGATGGAAGTGTGGAGGTCCGGCCCGGACGGCCGGCGCGGAGTCAGTCGATCACTTCGATCGATGGGTCTTCGGGGGGAGCAGGGGCGGCGTCGGGCAGTTCATCGGGCGGGAGGACTTCGACCTGGACGGGGCCGGCGGCGAGGAACGGCGTGCCTTCGTGCGTGCCCCAGGCCCAGTAGGTCCCCGGGATGAGCGGCCGGCTGGGGTCTCCGGCGAGCATCTCTCCGGCTTCCGAGCTGCGCGTGGTGGGAACTTCAAGGGCGCGCGTGACGTTCGATCCGCCGCCGAGCATCATGTCCTGGAAGACTTGAGCGAACATACGGTCCGAACTCCAGAGGTGGACGAGTTCCTCCTGGTTCTGGTCGGCGAAGACCGCCACGTCGAAGCGCTTTTCCGTGGCGTAGAGCACCGGGAGGGGCGTGGAGGTGGTGTTGCGCACGGAGAGGTTGAAGCGGACCGGGTTGCCGGCGCCAACGGTGCCGGACTCCAGGGAGATGCTCATGTAAAGGCCGTCGCGCTCCTGAGCGTCCGATGGGATACTGATATGGCGGGCCGGTGTGCCTTCGGCCTCCTCGTCCACCGGGACATCCGCGCGCTGGCCGGCACCAGCTTCGAGTTCGGCGTAGCCGGGCGGGTGCCCGGAGGGGAACTGCTTCTCCGTTCCGGAGCGGAAGAGTCCGCACCCGGAGAGGAGAAAGGCGGCAAGCAGGAGGGATACGGAGGATGCGTTCATCGTGGCTCTGCGGAGGAGGTAAAATACAGCGACGGACCGCCGTGTTGCGTCCGAACAGGGCGGCCCGTCAAGGCAAGCCGGAGGTGATGGCGCCGGAGGGACTCAGGCGTCCTTCTTGGGCTCTTCTTCTGGTTCCGCTTGGGCGATGGGCCCCCCTTCCTCGACCATCTCTGAGGCGTCGAGTTCGGTATCGGGGAGGGACTGATCGGGCAGTTCGTTGGCACCGTCGAGGATGGCCTGGGACTCCTCTGCCTGGGCGATCTGATCGAGCAGAGGTTTCTTTTGCGCGGCGGCTTCGCTGGCGAGTTTCTCCTGGGAGACACGGCGCTCTGCCAGACGGGCCTTCTTGCCACGCAGGTTCCGCAGGTAGTAGAGCTTGGCGCGGCGGACCCTGCCGCGGCGCACCACGCGGATGGCCTCGATGCGCGGGCTGTGGAGCTGGAAGGTGCGCTCCATGCCGACGCCGAAGGAGACGCGCCGCACGACGATGGTTTCGCGCAGGCCGGAGCCACGGCGGGCAATGACCACGCCCTGATAGTCCTGGATGCGTTCCTTGTCACCTTCGACGATGCGGACGGACACGCGGATGGTGTCCCCCGGGCGGAAGTGCGGAATGTCCGTCTTCAGATAGGGCGCTTCGATTTCCTTGATAACCGGATGCATGGCTGAATCTTTTCGGCTCTGGGGATGGTTGGGGGAGCGCAGGCGGGCAGGGCACACCCGGCCCCGTGCGCCAGACGCGGCCGGGAAGCGAAACGCATCGCACCCCCCGTTGCAAGGCCAAACTCCCCCACCGGCGACTGCGCGTTACAGGAAGAACAGCACGGTCTGGAAGGTGGCGCCGACGACGAGGCCGATCAGGCCGCCCAGGCGGATGATGCCGCGCAGTTCGCGGCCGCTGACGCGCTTTATGGTCTCCTCGATGCGCCCGGCGTCGAATTCGCGCACTTTGGTGGAGACGACGTGCTCAAGGCGAAGACCTTCGCTGAGCAGTTGGGGGAGAAATTCGATGGAGCGGCGCTCGATCAGCTCCGCCAGCGCGGCACCGGCCCGGTCCCAGTCCTCCCGCGGCAGCCAGGAGAGCACCTCCCGGAGCGGCTTCTCGAAGAGCAGGCTGCGGAAACCTTCCGCAAGCCCGGCACGGACGGCGGTGCGGTTTTCCTCCGTGGCGAGCATGGTGCGCAGCCGGCCGGCGACCTTCGCGCGCGTCTCGTCCGGCAGCGGGCGCGGGAGGCGGAAAAGCTCGCGGGCGGGCCGGTGGAGAACTTTCTCCGTTTCCTTCTCGAGCGCGGGGAGCAGGCCGCACTCCTCCGACGCCTCGCCGATCAGCGTGGGGAGCCCCTCGGCCGTCCAGGTGCCGACGCCGACACCGGTGCGCGGGTCGCGCAAGGCTTCACGGAGCGCTTCGAAGATGTTCCCCGCCGCGGCGCCGAACTGCTTTTCGAGCACCTGCGCCAGGTCCTCCCCGCGGGCGATCTCCTGCAGTTCGTGGGAGATTTCCGGCCAGCGCTGGCGAATCAGCTCGCGGATGAGCTTTTCGGTGATGACGACGCCGACGACGGGGAGCTTGCCCGAGATGAGGCCGTAGAGCTTCGAGGCGAAGCGTTCCTGAATCTGCTCGCCGAATTCGGGGCTGGCGAGATAGTCGGCGAGCGATTCCTGCGCGGCGGCGGTGGCGGCGGGAAGCCGGCCGGAGATGTAGTCGTGCCCGGCCTCCTCGAACTGGAGGTAGGCTTCGGAGGAGGCGAAGCGGGCGGTGGCGGTTTCGATGCGCTCGGCGGCGAATTCCTGGAAGCCGGGGGTGCGCAGGGTGGCCTGAATGCGGTCGAAGGCGGCACGGGAGAAGACCTTCGCGGAGCCGGGCGGGAGCAGTTCGCCAAGGGGCTGATCGGCGAGCGATTCGACCAGCGTGCCGAGCGGCCCGGCCATGGGCGAGTTCTCCCCGCCCTTCTCCAGCATGCCCTCCAGCCCGTCCACCACGAGGTCCGCCAGCCGGCCGGCAAGCTGTTCGAGCGGTTCCCTGTGCCCGGGGCCGAGCGCCTCCGCCACGCTCTTGTCCGTGGCGGCGAGCACATCGTACTCCGAGTGCAGGAGCTGTTCGATGGAGGCGGAGAGATTCGCGTCGCCGAGGTGGCGGACGACGGTCTCGGTGTCCAGGAGGTCGCGTGCCACCGCCTTGCCGACAGCGTCGGCCAGACGGTCCTGGTTGCGGACGACAAGGCCCGGTGTGAGCGGCACCTTCCACCCCGCCAGCGTGCGCGGGCGCCGCGGGTGAAAGAGCATCCACACGGCAAGGCGGTTCGTGCCGTAGCCAATCAGCGCCCCCACGGCGGCGCCCTTCCCGGCGGCGATGAGCAGTTCCTGCCACATGGCGGTCAGGCGAGCCCCCGGTCGGCCAATTCGTCCTCATTCAGGCCGAAGTAGTGGCCGATCTCGTGCTTGAGCGTCACCCAGAGTTCCTCCTCCAGCGCCTCGCGATTGTGGCCGAAGAGCCAGATATTGTCGAGGAAGAGGATGATGTGCGTGGGGCTCGTCACCAGGTCCTGCGGTTCGGTGAGGGGCACGCCATCAAAGATGCCGAGCAGGAGCGGGTCCATGGGCGGGTCGCTGCCGAAAAGGAGCGCTTCGGAGGGGTGGTCCTCCACGAGGATGGGGACGTTGGCGAGCGGCTCGCGCAGCGGTTCGGGGATTTCCTCCACCATGGACTCGACCAGAGCGATGATTTCCTCCGGGGGTATCTCGACGGGTACGAAGAAGCGGTTGCTTTCGAGATCGTGGGCGGTTTCGAAGTGAATCATGGCGACGTCGCGCTGGCCGCGCCGCAGCGCCAGCAGGCCGAGGTAGTACCACGTTTCGGCGTCCTCGCCGTCCTCAAGGCTTGTCATCTCCAGGATGGACTGGGAGGCAGCGAACCGGCCGAGGTGGTAGAGCGCCACGCCGACGGCCACGCGCGCGTCGAGCCGGTCGGGCTCGTGCATCATGACCTTGTAATAGGCGCGGTAGGCCTGCTCGTAGTCGCCGGCGCCCCAGTGCACGTCGCCGCTGAGCATGACGAAATCGCCGTAGGTGTGGCGCTCGCTGTCCTCGCCGTAGGTCTCGATGAGTTCGAGGGCCTCCTCGCAGCGGCGGACGGCCTCGTCGGTGAGGCCCTCGCTGCTGGCGGAGCGGGCGGAGTTGTAGAGCCGTTCGAGTGTCTTTTCGAGTTCGTCCGGAGTCATGGAGCCCGCCGTGTTGAAGTCTCGGGGGGCAGGGGCCGCTCCCCCACCCGCGCCACAGGGTAGGCCGGACCGGCCCCGGGGCGGCAAGGAGCAAGAGGCACGGGGGGTGAAGGCCCGTCTCGCGCGAAGGTGGAATGGAGGCAGGGGTGGCGGCGCTCGTGGGTCCATGAGTCACATGACGCGAAAACGAAACGGGAACAGGAAACCATGAAGGCACCCTCTCCTCCTGCTCGAGGACGGCTATTTCGTCACGGCTTGAGGACGAGGGGAACGGCCGGGCCACGTGCAAGCCGTAAGGCTTGCCAGACATTAGCCGGTGGTCGAGCGAAGCGAAGACCACCGGAACGACGGCCCACGAAGAACGACCCCGGCAGGGGTCGCAGAAGAGAGCCACCTCATTCCAGGTACGCAGGATCAAATTCCACCCCGGCCATCTTCAGGATGTCCTTCAGCTCCTCCAGGAAAGACTTCCTGCGGTGGTGTTCCTCCTGACGTGCGATATAGTCGCTCACGCGCTTTCGGGCCGGTGGGCTTACCGTGAACCCGGCATAGCCCACCTGCCAATGGAACGAAGGGAGGCCGGCCTCCTCGCGGACCCACGCGGAGGATGCCTTCTTCAATTAGCGAACCAGGTCTGAGAGACATTGAGTGGGGCGCAAACCGGCCAGAATGTGCACATGATCCGCCGTTCCTCCCACGGCCCCGGGGACGCCGCCCAGGCCACGGACCGTGCCTCCCAGGTATTCGTGCAACCGGGGGCGCCATGAGGTATCTATACACGGTTCACGATGCTTTGTACAGAAGACGATGTGGAAGTGCAGGCTGGTATAGGTGGATGGCATGATGGCGTTTTCCCGGACGTTGTGTTCTGGCACCCCTGCCGGGGTGCGGTTGGCTTTGGGACTCTTTCCGGTGGTCTTCGCTCCGCTCGACCACCGGCTACCATCTGGGAAGCCTCCGGCTTCCCGCAGGCGGAGCAAGCCGTGTCGCGGGCACGGTCTGAGCGGGGTTTACATTTCAACCTCGGTCAAGCAGACAAAAGTCCATCTTCCGAATTCACGAAAGCTTCCGGCTTCCCGCAAGCCGGTTGGAGCCTTCCCCCGGAGGCGCACTTCCGGAGGACCGGCCGATTCCTTCCGCGAGGGGAGAGCCAGGCGTCTATACAGTCTGCCAAATGACGAACAATGGGGTCCGCCCCCCTACGCCTTGGCGGTGGCGGTTTCGAGGGCTTCGCGCAGGGCGCTGGCGTTTTCCCAGCGGTCCTCGCGGTCCTTGGCGAGGCAGCGTTCGAGGATTTGCCAGAGTTCGCCGGGGATGTCCTCAAGCGGGCCGGGGAGTTCGTGGAGGTGCTGGTAGGCGAGGTCGCCTTCGGTGAAGGGCGGCCGGCCGGAGAGCATTTCGTAGAGGAGGACGCCGAAGCCGTAGATGTCCGCCCGGTGGTCGACGGGCAGGCCGCGCACCTGCTCGGGGGACATGTATAGGGGCGTGCCGATGATGGCTCCAGCGATGGTGCCCTCGCCGGTGGCGTCCACCATTTTGGCGATGCCGAAGTCGGTGACTTTGACCTGGCCTTCGGCGGTGAGCATGATGTTGGCCGGTTTGACGTCGCGGTGGACGATGCCGAGGCCGTGGGCGTAGAAGAGCGCATCGAGTATCTGGAGCGAGAAGGTGAGGGCGTTTCCGAGCGGAATTTTGCCGCCGGGGGCGGTGCGCAGACGCTGTTTGAGGTCCTCGCCGTCCACGAATTCCATGGAGATGTACTTGCGGCCCATTTCCTCGCCGATGTCGTGGATGCGGACGATGTGCTGGTGGGAGAGGCGGCGGGCGTTGCGGGCCTCGACCTTGAAGCGGCGGACGGCTTCGGGGTTGTTGGAGAGGTTGTCGGGGAGGATTTTGAGGGCGACGACCTCGTCGAGTTCCTTGTCGCGTGCGCGATAGACGATGCCCATGGCGCCGCGGCCGAGTTCGTCCAGCAGTTCGTAGCGGCGCTGTGCCTTGTCGGACATGCCGGAGACGGTGATCGTCTTGTCGAACTTGATGGGGTCTGAGGTGGAGCCGGAGAGCATTTCGAAGCGGGTCTTGACGTCGCGGTAGCGGATGTCCACGGCGAAGAGCTGGCGATAGACGGTCTTGGCGCCGACGAGGTCGCGTTTTGCTTCGTAGCGCTGGGCGAGGTCGTAGAGCAGTTCCTTGGTTTCCTCGTCCACGGCGAGCTTGCGGTATTCCTGGAGCGCGAGGTCGAGCATGCCCTTGTCCACGAAGCAGCGGCCGAGCATTTTGGTGGACTCGCTTTCCCAGCGGTGGTCCTGGGCGGTGCGCTGGAAGCAGCCGATGGCCTCGTCGTATTCCTGGCGGAGGTAGTGGAGTTTGCCGAGTTTGAATCGCTTTGCGGGCTCCTCGTGGCCGTTGAGCGATTGGGTGAGGGCGGTGAGGAGTGTTTCCTGTATATCGGGGGACGCGGGCTGGAGGTCGTAGGCACGGCCGAGCATGGTGACGGCGTCCTGCACGTTGTCCGATTCAAGAAGGAGCCGGCCCTTGAAGGCGAGGGCGGAGGCGTGGCGGGACTCGCGTTTGAGAATGGCGTCGAGCGCGCGGAGGATGTTGGCCTGCTGGCCGGGATGGTGACGGCCGACGGTTTCGAGCTGCTCGATGGCTTCGCTGAGGTGGCCCTGGCCGACGAGCAATTCGACGAGGAACCAGCGCAAGCGGAGCAACTCGGGCCGGTCGGCGAGCAACGCTTCGAGATGGGCGAGGACGGCCTGCTCGGTGCCGGGCCGGCTCTTGAGGGCCTGTTTGTAGGACTCTGCGGCGGCGGCGGGATCGTTGCGTTCGGCGGCGACGCGGGCCAGGGCGAGGTGGAGCCGGTCATGGCCGGGTTCGATGGCCAGGGCGCGGTGGTAGTACTGCTCTGCCTGGCTGTCGGTTCGCATTTTGCCGGCACAGGCGAGGGCGACGTTGATGAGCGCTTCACGGTCGTCGGGGTTGCGCTCGAGGAGTTGTTCGTACTCGGTGATGGCGGCGTCCACGCGATTGTCGTATAGACTGGCGAGGGCGTGGAGGCGCTGGAACTCCTCGTCGCCGGGGTTTCCGGCGAGGAAGCGCTGGAGCACGTTGAGGGCCTGCTCGTAGCGCTCGCCGCGGATGGTGGCGCGGGCCATGAGCCGCCCGGCGGTGGTGTCCGCGGGGTGGAGCGTGAGGTACTGTTCGACATAGGGGATGATGGCGGGGTTGTCCACGCCGCGGGCGGCAAGGACGCGGACGAGGGCGGCGAGGAGGGTTTCCTCTCCCGGTTCGTAGCGGAGCGCTTCGCGGAGGATGCGGTCGGTGCGTTCGTTCTCCGTGCCGGCGGCGATGTAGGCGCGGGCGAGTTGCAGCGTACCGGCCTTGTCCAGCTGCGCCTTGTCCTGGAGGGCTTCGAGCGAACGGATGGCGAGCTGTACGTCCCCGTTTCTGTCCGCGGCGGAGGCGAGCGCCCGCAACGTGACCGGGTCGCCCGGGTTGTGTGCGATGCTCTTGTTGTATATCTCAAGCGCCTGAGGGTCGAACCGCTCCTGCTCGAAGCAGTGCTGCGCGAGCACGCGCAGGATGTCCTTACCGGCGAGGTCGAGTTCCGCGGCCTTGAAGTACGCGGCGACGGCCTCCTCATCGCGCCGGTGCTGCATCATGTAGCAGTCGGCGAGGAGTTGCACGGCGGGACGGTGTTCGGGGTCGTTGCGGAGCGCGGCACGGACGTGTCCGGTGGCGGCGGATGCCTGCCCGCGCTGCATCAGGATGCCGGCCAGGTGGAGCGATGCGGCGGCGTGGCCGGGATAGAGGCCCAGCACCTGCCGGCAGAGGTCCTCCACCTGCGCGTCCACGTTGCGGGCGTCTATACAGGCGAGGAGATAGCCTTCGAGGAACTCCGGCTCCTCCTTGCGGAACGGGTACTGCTGCTGGAAGACGGGGAGGGTGCGGGCCGTATAGTTGCGTGTGCGGAGATAGACGTCACAGAGGGAGCGGTAGAGCGCATCGCTGTTGAGGCCGCCTTTGAGGGCGGCGCGGAAGCGCCTGCCGGCTTCCTCCCAGTTTGCGCGTTCCATTTCGCAGAGGCCGGCCTGGTATTCGAGCCGGGGCGCGTCCGGGAAATCGGGCAGGGCCTTTTCGTAAACCTCGGCGCCCTCGGGGGTGCGGTCGCCGGCATGGAGGTGGCACCGGGCCAGGCCGTGGAGGAGCTTTCGGTCTTCGGGGCGCGCCTCGCAGGCGTCGCGGAAGACGGGGAGCAGTTGCCGGGAGTAGTCCTCCAGGTGGATGGCGACGTAGGCTAGTGCGGCCGCCACACGCGGATCATCCGGTTTGCGTTCGCGAAGGCGTTCGAGAGCGACGCGTGCCTCGGCGTGATCACCGCGGATGAGGGAGGCCCTGGCGCGGCGCCAGAGCCGGCGGTTGGTCAGGTAACGAACGGTGCGATGGGTGGTGAAGACTCCAAGGCCGAGAAGGGCGATCGTGCCGGCGATCAGTGGCAGCAGGAACCGCCGGATGAAGACCTGGGCGCGCAGGCGCCGGTATTCGGGGTTGTAGGGGTTGTATTCGTATAGCTGGCGGGAAATGGCGGCGGCCTGTGCCCACTGCCGTCCGGCGATGTGTTCGTCGAGTTCGGTGCGCCATGAGTTGGCCAGCTCGGCGCGGACGTTCCGGCGCGAGTCCTCCAGCATGGCGGCCTCCAGGTCGAGCCGGCCGGCCCGGGCGGAATTGCCGCCGGCGGTCATCCACGGGGTGCGGGTGGGCCAGAGCCCCTCCAGGGAGACGAATCCGGTCCGGAGTGAGTATATCTGCCCGGCCTGGTCGGGGCTGATGCCGAGCAGGTGGTAGGGCTCCCCAGGCCCTTCCGTGTAGCTGACCAGGGTGCCGGTGAGCTGATGGCCGAGGCGCGTTTCGGCGGTGTCGAGCGTTACGGACCCTTCGGCGTCCAGCCACTCGGTCATGTTGCGGGTGAGGTGGACGGACTTGTCGTGCTGGGCCCAGGCGATCTCCGGGAAACGGCCCGGGCGAGGGATGAGGGCCGGTTCGGTGACGATATTGGTGAGAGGACTGCGGTCAACGGCGTGCACCCGGCCATCGACGGGATCGAGCACGCTGAGCGATTGGGTGGAAAGCTGAAGGATATACTGTTCAGAGGGATTGCCCTGCCGGCTGATCAGGAGTGGCGGAGCCACGGCCGGGTGGGGAAGGCTACGTTCCCAGACGCGCTGGATGGCCGGAGTGCGTCCTTCGCGATAGCTCAGGCAGACGACCTTCTGGCTGGCAAGGGTGACGATGATTTCCTTGTTCCCGGAACCATCGGTGTCCACCAGCAGTGCAGAGAAGGGGATGGCGGAGCTTTCCGGCAGGTAGTGGTGCTCGCGGTCGGCGGAGCTGCTGTTCTCCGGGTCCAGGACGATGACGTACCCGTCGCTGGTGGTGGCAACGGCATCGGTGCCGGTTTGGGGGCGGACACTGCCGATGGTCATGGGAGCCTGGAGCTTGGTGCCGGTGCGGTAGTCCCAGACGGCGCGGAGGGCGCCCTCGTCCGTGAGCTCCACGGCGCGGATGATGCCGTCCTGATCGGCGAGGAGCAGCCGGTCGCGGTAGCTCCCCTCGGGAAGCTCCCGCGTATAGACGGTGGGGGGAAGGCTCATCGGGGCGCCGATGGTGGACTCGGCGATGAGGTCAAGGCTGGTACCGCGCAGGAGCATGATGCGGCCGCTGCCGGTGGCCAGGGCGACGTCCAGCGAATCGTTGCCGAAGAAATCGCCGACAGCGGGGGCGGTAAGGATTTCCTCTCCGATACGCAGGCGCTCGAGGCCGCGGCCACTCATGGCGTCGTAGAGCCGGAAACCGCCGCGCACGTCCGTGACGATGAGTTCGGGGGAGGGCGTCTCCACCAGGTCCACCACGAGTGGCGCGTTGGGGCCGACGAGGTTGCGCTTTTCGTGGAAGTTGAGTTCGAGGCTGTTGGCCGCAGCGGTGGCAGGCAGCAGCGCGATAACGAGGGGTGCCAGAAGGCCGCGCAGGCAGGGCAGGCCAAGGCGCCGGCACAAGGCGCCGGTGCCTGGCAGTGGATGGTGGCCGGTTCTCGAAGGACTCATTCCCCGTTCGTCTGTCTGCAAGTGGCCTTTGGCCCCGCCCGGCGGTGTCTCAAGGGGGCCGTTTACCACAGGGAGACACTTCCCGCCTCCTGGACTGCCTGCAACGAGTATCCACTTGACGGTTGGGACAAAAGGGGCCGCGCGTCAACCGAACTGGCGCCCGGAGCCGCGGCGGTCCTTCCCCCCCCGCCGGTTCAAACCTTCCCGAATCGGCTCTGGTTGTTCAAGTGGTTCATGATGTCGTTTGCGAAGAGAAAGCCGATGAGCTGCCGGCCGGAGAAGACCGGGAGGTTGGGCCGGCCGAGCTGGTTGACCTTCATGAAGGCAGCCCAGGCGTCGTCGGTGGGTGAGAGAATCTCGCGCCGGCCGTAAGGGCGGACGAGGCGCTCGGCAGGCGTCCAATCCCACTGCGAGCGGTCCACCTCCGCGATATCGTCCGCGCTGATGTAGCCGAGGAGTGTGGAGCCGCTGACCACGGGGAACCGGTCGGCATGGACACGGTAAACGTAGTCGCGGACGACCTGGCTGAGGGGCATATCGGCGGGGACGACGAACTGGACCGGGCGCATCAAGTCACGCACCTTGACGGACTCGAACGCGACCTTGTGCACGGCACCCTGCAGGGACATGCGCGCCAGCCAGTTCAGGAAGAAGCCAAGCAGGATCAGCATCAATCCCTGGAACGAGCCGTAGAAGAGCAGGTACACGCCAAGGACGACGAGCATCATGCCGAGCATCTGCCCGCCCAGGGAGGCGGTACGGGTGGACTTGAGGTAATCGCCGCTGGCCCACCACACGAAGGCGCGCAGCACGCGGCCGCCGTCCATCGGGAAACCGGGCAACATGTTGAACGCAGCAAAGACGAAGTTGATGGAGGTGAGAGCCTGAAGCCCGAACTGCATGGAGGCGGGGGCGCCGGCCATCGCCGCCAGAATCGCCAGAATGCCGAAAAAGGCGAAGCACATCAGCGAGACAGCCGGGCCGGCAATGGCGACGAGGAACTCCTGACCTGGGGTGCGGGGCTCTTCCTTGATCTGCGCAACGCCGCCGAGCAGGAAGAGCGTGATGCGCTCGGTGCCGATGCCGTACATGCGCGCGGTGAGCGCATGGCCGTACTCGTGCGCCAGAAGTGATGCGAAGGCGAGCAGGGCGACGATCAGCCCGAGGAAGAAGGACAACCCAGCAGCCACGCCCAGTTCCGCCACGTAGTAGCTGGCCAGCGAGTAGGTCACCAGGAACAGCATGATGAACCACGTCGGGTGCAACGTGATGGGGATGCCGAAGAGGCGGCCTATGGGGATCCCGGAGTTGCGGAACATGGTCGCTTGGCCTGAAGGATTGGTTTTCTTTGGTCGGGCGCGAGCCGGTTTGGGGTTGGCCGCAAACGCCGAGAGTAACAAACAGGGGCGCGGCTTGCCGCCGCCTCTTCCTCCCTGGGGAGGCAATTTCCCTGCCGGACGACTCCCTGTCCATGCCCATTTACGCCTTCGAGGGCCACTCTCCGAGAATTCACCCCAGCGCCTGGGTCGCTCCCGGAGCCGTTATCATCGGCGACGTGGAGATCGGCCCGCAAGCGAGTATCTGGTACGGGTCGGTTCTGCGCGGCGACCTTGATCCGATCCGCGTCGGCGCGCGCACGAACATTCAGGACCTCTCGCTCCTCCATACCGGCAAGGGCGAGCCGTGCATTCTTGGGGACGACATCACCGTCGGCCACGGAGCAATCCTGCACGGCTGCACGGTGCAGTCGGGCGCGCTGATCGGCATGGGGGCCTGTGTGCTCAACCGCAGCGTGATCGGGCGCGAGTGTCTTGTTGGCGCGCGGGCGCTGGTTACCGAGGACAAGAGCTTCGATCCGCGGACGATGATCCTCGGCTCACCCGCCCGCGCCGTCCGCGAGGTGACGGAGGAGGAGCTGGCCCGCATCCGCCTGTTCACTGAACGGTATGTGGAAAACATCCGGCGCCACCGCGAGGGGCTGCGGGAGGTCACCCCCGGCGCGGAGACCGAAGCGACGTGAGAGAGCGGTTGCGGGAGAACTGGCCGGTATTGGCTCTTCTGGGAACAGTGTGGGTCGCCGTGACCCTCCTTTATGTGCCGCTGTGGGGGTGGACGTACTGGGATTTCGGCGATGGCAACTACATGTATATCGCGCGGCGGGTGCGCGAAGGGCTGACGCTTTACAGGGACATTCTGGCACCCCAGCCGCCGCTGCACATTCTGGGCGGGGTGATCGCCGGAGGGCTGGGCGATTGGGTGCTGGGGAGCGAGCTGCTCGGCATCCGGCTGTACGCGCTGTTGGTGCGGCTTGGCGGCTCGGCGATGCTGTTCGCTCTGGCGTGGCGGTTCTTCCGCTCGCCGTGGGTGGCGCTTGGCGCGGCGGCGATTTTCCTGACGCTGCCGATCGGCTTCTGGTGGGGGCTCTGCTACCAGAGCGAGAACCTCCAGGTGCTGCTGATGCTGACGGCGATGTTCTTCCTGATTTCCTGGGAGCGCCGGCAGGTGGCCGCGGCGGGTGCCATCATGGCCCTGGCTGCGCACAGCGACATGACGAGCATCCCGTACCTTCTGGTGATGGGGCTCTTCCTGGCGTTCCGCCGGCCGCGGCTGCTGGGTTGGTTCGCCGGGGCCGCGGCGGTTGTCTATATCCCCATCGCGGTGACGGTGGAGGTGCTGACCGCCGGGTACTTCACCAACAACGTGATCTTCAACCAAGCGGGGACGTTCCCGCGTACAGACATCCTTGCGTGGAACGCCGCGCGGGCCGGTCACGGGCCCGAGACGTTCCTGCAATATGCGTGGGGCAAGATCACGGGCGAGGGGCTGAAGGTGCTCCAGCTCGAGGGTGGTTTCCTGGTGCTGGCCGCCTTCGGTATGGGCGTGCTGGCGCGCCGTGCTGCGCAGGCAGCGGACAGCGAGCCGGCGGACAAGTGGCACCGCACGGAGTTCCTGCTCTGGATGGGGCTCGGGCTGTTCCTGTCCATCTGCTTCACGGCCAAGGGCGGGACGGTGAACTACGTGTTCGTGGTGGGCGAGCCGGCGGTGGCGCTCTTCTCCGCATTCGGGCTGTCGGTGGTGTGGAAAGCCGCGGCGAAGGGCGGCCTGCCCGGCGGGCCGCGGGCGCTGGTGCGGCTTACGGACACGCGCCAGTTCCTCCGGTTCTTCTTTCCGGCGCTGCTGCTGGCGCTGGCGTACATGCCGGCGATTCCGAACCTGCGGGCGACCCTGGCCCAGCAGCAGTCCGAGCTGCCCGAGCGCGACGTGCTGGCTATACAGACCTTCATCGAGACCTACGCCCAGCCGGGAGACACGATCCTGGCGCCCCCGTTCTACGCCTTCCTGACCAACACCAACGTGGCGGCGGAGTTGGCGGAGAATTACATCTGGCAGATCAAGTGGATGAGCGAGACCTTTGACAACGAGCGCGGCGAGGGGGTGGAGAAGATGCTGGAACTGGCGGCACTCCTGCACCAGCGCGTGCCGAAGGTGGTGCTGCTGGACATGGCACAGACCGGACAGGTGCCCGAGGTGCAGGAGGCGCTCCGCGAAAACTATCAGCGCGCCGAGCCCGAGGACATCCACACCCGCAACACACGCCTGCGTCTCTACATCCCTCTGGACGAGGATGTCCGGCACTTTCCGCTGACGCAGTGAGGCGCACTCCCCCGGGGGTGCCTTCGCCCGTATCTATACAAGGTATTCCCGAAGGATGTCCGCCACGGCCCCGGCGCCGGAGCAGTCCGTGTCCCGCCATTGCCAGCGCTCCGCCAGCACGAAGAGTTCCTCGAGACACCGGCCGAGCCGGCCGGTCTCCAGTTCCTCCACCGTCATGCCGCGCTGGGGGATGAGCCGGGAGAGCTGTTCGAGGAGCGGCTCCGTTTCTGCGAAGTCTATACGCGGCAGATGGAGCAGAGGGACGCGGTTGGCTATACACTCGCTCGCGACGCCGTAGCCCGGCTTGGAGAGCACGGCGTCGCAGGCGGCGAGCAGGTCCGTGAAGCGGCTCATCCACTCCTCCGGCAGTTGGAGCACGCCGGGCCCCTCGAGTTCACCGAAGGCAAGCAGCCGGGTGCCCTCCGGGAGCGAGGAGGCGTCGAGGCCGGGCAGGCGCGCCTGCCGCAGCGCCACAAGGACGGCCCGCTGGCCGGGCTGGAGGCCGAGTTGCCGGCGGACCTCCGCGCGGTCGGCATGGCTCCTGTTCGCCACGAGCGGCACGCGGCGGCGCCGGGGAAACGCGGTCAGCTCGTGGCCCAGCGGCAGTTCAAGGGCGAGCGTGGTCTTTTCGTATAGACGAGCGAAGCGCTCCGCCAGCTCGCCGAAAAACGGATCGTGACGGGCGAAGTCCGCGAAGATGTAGTCCCAGGAGAAGTTGCTCACGCCGATGGACGGGATGCCCGCGCGGGCGGCCACCTCCGCGGCGAGCGGCGGCAGGTCGAAATAGACGGCGTGCGCCCCTTCACGCCGGAGGAAGTCCGCTTCGCGCGCAGCGAGTTCCTCCTCACGCGGAAGGAACCCGCGCCATGCGCGGAGCGTGCCGTCCAGATCGGAGCGGAGAATGTCCAGCTCTCCCACGCCACAGTCGAGCGCCACCGGCTCGTATTCGAACTCGCCGCCGAGGTAGCCCTCGAAGACGCTTCGCGGCGCGGTGGTGCGAAGAAGCAGGCGCACGTGGGGCAGGCGCGCGCGCAGGGCCTTCAGGACCGCCGCCACGCGCGTGGCGTGACCGTAACCGTGGCCGGTGATATAGACAGCGAGGGCGCTCATGCCGTCTGGCGTTCGGGCTCCTCGTCGAAGAGCGCGGCGACGAACTGCTCGGGGTCGAAGTCGCGCAGGTCGTCCACCCCTTCACCGACGCCGATCAGCGTGATCGGGATGGAGAAGCGGTCGCGCAGGGTGATGAGCACGCCGCCCTTCGCCGTGCCGTCGAGCTTGGTCATGACAAGGCCGGTGATGGGTACGGCGCTGGAGAATGTTTTCACCTGCTGGACGGCGTTCTGCCCGGTGGTGGCGTCCAGCACGAGGAGCGTTTCGTGCGGCGCGCCGGGGAGGATTTTGGCCGCCACGCGGTTGAGCTTGCCGAGTTCCTCCATGAGGCTGGTGCGCGTGTGGAGGCGCCCTGCGGTGTCTATCAGGACAACGTCTATCTTGCTGGACTTGGCCGTCTGTAGCGCGTCGTAGAGCAGGCCGCTGGGGTCGGCGCCCTGGCGGGATTTGACGAACTCGCTGCCGGTGCGCTGTGCCCAGATTTCGAGCTGCTCGATGGCGGCGGCGCGGAAGGTGTCCGCGGCGACAAGCATGGTGGAAAGCCCGGCGTCGCGGCAGCGCTTGGCGATCTTGCCGATGGTGGTCGTCTTCCCGGTGCCGTTTACTCCGGTGACCATGACGACGTAGGGGCCGCCCTTGGGCGAGGCGGGGCGGAAGCTGGCGACGTTGCCGCTGAAGACCTCCTCGAGCGTCTCGCGCATGAGCGCCATGACGGCCTCGGCGCCCTCGATGCTTTCGGCCCGTGCGCGCTTCCTCATGCGGTCGATGATCTTCATGGTGGTGTCCATGCCGACGTCCGCCGCGACGAGGATTTCCTCGATCTGCTCGACGGTGGCCTCGTCGAGCCGGCCGCTCATGCCGACGGCAGAGCGGATGGAGGCCATGAACGAGCCTGAGCCCTGGCGCAGGCGGGCGCGCAGGCGTTCGAACCAGCCGGGCCGGCGGACTCCCTCAAGGGCTGCGCCCTCACCGGCAGGCTCCGCCTCCTTCTTCCCGCTGCCGAACCAGCGGCCGAAGAGGCTGCGGTGCTGCTCTTCGTGGGAGGGCAGCTCCTCTTCCGCGGGAAGGTGCCCCTCGGTTTCGGGCGGCGCGCCGGCGGGCGAGCCGTTCTCCGGCGGCGGCTCGATGTCGTGCGCGGTGAACAGCCTGCTGAAGAATCCTGGTTTCGGCGGTTTGGGTTGTTCGCTCAACGAGAGCCTCCGGGGGTTTTTTGTGGCGAGTGGTCAGTGGCCGGTTGTCGGTGCAAGCGTGTCCTGCGGTTCAGGCCACGGAGTCGTGCGCGGTACCGGGAAACGGCCCGTGTAGCCCGCCCTTGCCGTCCACAAAGTCCATGCCGTCCAACCTTCGCCACGTCACACCCTCCACCCGCAACTGCCAATTGCTGGTTCGCTGTTCCCATTTCCTAACTGGTCCTGCCGTCCAGCCCGAGCGCGCGGAGCACTTCGGCGAAGCCGTGCACTTCGATGGTGGGCGGTTCGTGTGTTTCGATGGGCTCCATTTCGCGGAACCAAGTGAGGCGATGGGGTACGTAGATGGTGCGCAGGCCGGCGCGCTTGGCCATGTTGATGTCCGAGCGGGGCGAGTTCCCCACCATGACGGTGCGGGCGGGGTCCAAAGCGAACTCCTCGATCATGCCGGTGTAGTCCGACTCGTGTTTGTGGGGGAGGACCTTGACGGCGTGGAAGAGCTGCTCGCGGCCGCAGCGGTGGACCTTGGCGGTCTGGTCGCCGAAGTGCCCCTTCGTGACGGCGATGGTG
>SLMS01000005.1 GCA_007133495.1 Candidatus Sumerlaeota bacterium | reverse complement strand
TTCAGGCTCCCGCCAGCAGAGCATTTATCTCAACAACGTCAACAATGCGGGGCTGAACCAGCGCTTCAGCGCACCGCCCGGCCACAGCGAACACCAGCTCGGCACCACGGTGGACTTCTCACGCCCCGGCGGTGGGTTCCTCAACAACACCGACCCGCAGTACCATTGGCTTGTTGAAAATGGCGGGAACTTCGGATTCCGCCAGAGCTACACGGCGGACAACATTGACGAGACGGGCTACATCGAGGAGCCGTGGCACTGGCGCTATTTGGGCGAGCCGGCTTCGGTGGAGTCCGACTTCTGGCAGCTCTACTGACCGGCCGGCGGGGGAGCAGCCTGGACCTCGCGAGACCCGGGCTTCTCCAGCGGCTGCCCCTCGCGGCACAGCGGGCACTCCTCCGGCTTGTGCACGTTGAAGTTCAGTTTCACGAGTGAGTGGACGGGCTGACTGGGCTGGAACTCGCCCCGGCTCCGGTCCGCGATGGCTGCGAACCCGAGCAAATGCGCCCCCGCTGCTTCCACAAGCGGGACCAGTTCCATCACGGACTTTCCGGTGGTGATCACGTCCTCGGCCAGCAGGACGCGCTCGCCCTTATCCAGGTGAAAGCCGCGGCGGAGCGAGAACGGCTCGCCCGGTTTGCGTTCGGCGAACAGCGACCGGCACCCGAGCGCCCGCGCCAGCTCGTACCCCCAAAGGATGCCGCCGATGGCCGGGGTCAGGATTGTGTGAGGGTGCAGATCGCGCGGAAGACACTCGGTCATCAACTCGGCCACGCGGCCGGCGCTGTCCGGCTGTTCGAACAGTGCGGCGCACTGGCAGTACCGGTCGCTGTGCAGGCCGGAGCTGAGCAGGAAGTGCCCCTGCTTGAGGGCCCCGCATTCCTTGAGCAGCACGAGCGCCTGCAATTCGGGGCCCGTTACGGGCGTTCCTGCCCGGCTTTCGCGATCCGCTGATTCCATTGATCGACCTTCCTGTGAATGATATCCTTTACGTGGCCTTCCTCATCCGCGCCGGGGAGAATCCCGCGCGTGACGTGCAGCACCATCCCGGGATGGCCCTCCCCTGCGGCACCTGCGGCGAGCGTCTCTTCCAGCGCTCCTCCCTGCGCCCCGATGCCGGGAATCAGGAACGGCACGCGCGGGGCGATGGCACGCAGCTCTCCCACCTGCTCGGGCCGTGTGGCGCCCGCGACGAAGCCGCAGTTGCCGCGTTCGTTCCACTTTTCCGATATCGCCGTGGCTATTCGTCTATACAGTCCCTCGGGCAGCAGGAAGTCCGACGCGCCTGGGTTTGAGGTCAGGACGAGGAAGAAGGACAGCCTCTCCCCGTACTCTAGAAAGGGGAGGGCACTGTCATGGCCCATCAGGGGGTTGAGAGTCACGGCGTCCGCGGCAAACTCGTCAAACACCGCGCGGGCGTAGTGTTTGGCCGTCGAGCCGATGTCGCCGCGCTTGGCGTCGGCGATCACGATGGTGCCTTCCGGGATGGCCTCGCGAACGTCGTACATCATGCGCACGCCCTGCCAGCCGTGGCTCTCAAAAAACGCCCAGTTGAACTTGTAGGCGCAGACGCGGCCCGCTGTGGCCTCAATCAGGTCCACCAGAAAATCGCGGTACCCTGTCAACGTGTGCGGGTAGTGGCCGGGCAGGTACTCCGGCGCAGGCTCCACGCCCACGGAAAGCAGGCTGCCGCTGCGTGCCTGCGCTTCGGCCAATTTGCGGACGGCCTCGTTCATGGCAGTTCCAATGCTCCTGTCAGGTCGGAGACGCGGGCATAGCGGTGGCGCCGGCAGTAGTCCTGTAGTCCTTCGAGCACCTCGACCGGCGTCGTGGGGTGGACGAAGTTCGCCGTTCCCACCGCGACGGCCGACGCGCCGGCGAGCAGGAACTCCGCCGCGTCCTTCCAGTTCATGATCCCTCCCATGCCGATGATCGGGACGTCCACCGCCTGGCGCACCGCGTACACCATGCGCAGGGCGATCGGTTTGATCGCCGGGCCGGAGAGCCCGCCGGTCACCGTCGCCAGAATCGGCCGGCGTTTTTCGGCATCTATCGCCATGGCGGGAAACGTATTGATGAGCGAGATAATGTCCGCCCCCGCGTCCACGGAGATGCGGGCCATTTCCGCTACGTCGGTCACCTGCGGGGCCAGCTTCACGATCAGGGGCCGCTTCGTGCCCGGGCGCACCGCCGCCACGAGTTCGCGCAGCAGGGTGGGGTCGGTGCCGAACTGGCAGCCGCCCTTCTTCACGTTCGGGCAGGAGACATTCAGCTCGTAGGCCGCAATGCAGTCCGTCGTTTCGAGCCGCTCGACGAGCTGCTGGAACTCCTCCACCGTCTGGGCAGCCAGGTTGGCGCACATGGCCGTTCCCTTGCCCGCCAGTTCGCGGCAGAAGGGCTCCTTCTTCTCGAAGAACTCCTCGATGCCGACGTTCTGCAGCCCGATCGAGTTCAACATGCCGGAGGGCGTTTCGTATATACGCCACGGTTTGTTCCCCGGCCGCGGAGCCATCGTGAGGGCTTTGAGAAACACACCGCCCAGGATCGCCGGATCGTACAGCTCGCGGTATTCCGTCCCGTAGCCGAACGTTCCGGAGGCCGTCATGACCGGGTTCTTGAGCTTGAGCGGGCCGAGGGTGACCTGCATGTCCACGTTGGTTCCCGTGGCGGGAGCGCTCATGCGGGCACCTCCAGATTGAGCCGGCGCAGGTCGAATACCGGGCCCTCTGTACAGACGCGCTCAAAGCCATCCACCGTGTCGAGAACGCACCCAAGGCACGCCCCCAGCCCGCAGCCCATGAAGCTCTCCAGCGCCGCATGGACGGGCACCGGCCAGTCCGCCGTGGTGGCCTGTATGGCGCGCAGCATCGGAATCGGGCCGCACGTGGCAATCATGTCCGCCCCGCGCCACTCCTGCGCGTAATCAGGCAGGCGGCCCTTCCGCCCTGCGGAGCCGTCCTCGGTCACCGCCTCCACGCGTTTACACCATTGCCGGAGGTCCTCCAGCAGATAGACCTCCTCCGCTGACCGGGCTCCGAACCAGTAGTCCAGTTCGATGCCCGGGCGCGCCGCAGTGAGTTCCTTCGCGAGAAAATACAGCGGCACCATGCCGATCCCTCCGCCGGCGAGAGTCAGCCGACGGACATTCTCCGGCACCTGAAAGGCGGAGCCGAGCGGCGCCAGCACGTCTATATCGTCTCCGGGGCGCTTTCCGGCCAGAATCTGCGTCCCCGTGCCCACCACCTTGAAGAGGATGCGCGCCACGCCATCCCCCGGATAGACATCCAGCACGCTGAAGGGCCTGCGGAGCAGCGGCGCCGTGCCGTCGTTCAACCGCAGGTGGACGAACTGGCCCGGCTGCGCCCGGCGGGCCACCTCCGGCAGCCGGTAGCCGTGTACCCAGATACGCGGAGCAATCTCCTCCGCTTCCACGACCTGGCCGCGGAAGTGACGGTTGGAGAGCGGTGGCGTGGCCGCCTCCATGCCGATGGCGTGAGTGGTGGCGCGGTCGGTCATCTTGTGGCGGCGTGGGAAACCTTGCCCGGTTTCTTTGTCGTGGCCTTCCTGGCCTTCTTCGCGGGAGCCTCCTTCACCGGCCGTCCCGGCCCGGGGCTATCGTATAGATCGGGGGATTCGTACACGGGGAGCCCGGCCACGAGGGTCATGGCGATGCGCCCCTGCATTTTCCGGCCGAGCCAGGGGCAATTGCTGCTGCGCGAGTGCAGATGCCGGCGCTCGAAAGTGTACGGCTGGCCGAGTTGGAGCACGGCGATGTCCGCCGGGTTGCCGGGTTGAAGCGTCCCCCACGGCCGGCCCATCACCTGCGCGGGCGCTGTTGTCAGCTTCTCAACGAGGAAATCCAGCGTCCAGCGCCCCGAGGCAACGAACTCGGTGAACAGCAGCGGGAAGGCTGCCTCCATGCCGATAATGCCGAACGGCGCTTCGTCGAAGACGTTCTCCTTGGCGTTGGCGGAATGCGGCGCATGGTCGGTGGCTATACAGTCGATCGTGCCGTCCTCGAGCGCGTCAATCAGCGCCTCGCGGTCCCCTTCCTCGCAGAGCGGCGGCTTCATCTTGGCGTTGACGTTATAGCCGAGCACGTCGCGGTCGGTCATGGTGAGGTGGTGTGGTGTCACCTCGGCGGTGACATGGACGCCGTTGCGTTTCGCCTCACGGATGGCCTCGACGGATTCGCGCGCCGAAACATGGCAGATGTGGATGTGTCCGCCCGAGGCGGCGGCCAGCGCCACGTTGCGGGCCACCATCGTGGATTCGGAAACGCGGGGAATGCCGCGCAGGCCTAGCTGGAGGGACACCACGCCCTCGTGGATGGCGCCGCTGCCGCTGAGGTTGGCGTCCTCGCAGTGCTCCATGACCGGCACGCCGAGCATCCGTGTATATTCGAGCGCGCGGCGCATGATTTCGGCATTCATGACGGGGAAACCGTCGTCGCTGAAGGCGCCGGCGCCGGCGCGCAAAAGCTTCCCCATGTTGGTCATCGCCTCGCCCTGCTGCCCGTGAGTCACCGCCGCCACGGGGATCACCCGCACGCAGCCGACCTTCGCGGCGCGGGAGACAACGTAATGCACCCCCGTTTCGGTGTCACACACAGGGCGCGTGTTCGGCATGCAGTAGATCGTCGTGAACCCGCCCGCCGCCGCCGCCCGGCAGCCGGTTTCGATGGTTTCCGCCGCCTCGCCGCCCGGTTCGCGCAGGTGCGTGTGCAGGTCGATGAACCCGGGGGCAAGATGCAGCCCTTCG
>SLMS01000120.1 GCA_007133495.1 Candidatus Sumerlaeota bacterium | reverse complement strand
GCGCAACGCCTGCGCTCTCGTGCACGTCAAAATCGCCCGCCCGGCCGCGCTTCTGCCCTTGATCTCGCCCACGGGACCGGACTACCCTCTTGGACGTTGACCGGACACTAGGAGTTGGCACGGAAACAGCTTCTCACAGCACGTGAGAACCGTACCCGGATGGCCGGGATGCCAAACCTGAAACTCCGGTGCCCAGTCAGTTCGGACAGACAGCACTTGATCAAGGAGGATCAACAAAACCCGGAAAGCCCACAACGATTTGCTCAGTCGTGGTGGACCAAACTGTAAGACGAGGCGAGTCTCCGGGGCGTAAAACCCCCGGGCTTATCCCACCGAGACATTCCTCGCTCCCGATAACGGGACAGTCTCCCTCCAAGCAGTTTCTCCTTATCCCACCTAGTTCCCTCGCTTACAGCCACCAGACGATTGGACCGGGTCCCTCCCAGAGGGACCCGGTCTCCTTTTACCCCCCCCCGGGGCGGGACCAGCAGCGCATTTCTCCTTGCCCCTCCCTTCTTTTCCGCCCGATTTTGAGTATCTGGAAAAAATCGAAAAAAACAGGGTTGACACAGGAAGGAGAGAGGAGGGAGAAGGGAGACGCCTCACGATACTGGAACAGAGGCCCTCCCGGCCCCCTCTCATCCCCCATGAACGTGCGCAGGGCAGAAAGCAGCCCCACCTGCAGGTGGCGAAACAGGCGCTACGGCGCGACCTTGGTGGAAGTGGTCGTCGCCATGGCCATCGCCTCCTTTGTCATCCTGGGGTTCATGGGCGCCATCGTGTTCATGTTCCATCAGAATGCAGAGAACCGGACGCACTACGAGGCGCTCCAGGTCCTTGAGTTCCATCAGGGACTTCTGGCCGCGGCACGCCCGCAGAGGCTTGGGGCTCCCGACCTTGCGGACGGGGAGTTCGAGGCACGCTTTGCTCACCGGCGCGAGGCGCCCTTGACCGTCCGCTCCCACCCCGAAGAAGGGCGGCCCGGCGAGGAGTTCCGCATCTCCTTCGAGTTCACCGGTTGGGGCCGCGTCCAGGATGCCGGCGGGAATACGCTCCAAGCCGAAATACCTGACAATCAGAACGAATGGCAACCCGGCCGGTGGGTGGGAAGCTACGTCACTATCACCAGCGGACGCGGCGCCGGGCAAATCATGCGTATCACCAGCAATACCGGCGACACCCTCACCGTGACCGGGGACTTGACAGGACTATCCGACGTGGGATGGGACCGCCAGCCGGACAGCACCTCCCGTTTTGCCATCAACAACTCCAGAACAGTCGACATCGAGATCGAGTGGGGGAACGGAGAGCGCCACCGGCGTATCCAGCGGACGGTGTACATCCCGCTCGGCCAATGACACCCGGCCCTCCGCCCGGAAAGGAGACGAAGACCCTTGAAAAACCGGCCCGTAACACCCCCCCTCAGGCGCGGCATGTCGCTGACCGAAATGCTCGTGGTGACCGGGATCGCCCTGCTGCTGGTGGTGCTCGTGGTCCCGGCGATGACCGGCTACGCCCGGGCGATCAAGGGCGTCCAGTCCCAGCAGCGTTTCCAGCAGCAGGCGAGCCTGTTCCTCCAGCGGCTCAGCCTTGAACTGACACAGACCCACACGATCACCTTCATCGACGAGGACCACATCCGCATCGCCGCCACCAGAGGGCGCTTCGTGCCTGATGCCGGGGATATCTCCGGCCAGCGTTACGAACTGCTGACAGTGCTGACGGACCTTGTCTATCTGGACGAGGACGACAACCCCGATACGATCCAGAACAACTTCCTGGTCGAGCGGCGCGAGGTGCGCGGCCCCGAGGGGACCGTGGTGGAAGAATCGGAGCGGACGATCCTCGAGATGGTCTCCCCACTGATCGTGGACGGCGAAGACCAGCCCGTCTTCCGGTTCTTCCGCAGCGAGGACGCCGGCTCGCTACGCAACTTCGTGGAAATGCAGCTCCAGATCGGGGACCGGACGAACCCGTCGCAGGACCAGTGGGACAGGCTCACCGGGCAGGGTTACCAAGGCGTGACCATCCGGACGGTCCTGGCCCCGAACAACCTTCCCGGACTGGGAGGTTCCTGAAACGTTGCCAACTGTCATCATGCCGCCGGGCTAATCCCGGCGGCAGGCCCTCGACCCCGACGATACCGTAAAGCACTCGGGAGATCAGTAATGAAGAACAGAATCCACTCCATAAGGTGGCGTCCCCGCGGGAAAGGAACCGCGCTTGTACTGGTGATGGTCATGGTGCTTGTGACCGCCATCGTGATCGGCGCGGTGCTGAGCGGCGTCGTGCAGGAAACACGGCAGACGCACCGCGCACGTGTACTGACCAACTCGCTGGCCGGCTCGAAGGCAACGCTGGCTCAGATGCAAAACAACGTGCTGCACGTGGCGCGCAGCCGGCCGCCCCAGCAGACGGGGGGTATCATCGAGAACCTCTCCTCGGTAATCCGTGAGATCGCGGCCGTTCCGCCGCCCGGGTACCGGATACACACTGCCGGGGATGGGACACCCCTGGCGTTCGTTCTCGACGCAGGACCGAACGACTTCCAGTATCGAGAGATCACCGACCCGGCCGATCACTGGTTCGGTTACTCCACCGCTCGGCTGGACTTCGAGGTGCTCTCGCTCGTGTCCGAGGACACCAACGTGGCCCGAAACATGGGCTTCCCCGGCGTCGGGACGAAGAGCCGCGTAGTGATCGACTACATCCCTCTGTACCAGTTCGCAATCTTCTACGACCCGGACCTCGAACTGCACCCCGGCCCGGTGATGGATATACGCGGACGGGTGCACTCGAACACGGACATCGAGCTCTCTGCGGTGAGAGATATCCACTTTCACGAGCGGGTGACCTCAGCCGGGCGCTTCATGCGGTTCACTTCGGAGAACCAGAGTGGGGACGTGCAAATTCTCGACCGGAGCACACCCAACCCCCAGTTCGTCTCCATGCGGGGGGATGCACATCCGGAAGTGACGGCCGACTGGCTGACTCACCTGGTGCCGAACTGGTTCCAGGCGGCGCTCGATGCCTGGGACGGCAATGTGCGGGACATGGCGCATGGCGTGACGCCCATCGAACCGCCCCTGCCGCCGGGCTCCGGCGCGGAGGTGCTGATCCGCCGCGCCACGGAGGACGACGTGCCGGCGCTCCGCGCCACCAAGTTCGAATACATGGCCGACCTGATCGTCAGCGGCGACCCCGGCCGGCCGGAAACCATCCGCATGTATATACCGGAGAAAAACGCCGGCGGCGAAATCACCGGCGTGCAGGAGCTCGACCCTGCGGTCAGGGATGAGATCGTGGACGTGGGAGAGTTCTACGACGGCCAGCAGCTCAGCGTCGTCAAGACGATAGACATCGACGTCAGGCGGCTGTGGCAGCTCACACCGGTGGACTTCGAGGACGGGGAAGGCGTCGTCTATATCAGCACGACACCGGGAATCCACGACGAATACTCGCTCGAACCAGGAAACTCCGATCCCGAATGGATGCGGGACTCCGATGGGAACGTGCTTTTCGACGACTGGGGCTATCCGCGCACGATAACGCCCGGCTGGCGCAACCCGGGACGGAACAACTACATGCCGGCGGTGCGCCTGCACAACGCCCAGCGCCTGCCCCGGAACGCCGGCAACGGCTTCGCGTTCTATACGGACCGGCCGATGTACGTCACCGGCGACTTCAATACCCAGCAACCTGTCACGGCGGTCCTTGGCGGCGACGCCATCACGGTCACGGCCTACAAGCAGGAGCTTGCCACCGTTGACCTCAACGACAGTGGCGTACTGACCGCCACGGACGACGGGCATCACATCGCCCAAGGCCACACGCGCGACATGGGCAACCGCTGGGACACCAACATCGGCAACCACCGCCAATGGTGGAATCAGGGTGCGTACAACTGGGAGGCAAACAACCAGACCGATGGCCGGCATGCCGCCGTCCGCGCCGACAATACCACCACCAACGCCATCCTGCTGATGGGAAACGCGCCCTCGGTCGAAAACCCCAACAACCCCCTGCAGTATCGCCACCAAAGCGGCGGCGCCCATAACGTGATCCGTTACCTTGAGAACTGGAGCGGCAGACGCCACACCTTCGAGGGGTCGATCATCGTCTTGTTCCCCAGCCAGGTGGCCGTGCTGCACAACCGGGCAGGCCCGCGCTACTGGCACAGTTTCAATACAGAGCAGGGCTACTACAACCCGCCCCAGCGCGATTACCGATGGGACGATTCGCTGAGGCGCTCGGAGCCGCCCCCCGGCATGCCGGTCATCATCGAGGTCTTCGAGTACCCGGTCGAACGGGTGGAGCCGGACTACATTGCCTCGCGCATTCCAGAAGGAGGATCAGAGTAGCGCCGCTGATGAGCTGGAGGGCTGGAGAGGAGGAGCCGCGCGCCGGGTAGGACCGGCGGGCTTTTGATGGGCTTGCGCAGCACGTCTGGACCCTTGGCGGAAGAAGCCCCCTCGGGGCTGGCCGTGATAAATGGGGGGTGCTTCTCCATTTTTATTGAAACCGCGCAGATTTCGCTTGCGCCCTTGGGCGCGGTGGGAGAGCTCGTAGTATGAAGGGTGGAATGTAAGGCTTTCATAACAGACTCAGGATTTGGAAATAGCGAGGAAAAAGACCAACTCCAGCTAGCTGATGGGGCCCCCGCTCCCATCCCTAATCCGGTCCGCCGGCGCACCGGGAGTCCACTCCCGCGCCGGAGATGGAAGAGCACACCCTGACCCAAACGAAACCCTGAAAGGGGGTGCCGTAAAATGCCAAAGTATAGCCTGCTGTTTCTGATCGCTGTAGCGTTATTCCTTCACCTGTCGCCGCAACTTGCAACTGCCGAGAATGGGCCCGAGCCGGGGGCATGCGACAATCCCGCCCTCACCGACAACGGATTGTTCACCATTGAATTCAATGGGATTACGGCCGACGGTGACCTTGTCACCTTTTCCTACGAAGTTTGTCAGGTCTCCCAAGAGGGCGGCCCGGAGAACCCAGCCCTCAGCCACTGGAGCATCGATTTGCTGCAGATTGACTGCCTGCTGGAGGGGATTGATCTTGAAGACCTCGTCGTCGGGGGCACCGTGGACGGTGAACCCGCAATCCTCAAGGTCGGTACGGACGGAAGCACCGGGTTCTTCGGCGTCAAGTTCGACGATCTCGACGAGTACTTCGACGACCGTGAATGCCACACGTACACGATCACCTTCGACACTTCCGTCCTCACGGAGGGTTACACACTCGGCACCGGCTGGGTGGATGCTGTAACGAAGGCGGGCAGCGTGGATCCCGGTTACGCCTGCATCCTCGGCCCCGTCTGCGTCCCTGAAGAAGAGGACGAGCCCGAGTACGCCTGCGAGACGGCCTTCGCCCATGGCGGCGAGGACGACAGCACCTGCTTCCTTGATATCGATGAGCTGACTGCAAAGCGCTGGGGGTGGACGATCGGCCCGCTCGACGAAGGTGGCTACGAGTTCGACCTGTACGCGGGCGCTGGCCAGTGCGACCTCACCAAGGGGACCTACGTCGGGGCGCTGCACGTGCTCTACTCCGACGGTGCCGCAACGGTCGTCTATCTTCTCGACGATCCGTATGAGCTGACCGAAACGCACCTTTACGTGGGGAACGACCCCCTGCCGGTGGACCGCCAGGGCAATCCTACCGTCGCCCCCGGGCAGTATCCGTACCAGAACGAACTCGATCCGCCGGGCCAGGACGACGTGTACTTCATCGAGGGTCTGGATGGCGAAATCTACATCATCGCGCATGCGGTGGTCTGCGGATTCGAATCTGATGACCCGGGAACCGATCCGCCTGGTGATGGTGATGATCCGACCGAACCGCCTGGTGATGACCCGGACCCGGAGCGGACCTGTGAGACGGCCTATGCCCATGGTGGCGAGGAACTGGAGAGCACCTGCTTCACCGAACTCGGCTTCGGCAATTGGGGCTGGACAGTTGGCCCGATCGAGGAAGGAAGCTACACGTTGGACATTTGGGCTGCCGCTGGCAGGTGTGACCTGTCGAGGGGCGAACTCGCCGGATCTGTCACCGTTGACTACGAAGACGGTGTGGCCACGGTGACCTTCTGGGTGGACGCCGAGTACGAGCTTGCGGCGACACATGTGTACATCGGAGACGCCCCGCTACCCAAGAACCCGCGGGGCAGGGACACGGTGGCTCCCGGACAATACGGCAACACCGGTGAGTCCGTCACGGTCGATGGTCTCGAAGGCGATATCTACGTGATCGCCCATGCGGTAGTCTGCAAAGAAGCCGAGGATGAGGCTGAAGCCGAGATTCTCGACGAGTTCGAGGCAATCATACTGGAGTACATCCGCCAGTGGCCGTGATGATTGACGACTGATTGAGGCAACCACGGACCGGGGCGTGCGGGGCGCCCTGTCCGGCACCAGCCGGCATCACCGCCGGCACGAACCAGGACCAGCCAAGCCCCTTCGGGGGGCGGAGAGGCCCGCCGGGAAACCGGCGGGCCTCTCGTCTATATGTATGTACGAGGGTGTGATGGAGCGCTCAGAGTCCTTCGAGCGCCTCCCCCACGCGGTCCATGTCCTCCACCGTCTGGTAGAAGTGGGGCGAGAGGCGCAGGAAGCCGCGCCGTGCCACGCACCAGCCCTTGCATCTTTCCCAGAGCTGTTTGGCCACGGCTGCCGGGTCGGCGCCTTCCTTGCGGGCGCTGACGATCGAGGCGGCGGAGGCGTCCTCCCGCGGGGTGACGATCTCCCAGCCGTTGCGCTCGAGGTGTCCCTCCAGCCGGCGGCAGAGGGTGCGGTTGTGCGGGAAGATGCTCTCCACGCCGGTATTCTGGATCAGGTCCAGGGAGGCTCCCATGGAGAGGATGCCGGCGATGTTGGGGCTCCCTTCCTCGAAGCGGCGTGCGGTGGGGTCCGGCGGCAGGTCGAGCTTTTCGAACTCCCAGTAACGCTGGCGCCCCATCCAGCCGATCAGGTCCTCGCGGAAGAGGGGAACGCGGTCGCGCGCGACGTAGAAGATGGCGCTCCCCTCGGGGCCGAGTAGCCACTTGTGGCTGTCGGCGGAGAGGAAGTCGATGTTGCAGCGCTTCACGTCGATGGGGTGGACGCCGAGCGTCTGGATGCCGTCCACGCAGTGCAGGGCGCCGTACTCGCGGCAGAGCTTGCCGACAGCCTCCATGTCCTGACGGAAGCCGGTGGCGAAGTTGGCGGAGGTGGCGGCGACCATGCGGACGTTGCCCTTCTTGAGCAGCGCCTCAAGGTCCTCCAGCTCGTAGCGAAAGTTTCGCTCCGGCCAGACGGCCAGGGTGGCGCCCCGGTTTTCGGCCATCTTCCAGGGGTGCCAGTTGGCGGGAAAGGTCAGTTCTTCCGCCACAATGACATCGCCGGGATTCCAGTCCAGCCCAAGGGCGACGAGGTTCAGGCCCTGGGTGGTGGACTTGGTGAAGGCGACCTCCTCGGGCGCGGCGCCGAGGAGACGGGCGGCGGAGCTGCGGGTGGCCCGGGCGCCTGCGGTCCAGCCCGCGTAGGCGGCGGCGCCGTGGTTGGCGCACTCCTCTGCGAATTGCTTCATTGCGGACGCGGCGGGCCCGCTGATGGGCGACGTGCCGGCGTGATTGAGGTAGATCAGGTGGTCCCTTGCGGGGAAATCCGCAGGGTCCAGGCCGAGTGGGTGCTGGCTGGAGTGGCTCAACGTGGGGTCCTCCAGTTGGGATTGAGGCTTTCTGGGCCGGTGCTCCGGCGTTTCAGGCGCCGCCGATGATGGCGCCTTTGTCGCCGGAGGAGGCGATGCCCGCGATGTAGCGCTTCAGGGCGTAGAAGTCGTTGCAGTGGTAGCGAGCTTCCTCGACGCTGACGATCTTGGCACGCACCAGGTCAGCGAGGGCCTGGTCCATGGTCCGCATTCCATCCTCGCGGCTCATCAGCACGCCGTGGATATCGGAGATGCGGTTTTCGCGCAGGAGCTTGGCGACCACGCCGTTGTTGTACATGATCTCGATGGCGGCACGCCGGCCCTTGCCGTCGGCGGTTTTGACGAGGCGCTGGGTCATCGAGGCGAGCATGTTGAAGGAGAGCTGATCGCGCAGCATCTCGTGCTCGTTCTGTTCGAAATTGCCGAGGATACGCTGGATGGTATGTACGGCGCCACGGGTGTGGAGCGTGGAGAAAACAAGGTGGCCGGTTTCCGTGGCCTTGATGGCGATGCGGATGGTCTCCACGTCGCGCATCTCGCCGACCAGGATCACGTTCGGGTCGGCACGGAGAGCGGCCCGCAACGCGTCGGCGAAGGAGCCCACATCTGTGCCGACTTCGCGCTGGGAGATGACCGAGCGCATGGTGTCGTACCGGAATTCGATCGGGTCCTCGATGGTGATGACCCGCCGTGCCTGGAGTTTGTTAATGTGGTTGATCATGGAGGCCAGGGTGGTGGACTTGCCGCAGCCGGTGACGCCGGTCACCAGGACGAGGCCGCGGTGTTCCTCGGCGATGCTGGGCACCACCGGGTCCATGTACAGGTCATCGAGGGTGGGGATTTCGATGGGGATGGCGCGGAAGGCCAGCGCGAGCCGCCCCCCCTGGAAGAAAAGCACGACACGGAAGCGGGCCACGTCTGGGATCTCGTAGGAGAAGTCCACGTGGTAGTTCGCTTCGAGGTCGCTCTTGAGGTGCTCGGGCATGACCTCCTGGACGAGGTTGCGCATGTCGTCATGGGAAACGGGGGGGGCTTCGATCTTCTTCAGATCGCCGTTGATTCTGAGGTAGGGGGGCAGTCCTTCGAGGATGTGAACGTCGGAGGCACGGTTCTTCACCGCCCCTGCGAGTAAAGCCTTGTAGTTGATTCCCATGTTCGTGATGTGACCTGGATAAACGTTGCGGCCGCTTGGGCCGGGGAATGAATTGCGGGCTGGAGGGAACAGGTGTCAATTGCGATGTCCCCCGCCTGAGGAGATGCCAACCTGTGCACGGCCCGAGGCCATGAGAGCGCCCGTCCCCCTGTGGGTGTTGCTTGCCGCCAGCGTGCTGGTGGGGGCGCTTCCCTTTCTTTTCGCTCCAAGGGGCTATCACTTCACCTCGGACGACTACTGGTTCGCCGGCTACGGCGAAATCCCGGGCGGCGAGGGCGTGTGCTCCATCGCGGAAGCCTTCACCGGCGATTGGCTGACCGGGGCCCGCGGCCAAGGAGGATGGCTGCGCCCGATCCCGCGGATGGTGCACCTGGCCAACGACTGGGTTTTCGGCCTGGACCAGCCCTGGGGCTACCACCTCACAAACCGGCTGATCCACGGCACGAACGGGTTCCTGCTTCTGATGCTGCTGCTGAGATGGCTGGGCCCGGGGAGCCTCGTTGCCGCGGGAGGCGGAACGCTGGCGTTCCTCTGGTACCCTCCGGGGGCGGGAGCGGTCGGCTGGGTGAGCGGCCGGACGGACCTGCTCGCGACGTTCTTCCTGCTGCTGGCCATGCACGCGGCGGTGGCGCCCTGGAGGGCACGGTGGCGCTATCCTGCCGTCTTCATCACGACCGTGCTGGCGTGCCTGTCCAAGGAGAGCGGTTTTTTCGCGCCGCTGTTCGTGGGGGCGTTGCTCCTGTTCTTCCCGCGCGGAGGGGAGCAGAAACGGCTGGACTGGTGGGGGGGGCTGGCAGCGTGCGCCGCCGGGGCGGTATTGGTCTTCGGCTGGCGCTGGTATTTCCTCGGAGGGCTGGGAGGCTACGGCGACCAGATCGCACAGCGGCCACTGGGCGACAGCGTGCGGTGGCTGCGCTCATACGTGCGGCACTCGTTCTGGCTCGCGGGGGCGCCGCAGGCCGTGGCGTGGGGGGCGCTGGCGTTGGCAGCAGTGTGGGCGGCGGCGGCGGGAGGCAGGACCGGCTGGCGAGCGGCGGCCGGCGGAGCGGCCATCTGGCTGCTCGCGGCCGTACCCATCGTCTATATCCCCCTGCACATGGTGGAGGAGGGCCGGCTGCTGTATATCTCCGGGCTGGCGCTGGCAGTGTCGCTTGCGGGCGTGGTCCGTGCGGGGTCGGACGTCCGGGGAGCCTCGTTCGTGCTGGGCGCGGCGGGGGCCTTCGTGCTTTTGTCACTACACAGCTATACACGGTACGATTTCGCGTGGCGGGACGCCGGGCAGGCCACACACCGGATTGCGGAGGCGCTCACCGCCGCATCGGACCGCCACCCGGACCGGCCACACCTTGCCGTGCATGAGGACATGGACTTCGCCGTCTATACGCAGGGACCCCTCCAGCGCAATGCCCCCGGGGCGAAGATTCTTCCTTGGGACCAGGCCAAATGGGCCGTGTACCGGCACTCCCGCGGCCGGCACGAGATTCTCTGGGGCAAGGGCGGCGGCCTGCCGGAGGAGCCGATGGTCCTCTCCGTCATTTCGATGGGACCGGCGCCGGAGGTGACCTCGTGGCTTGCGGCGGAGCCCTTCTGCCGGGAGATGAACCCGGTGGCAGGTGCGGATTTCCCGGCGCTCCTGGCGGACTGGGAGGCCGAACACCCGCCCGCGCGGGAATACTATGCCATGGCCACCCTGGAACTGACAGAGGCGCGGAACTGGCACCTGCCGGCGCTGGCCGCCGGGGAAGAAACCGTGCATTCGGTGGAGGTGGCCACACCCGAAGCGCGCACCCGCCACACGTTCAACCTGGGGGCGGGAGCAGCGGCACGGCAGGTTTGGACTCATCGTCCGCTTGACAGCAGCGCCCCTCCGGAACTTCATCGCCTCGAAGCGTGTATTCTGCCGCTGCTGGATCCAATTCCCCAGGAGTGACCACCGGCCCGAGATGTCTTCCAACTCCCCGACTCTTGCCTTCGCCATCGCCTGCTTCTCGGTTATCTTCTACTTCGCCGGCCTGGAAGTGCTCTCCTTCATCCCGATTGCGATCGTTGGCTTTCTTTTCGTCGTGGCCATGTTCGCCCCGCCGGAACAGCACCCGGTCAGCGGACGCGTGGCGGCGTTCATGGCACTGAACCTGGCGCTTCTGCCAATCTATCTTCCAATCGTGCAGGAAGTCCGCTACGATCAACTGGAGGCCCGCCGCGCCGCCCAGACAGCCGACATGTACCGCACGATAGATGAGGCAATGGAGCGGCTCGTGCCCCTGATAGACGAATACTACGAGCGGCACGGCCGTTATCCCGAGCTGGACGGGGAAACCGTACTCCCCTACGCAGACGCGCAGGGCCGAATTCAGGAGGGCACCTCCATGGAGGACCTCCGGGCTCCGCGGGACCCGTTCCACCCCGCGCGCAATCCGATGCGCTGGGTGGCCGTGCGCGACCGCGGGGTACTGCTCGCCAGCGTCGGGCAGTCCGGGGTGAAGGAACTCGGCCTGCCGGGTGTCCCGATGGACGGGCCACCGGCGCACCCCTTGGCACGTTTCGCCCAGACGGGCGACGATCCACGGTGGAAAATATACGACCCGACCAATGGCGCGCTCGGGCTGGGGGACGTGGTGCGTTACCATGGACGCGTCCCCTGGGAAGAGGCGATGGAGCCGCTGTTCAACGCCTGGGACCTGGCGCACCGGCGGAGCGAATTCCGCCCCGAGGACGTTTACCGGCCCCGCCACAGGGCTCCCGGCGACGAACGCCAGAGCGTGCGCGATGCGGCCGAAGCAGTGAGGCTGCTCGGCCAGGAGGAGTACCTGGCGGCGCTCGCCCTTGCCAGCCGCGCCCACCGGCTCCGCCCGCCCCAGACCATCTGGCGCGACGAGGAGTACACGGTGGACCTCACCCGCGGCATGGCGCTGTACCATCTGGCCGCGTACCGCGAGGCGGCCGACGCGCTGATAGACTACGTGGCCGTCGTGCCGAACGATGCGCAGGCACACTACTACCTCGGCGCGGCGCTTCACCGCGGGGGCGACCGCACCTCGGCGCTGGTGCACCTGTCCGCCGCTGCACAGATAGACCCGGGCGCCGGCATCCGCCACACAGCCCAGCAGCACCTGACAATCGCCCAGGGCGGACAGATGCCCCCCTACCCCGCTCCGGCGGGTATAGACAGGGGTCAGTGATGGTGATGATGGTGGTGTTGGGAGTGCCCCGCCTGCTCCTCAGCAGGTAGAAACCGCGTTTCCGTTTCCGCCACCACGATGCGGAGCATGTTCGCGAGCGCCTGCTTGTCCTTTGTGCCGGCGCCGTAACCGGTCCGCTTCGGAATCATCGTAAACGGCGTCAGCACGCCGGTGCACAATCCTGCCAGAAGCGCCGCCCCGGTAGGGGTGGTCATCTCGCCCTCGAAGGTGGTCTTGCGGACAGGGAAGCCGTGCAAAATGGCGAGCGTGCCCGGCGCCGGCACGGGCATCCGGCCGTGCGCGCAGGAGACATGGCCCGTGCCGAGCGCCGCCGGGCCGCTGTATAGACGGTCCATGCCCAGCAGTTCCAGCCCGAGGCACGTCCCCACCACGTCCACAAGGCAGTCCAGCCCGCCCACCTCGTGCAGGTGGACCTTTTCCACGGACATGCGGTGGGCGCGCGATTCCGCTTCGGCCAGCAGCGTCAGCACGCGCCGGCTCCGTTCCTTGACGCGGCCGGGCAGGTCCGCCGCCTCCACAATCGCCAGCAAATCCCCCACATGGCGGTGCGGATGTTCCACATCCTCCACCACGACATCCACCTTCGTGGCGGCGATCGTGTGGCGCTTTGTGGCGTGCTGCCGCAAGTCGAAGCCCGGCACGCGGAGCGCCCTGAGTCCTTCGCGAAGCTCCTCGAAGTCCACCCCGAGGTCCACAAGCGCCCCGAGGAACATATCCCCCGAGGCACCCGCCACCGGATCCACGTAAAGAATCGTAACCCGTCTGGATTGCGGAACGGGTTCGTGCGTGTGGCTGTGCTCGTGGGTGTGCGCCGGGGCGTGGGTGGATGTCATGCGTCTCTCCAGGAGGGTGGCTTCAATGGTGATTCAGTAACGGGGGACCTGCGGGTCGCAGCGGACGGAGTACGCCTCGATGCCGCCGCTCAGGTTCCGGACGTGCTCGAAGCCGTGTTTGCGCAGGAAATCGCGCACCGAGGCGGAACGGATTCCGTGGTGGCAATAGACCACGACCTCGTCCTCTGCATGTTTTTCAAGTTCGGTAAGGCGGGAGGGGACGTCCCCCATCGGGACATGAACGGCGCCGGGCAGCGCACAGATGGCGACTTCGTCGTCCTCGCGCACGTCGAGCAGCACGGGCCGGTCGCCGTTGTCCAAGCGCTCCTTGAGTTCTTCGGGGGTACAGTCCTGCACGTTTTTCTCGTTCACTGACTATCCACTCCGGTGTGTGGTGTCCCGTTTCGGCGAGGAAACGGCCGGATCAGCGCGGGAGCAAGAATTTCGCCGCTTCGGCCACGCCGGCAACAAGCGTTCGTGCGTGGTGGTCCAGGGCCACAGGCCGCGGGTTCCAGCGGCGGGCGGCCTCCCGCAGCGCTGCATCGTCGCCGGACATGATGAGCTGCTCGCGCGCGGCACGCGAGGCGGCGCGGAACTCCTCCCACGCAGCGGTTGGGTCCGCGTCCTTGCGGTCGATCAGGAAAATCGGCAGCTCGCTCACCATGCAGAGCGGATCGCCGCCGAGGCTTTGGGCGAACTCCATGCTCGATGGGAGGAAAAGTGCCGCGGTCTCCGGCTCGCCCGTGGATTGGAAATGCTCGCGCATGGCACGGGCGGAGGGCGTGGTGCAGAAGCCCTCCTCGATACGGTGGAAACCCTTCTCGCCGCGGCGGTCCATGTCGTGGAGCCCCCAGCCGGCCTGCTCGAACAGCCGGCGCAGGCGGCGACGGAGTGGCGCCGTGCGGTCCACCCAGCTCTCCTCGATCAGCCACCAGGCCCCGAAGCCGAAAGCCATGCCATGGAGTGACGCGTGCAGGCTGACAGGGCCAAAGCCCTCCAGGAAACGGGCCACCGCGCGGTTTTCCGGCCGAGGTTCCTGCCCTTCAGGACCGGCGGGGGGATAGTTGAACTCCACATCATCGCCGGGCAGTTCGCGCGCGGCGTGCAGGGCGTACTCTTCGAGCCGGGGCAGCACGTCGAGCCAGGCTTCATTGCGGACCGTCCCATCCGGATTGACGTTGGGGCAGATGGCCCAGGAGGTATGCTCCAGCAAATCGGCCTGTGCGGGTTCAAGGAGCCACTGGGCAAGCGCGAGCGCCCCGAGCGGCCCGCCGGGCTCGTCCGCATGGGCTCCCGCCACGATGGAGACACGAACCGCGCCGCTGCCGAGACGGAGCGCGTGGAGCGGCCTGCCTTCGCGCGAGCGGCCGATCTCCCGCACCTCGCCGCGGCCCTCCACCGGAAGAGCGCCCAGAAAGCGGCCCACCTCCTCCGGCAGAATTGTTCCCACGGGGGGCACGTGTATATCCGCGAGGTGTTTTCTCGTCATATCGCCGCTGCCGTGCGTGATGGAATTTGCCGCGGGAGCTGCGCGGGGGCTCGCGGCGGGTGAACCAGGACCGTATAGACGAAGGCGGTCAGGCTTGCGGGTTTGCAGGCGAAGTATATTTCACCGCCCGGACGCGGTTCCCCTTGTCCAGAAATTCGAGTTCGTCGAACTGAAGCTGGGCGAGGAAAATCCCGCGCCCGGAAAGCTCCTCGATCCCCTCGCCAAAACAGGCCGGGACGGCCTCGGGGTCGAACCCCTCGCCCATGTCCTCTATCACCCATTCACACCGCCCGTCTTCCTGCCTGAAACCCACCCGGACCTTGCGGGTGCGGTAGCGCTCCTCCTTCGCGCGCCGTTCGATGCTGGAGGTCCACTCCTGCGGGGAGACCGCGAGCAGGGAACGTTTTTCCTCAAACCCGATCCCGAGGTTGCCATGCTCCACCGCGTTGACGATCAGCTCGTATAGACCAAGCTGCAGATCGAGCAACTCCTCCCGCCGGAACAGGTGGGCAACCTCCGACAGCAGCAGACTCACGACCTCGGGGATAAGCTCCAGCCGGTTGGGCAGTTCGATCCGGATTTCCTTCTCGACGGCCAGGCGCTTTACCTCCTCGCTTATGCGCCGGCGCTCCTGAAGGCGGGCGTACTTGTCCAGCAGGCCGCGGAGGACCTTCAGCTCCACGGGCTTGCGGAGGTAGTTGTTGGCACGCAGTTCGAGCGCCCTTGTGGCGAGTTGCTCGGAACCGATGCCGGTCATGACGACGAAGACCGCCTCGCTGTCGACGCTGCGCACCTGCTCGAGAAGGTGGAGCCCGTCGTGCCGGGGCATGGAGATATCAGAGAGGACGAGGTCCGGCGATTCGGCCCGGAAAACGCGGAATCCCTCCTCCCCGTCTGTGGCCCGAAGCGGCTCGTGCCCCGAGTCACGCACCAGCGTATCGAGGAGCAGGCCAACGCCAGGGTCGTCGTCCACTATCAACACCTTCATTTCCAAACCCCGGTCCATCCAGTTCGCTCCGGCTTCACAAACACATGTTTCCCCCCTATGCAGGTAAAGCGTGCCGCGCAAGGGGTTTTCGATGGCCCCGCCGGGGCCGGGCACCTACCCAGCACACCGGGAGTACATGGAAACCATGACCAGACCCCAGTTTCACATCCGCGCCGCCTGCGGGCAGGCCCGCGCCGGCGAGTGGCAGACCGGCCGCGGCACCGTGCGCACGCCGTGTTTCATGCCCGTGGGGACACGCGCGGCGGTGAAAGGTGTACTTCCCTCGCAACTGCGCTCCATTGGCTCACAGATCATTCTCGCCAACACGTTTCACCTGCACCTGCGGCCGGGGGAGGAGACAGTGGAGCGGCTCGGCGGCCTGCACGGGTTCATGCGTTATGACGGGCCGATCCTGACGGACTCGGGCGGCTATCAGGTATTTTCGCTCACGGATATACGTTCACTTACCGAAGAGGGCGTGGCATTCCGCTCCCCTGTGGACGGGGCGAAGTGTTTTCTCTCTCCCGAGAAGGCGATGGAAATCCAGCGGGCGCTCGGACCCGACTTCGCCATGGCCTTCGACGAGTGCCCTCCGGCGGAGATGGAAGGCAGCGCACTGCGCGAAAGCACCGAGCGCACTCTGCGCTGGCTGGAGCGTTGTCTGTCGGTCGAAATGCAACCGCACCAGAGCCTGCTGCCGATCGTGCAGGGCGGGATGGACAGCGCCCTGCGGGGGGAGTCGGCGCGCCGGACGGTGGCCCTGGCACCGCACACGGCGGCCTACGCCGTGGGGGGGCTTTCGGTGGGGGAAGAGCGGGCGCTGACGTATCGAATGCTGGAGGCGTCGGTGGCCGAGCTGCCGGAGGACCGGCCGCGCTACATGATGGGCATAGGCACGCCGGAGGACCTTGTCTGGGCGGTGGACCGTGGGGCGGATATGTTCGACTGCGTTCTGCCGACGCGCAACGCGCGCCACGCCCGAGTGTTCGTCCCCGGTGGAGTCCTGAACCTGCGCAACAGCCGCTTCAGGGAAGACCCGCTGCCAATTCAGGAGGGGTGCGACTGCCCGGCGTGCGTGGGCGGCTTCTCGCGCGGCTACCTGCATCATCTGCAGCAGTGCGGAGAGCACCTTGGGGGAACGCTGTGCACGCTGCACAACCTGCGGGTGCTGCTCCGCCAGTGCGAGGAGATGCACGAGGCGCTTGCGGCCGGGAAATGGGAGGGGTACAAGGCGCGGTTCTTTTCAGTCTACACAGACCTGCCCGCGGAACCGGCCGCGGACCGGTAATCCCGGGCCGGAGGCGCTCCTCCGCCGTCTATATTTTGCCTTGGATGAACCGGATGGCGAGGATCGCCGCACCGACGACGATGCACGAATCCGCGACGTTGAACGTCGGCCAGTGGTACTGCCCGATATAGGCATCTATAAAGTCCACGACTGCGCCGCGCCCGGCCCTGTCTATGAGGTTCCCCACTGCGCCGGACAGAATGAGCGCCACGGCGCCGCGCGCCCACTTTTCCGCTGGCGGCAGAAACCACCAGTATATCATGAGGGCCAGGGAGGCGACGACACTCACGGCAGTGAGCAGCCCCGTGTGCCCGTCCAGCAGCGAGAACGCCGCGCCGGGATTCTCCGCGTAGCGCAGTTGCAGGAAGCCGGGGATGATCTCGATGACGCGCATGGCCTCCCATTGCTCGCGCGTGACGAACTCGCTCCCCCACCATTCCGGCCGCAGCGCCGCGATGGCCCACAACTTGGTCAACTGGTCCGCCACGAGCCAGAAAACGAACAGGCCAAGGCTGACGGGCCAGAACGACAGCCGCTCGGAGGGTGTCGGCGGGGATGTTTGTTCCTCGTCTTCCGGCGTTTTCTTCTCTTCGGTCATGGAAAACTGGGGTTACTCTCCGGCAGGTGGGGAGCGTTTGCCTGCACCGGTGGCCGGAGGGCAAACGGAACCGTGGCGGCCAGTCCGTCCGGCCGCTCGCCGATGCACCCTTTTTGGCGCGCTGTGGCCGCTGGCCGCTCGTTCCCGTCCTCAACGCACGGTGAAGCGCACCTTGTGGGTGTGGCTGTCCTCACTGCCGCGGGTGGCATTGAAGTCCCGGACTTACCGTGAGTCCCCTGGTGCGCGGCCCGGAGGGACGCTGGGGCCTCAGGAGGTGGCAAGGCAGCGGACGGCGGCACGCGGGGACCTTGTCTGCCAGATGCCCTCACCGCCCAACTGGATAGACAGTGCCATATAGATGCATACTGAACCACTGAGACACGAAGACACGGAGGAAAGACGGGGTGAGACCTTCGCCCCCCGCCTCCATCACGCGTAGAGCTCAAGACAGAGCGCCTCCGGGTCCTCGGCAAAGGAACGCACAGACTCAGCATGTCGTCGAAGCAGCTCTTCGACAATAGAAGTCGCCTTGTTTCCGCATCTCAGCCATAGCACCTTGGGGGGTGCTCCAAGGACCGCTGCCATGTCGGCAAAATCGGAGTCCAGCGATTGAGCAAGCCCCAACTCCATGACGTGTGCGGAGTCAGGAAAAACGTCCTTGAGACGCTCGACAAGTCTCACGCTGAGATTCTCGTCGAAGAGTAGCCGCGCCGTCATTTCACGCAATCGTTATGGAACGGCGTTCGCGATCGGCAGCAAACGCCAGGCAGGCGCGGATGTCCTCGCGGGTCAGTTCGGGGTACTCTTCCAGGATTTCGGCTTCCGTCATGCCGGCGGCCAGCCATCCGAGCACGTCCGCCACGGTAATCCGCAGCCCGCGGACGGTGGGCTGGCCGCCGCGCTTGCCAGCTTCTATCGTGATACCAGGGTGCTTGCTCATCGGTAAACCTCCGCGATCGGCCTCCTGAGGGCGGGCCCCCATGCCGGGTTATGCGCACGGGGGCTCCCCGCGGCAACGCCAACATGCAGCCTCCGCAAGCCTTCCGGCGGGACCAGCCAGGCACCGCCCGCAGAGGATGCCCCCCGCAAGCTCTCCCCCATGGGCCCTCAACGCACGGTGAAGCGCACCTTGTGGGTGTGGCTGTCTTCGCTGCCGCGGACGACGAAGAGCACGACGTAGGTCTCGCCGGACTCAAGCGGCACCCGGCCCAGCCCCCCACCGTCCGGAGCTATGATCGAAGCACCTTCGGGGGTGGCAAGGTTGACCGTCCGGTCCGGAGCAAGGACCCGCTCGCCGCCGAAGTCCGTGATGGCCCAGCTACGGCCGGCCTCCACTCCCTCGTCGTCTGTTTCGTGAACGTTGATAATGAGCATTTCGAAATCGCCCAGCTCGGGAGACATCGTCAGGACGAACTCGGGATCGGCGGAGACCGGCCGCTCGGTGTTCCAGTAGTTGCCCCACTGGTCGACGGCGAGTTCGGGCACACCGTCGAGAGTGACGCGGACGGGGCTCGTCACGTCCGGATAGGTCTCCGCCTCCTCAGCGGGCTGCTGCTGTGGAGCGGCGGGGGCTGGCTGGGCCGCCTCCTGCTGGCCCGGAGCCGCCTCGGCGCGAAGGTCCGCGGCGGTGCCCTCCAGGTCCTCGGGAATATGGGCGCAACCGGCGGCAAGGAATCCTCCAAGCGCCAGAGCGGCAGTGCCGGCAACAGCCCGGCGGGTGAGGTGTTTCATGGGTTTGTGTCCTTTCGGAGTACGGATATCTTGGCAGAATCCGCCGCCGCGGGGTGTTAGGTGTCAAGTGGGCATTTTGCGTTTGGAGCCGGCGGGCAGGCGTTGCCGGGGGTTCGCCTCAGGACAACAGCTCAAAGCCGAGAAGCGTCTGGTCATCCTTGATCATGGCATCGCCGCGCCAGTCGTCGAGGCTGAGGACAAGGGCAGAGAGGGTTTGAGAGAGCGGAAGGCGGGCAGTGAGGTGGAAATTCTGCTCCAGGCTCTGCGTGCCGTACATCATGCCGGAGGAGTCGAACTGCTCGACGATGCCATCGGTATAGGCGAGTCCGCGCAGGCCCAGTGTGCCCAACTCCAGCCTGGCCGGAGCCCACTCCTCGTTGTCCTCCAGGACGCCGATCGGCAGGCCGCCACTTACCTCGACCGGCCCGCCGGGGGTGAAGATCAGCCCATGGTGACCGAAGCAGACCACGTCCAGCCGCGTCGCCGGTGGATCCACTGTCATGAGGATTCCGGTCACGAAGGGTGTCTCCCCGGGAATTCCCCCCATGCGGTTCATGAACTCGCGGTTTGCGGTGGTGACGGCTTGCTGCAGGTCCACGAGAGGCAGGGAGGCGAGCACGTCCAGCAGGCACTCGGTTGCACGCGCAGCGGCCGGACCCGAGCCCATCGCGTCGGCTACGAGCAGTGCCGTCCGGCCATCCTCCAGCGCCCTCGTCCAATAGGCGTCTCCCGATTCCGGCTTCAGCGAACGGAGAAAGCCGGAGAACTCGATCCCATCGCTGCGGCCGTCCTGCGTCCTCACTGATGTCTTTTCGCCGCTCCGGCCCGGCTTCTCCGAAATCGGAATCGTCTCGTGCCGGAGATACCGCTTCCCTTCGTGCCAGACCGGTTCCACCTGCATGAACAGCTCCCGGCGGACACGCGGAGAGGGACAGGCGAACCGTTCGCAGTAGGAGGCAAGCGTGCCGGAGAGTATCTTCGCGTAGATGGCCTGCCAACGGCAGCGATGACTTCCCGAGAAGCCATCGGTCAGCACCCGCCCACGCAGCGCCTCTCCCATTCCCTCCGCGCCGTTTTCCGCGGCGAACCGGTCGAAGAGCGCATTTCCCCAGACAAACCGCAGGTCATCGCCGGTGTAATAGACAAGATTGCCACTCTGCCGCTCGGCTTCGGGTATCCAGGAGGGAGGGTGACTCATGTTGGTGGAGAGAGGCTCGCGTCGCAGTGTCGCGCCCAGAGACCGCGGGGGCGGACGTAAGTCAAGGGCACCGATTGATTTTCTGCCCGGAGGGCGGGGGGCTTTCGTTCCGCTGCTCGACCACGTGGTGGGCTGCGGCCGTAGGGAATCATCCGCCGATTTCACCGATTCACGCCGATGGGGGTTGATGCCTGGTGCCGTGTGCCAAGGGAGGCTGAATCTGTGAGAATCTGCGGAATCTGCGGATAACACCAAAGTCTGTGGCCATCGAACCAGGGGATGGGGATAGTCGAGAACGGAAACGCCCTGGCTTGGGCGGCGGAATGTGGGATATGCTGTTGACACGCGCGGCTTGTTTCGCTTTTATTTCGCCCATGAGCAGCGCGAGCCCACATCCTCTCCCCCAACGGCCAAGCAGCCTCCGCGACGCCGCCACCAGCGCCCCGCCAGCGGGAAGCTCCCTGTCGCTCGAAATGCCGCGCCGGGCGGCCTCGGCGGTGCTTGGCGGGCTGGCGCGGGCGTTCCTCCACGAGCGCGAGCTTTACTGCGTGGACGGGGCGAACGTCTTCGACCCCTACGCCTTCAGCCAGGCGGCCCGCGTGCGCGGGCTTTCCGGTGAGCGTATCCTGGACCGCGTTTTCGTGACGCGGACGTTCACGATCCACCAGCTACAGGCCGTCGTGGAGGAAATGCTCCCCCCGCGCGGCGGGGAGGCGAGTGGGCCGGTCGTGGCGATGCTCGGGCTGGACCACCTTTTCCGCGAGGAGACGTTGCGCGCCGCCGAGCGCGGGCGGGTGCTGGCGGCAGTGATGGCACGGCTGCGGGGGCTGGAGCGCACCGACACGCGGCTGCTCGTGACCTACGAGCGCCCTCCGCCGCGCGAGCGCTTCTGGAGACCGATGCTGGAGTTCGGCACGGTACGGAGTGCGGTCCGCCCGGGCACCGCCAAGGGCGAGTTCACCATCGAAGGATACGGCAATGGGACGGACAGTACCGACATTCAACACCTTCTTGCAGGAGGAGATCGACTCCTGGAGGCCCTTCCGCCGGGCGCTGAGGGCGGAGCAGAAGACGGCCTTCGACCGCCTGTTCACCAAGGCGCGCCGGCACACGGCCGAGGCGGCGAACGCAGCCCGCCCGATTCCATTCGATGCGGTGCTGATGGCGATCCTCCTTGAGCAGGAGCTTGAACTGGAGCGCCTGCGCAGCGAGGTGGAGGAGCTGCGCGCCGCGGACGGGGACCGGCCGCCGTGAGTACCACCACCGGCTGGCTGTTTGATCTATACGCCCGCGGGAATGAGATGGTGCTGTGGTTCGCGGAGGAAGGGGGCGGGCGGCTGCGTCTCGTGGACCCGTTCGAGCCACGCGCCTTCCTCGGCGGCCCGGCGGAGGATGCCGCGGCCTGCCTGCGCGAACTCGGGCGCCGGGGCGATGCAGCACCGGAGGGCTGGACGGAGCGGACCGATTTCTGGACCGGCCGGCCCCGCCCCGTTGCGTCTATACGAGTGCTCCGCGCGGAAAGCTGGACCCGCACCCTCCCCCGCCATGCGGAGCGCTTCCCCCGCGTGGCATGGTACAATGCGGACCTGCTGCCGGAGCAGTGCTACTGCTTCGAGCGCGACGTCTATCCGCTCATGCGCTGCCGGGTGGAGCACGAGGCCGGCCGGCTGCTCTCGCTCGCGCCGGAGGACGGCCGCTGGGCGGTGGACTACGCCGCGCCGCCACTCCGCACGGCGGAGCTGTCCGGTGAGGGGTCGCTTCTTGGCAGCCGGCCGCGCCTGCGGTCGCTGACCCTTGCACACGAGGGCCGCACGGTGACCTGGGACGAGCCAGGCGAGATGCTCGGCGGACTCCAGCGCGCACTCGACGAGCTGGACCCGGACGTCATCCTGACCAGCGGCGGCGATTCGTTCCTCTTCCCGGTGCTTTTCGCGCTGGCGGAGCGCACGAAGTTCCCCTTCCGCCCGGACCGCGACCCGCTGCCGCAGCCGCGAGAAGTGAGAACGGACGGGCGGTCCTTCTTCTCCTACGGGCGGATTCTCTATCAGGCGCCGGAGTATCCGCTTTTCGGACGCTGGCATCTCGACCGGAAGAATTCCTTCACGCTGGCGCACGATGGAATGGAGGGGCTTTTCGAGGTGGCGCGGCTGGCGCGCATTCCCGTCCAGCGCATCGCCCGCCGCAGCATCGGCACGGGTATTTCCTCCATCCAGCTCGGCATGGCCTGGCGCGAGGGCATCCTGATTCCATGGAAGAAAACCGCCCCGGAGGCATGGAAGAGCGCCCGCCAACTGCTCAAGTCCGACCGCGGCGGTCTTGTCTATGCGCCGGAGACGGGCTTTTACGAGAACGTGGTGGAGCTGGACTTCGTCGCCATGTACCCGAGCATCATGTCGCGGTTCAACGTCTCGCCCGAGACGGTGAACTGTCCGTGCTGCCGGAACGAACGCGTGCCGGAAATCGGCTATACGATTTGCGAGCGGCGGGCGGGACTCGTCTCGCGCGCCCTCCGGCCCATCATTGAAAAGCGGGTGCACTACAAGGCGCTCCGTGCGGAGGCGGCCCGCACAGGCGACAAGGGCGCCTACGGCCGCTTCCACGCCCGGCAGGACGCGCTCAAGTGGATGCTCGTCTGCTGCTTTGGCTATCTCGGCTACCGCAACGCACGCTTCGGCCGCATCGAGGCCCACGAGGCGGTCTCCGCCTGGTCGCGCGAAATGATCCTCCGGACGCGCGAAATCTGCGAGGCACGCGGCTGGCACATGCTTCACTCCAACGTGGACTGCGTGTGGATCGTGAAGCCGGATTTCCGGGAGGAGGAGATTCCCGCACTGAGTGAGGAAATCGCCAGCGAAACGGACCTGCCGATCGCACTGGAGGGTATCTACAAATGGCTCGCCTTCCTGCCCTCGCGCCAGGTGCCGGACCGGCCCGTGCCGACGCGCTATTTCGGCGCCTTCCGGGACGGCACGCTCAAGTACCGCGGCATCGAGTGCCGGCGGAGCGACTATCCCGTCTATATTAAATCGGCGCAGCTTGCCCTGCTGGAGCACGCCGCCACGGCGCCGGACGCGGCGGGATACCGCACAATGGTGCCGGACTTCCTCGCGAAAATAGAGGAGTGGGAACGCCAGCTCCGCGAGGGCGAGGTGCCGATGGAGCAGCTCGTCATCCGGCAATCGCTCTCCCAGGACCCAGAGGACTACACGGGACACGGCGCGCAGTCTCTTGCCGCCCGCCAGGCCGCCCAGGCGGGCCTGAACCTCCACGCCGGGGAAACGCTCTCGTATATCCTGACGTCCGCTGGAGACCGGGACCGCTCGCGCCGCGTGCGATTGACGGCGCTGGCGGACGCGGACACCTCTCCAGACCCCCGCGCGTATATACGCCTGCTCCGCCGCGCCGCGAACACGGTGCTCTGGCCCGCGGGAGTGACACTCGACGAGACGGACCCGCCGCCACGGAAAAAACCACGGCGCTCCTCTGCCACCACCCGCCGGCCCGGCCAGCCGGACCTGTTCGAGCAACACCACCGCTGACCTCTCCGAACTTCCGGGTTTTCTCCAACCTCCGACACGCCCTTCGGGAACGGGTTGACTATTCCGCACCCGACCTCCTACCAAGGTTCTATCCCCTTCACCGGGGTAACCCCCACAAGGGCAGGATGGCATCATGGGCAAGCCACGCATCGCCTTTTGTTCGTTGATTTTACTCATGTTGGGTCTCGGCAACGGAGCCAGCACTTCAGCCGGAACAAACGAGGAGCCGGACCTTGTCTGGCAGGGGATTGAGGTCATTCCCTCGGCCCGCTGGAACCATTCGATGGCTTATGACACTACCCGCGAACGCGTGGTGCTTTTCGGCGGCTCGGGGGCCGGCGGCCAGACTTGGGAGTGGGACGGGACGCGCTGGGAGCGCGTTGCCATCGGCGGCCCAGGCCAACGTTCCAGTTCCCAGATGGTGTTCGACAGCGCCCGCGGCCGCGTGGTCCTTTTCGGCGGCATGCTGGGGGGCGAGCAAGCCGGCGACACGTGGGAGTGGGACGGAACGGGGTGGGGGCAGGCCGCGTCCGGCGGACCCCCTCCGCGCAACGCGCACGCCATGGCCTACGACGAGGCGCGCGAGCGCACTGTCCTCTTCGGCGGCAGCACGCGGGAAGACGGCTCACTCACTCGTCTTGACGACACGTGGGAGTGGGACGGCACGCAGTGGGAGGAGATGGACGTGGAAGGTCCCTCCGGCCGCACCGATTTTTCCATGACCTACGACAGTGCCCGCCAGCGTGTGGTGCTCTTCGGAGGCGCAGACTCCACCGGTTGGTCGGATGAGGTATGGGAGTGGGACGGCGTACAATGGGAACAGGTAATAGCCATCGGCCCCGAGGCGCGCAGCGGTTTTGGCCTGGCGTACGACAGCGAGCGTGAACGAGTGGTGCTCTTCGGCGGCTGGGACGGCTCGGAGCGCCTCGCTGATACCTGGGAATACGATGGAACAAGCTGGACGAAAACCAGCGAGCAGGGACCCGCCGCGCGCAGATGGCACAACATGGTGTACGACGAGGCGCGCGAGCAAGTCCTCCTCTTCGCCGGAAGCGGCGAGGAGGACATCTCGGACGACAAATGGGCATGGGACGGCACCGATTGGGAGGAGGTGTTCCCGGAGATTCCTCCGCCCCGGGAATTCCACGAAATGGTCTGGGACAGCGCCCGCGAACGCGTGGTCCTCTACGGAGGTTTCGGAGGGTTCGACTTCCAGAGCAACCTCGGCGACACGTGGGAGTGGGACGGGGAGGCATGGCATCCGGCAGCGTCTGCCGGCGGGCCACCTTCCCGCACAGGCCACGCCATGGCATACCATAACGACCGCGAGCGCACGGTGCTCTTCGGCGGCTTCACGTTGGCTGGCAGGGCCGGTGACACTTGGGAATGGGACGGCAACGAGTGGACGATTAAGAATGCGATCGGTCCCTCCCCGCGGAACAACCATGCCATGGCGTATGACAGCGTCCGCCAGCAGGTGGTGCTCTTCGGCGGAAATGACGGCAGCACGCGCCTCGGCGACACGTGGGTCTGGGACGGAACCGAGTGGAACCAGGCGGCCACCGGCGGCCCCATCCCCCGCAGCGGTCACGCCATGGCATGGGATGGTGCCCGCGAGCGGGTGGTGCTTTTCGGGGGCTTTGGGCAACTCGGCGGGTCGTTCGAGTCACTTGTGGATACCTGGGAGTGGGACGGTGTTCAATGGCACCCGGCCGCTTCCACCGGACCAGACGGGCGGAGCGCACACGCAATGGCCTACGACCCCCTGCGCGAGCGGGTGGTCATGGCCGGAGGTCTGGAAGAGGATCCGAAAACATGGGAGTGGGACGGTTCGCAGTGGAATGATATCGAGACGTCCTTCACGCGCCCCGCGACACTCATTAATCCGGCGATGGCTTTCGACGGGACACGCGGCCGTGTGCTGCTCTTCGGCGGGTCGGCGGAGGGCACACGGCTTTCCGATACGTGGCAGTATGGGCCGGAGTATGAGATTCACCCCGACGACCGCGCTGTGGGCGATTTCACTGGCACCGGATGCACCAGCTTCGACGATTTCGTCTTCCTGCTCGAGCACTGGGGCGAGGAGATCGACGGTGAGCCGCTCGGGTTCGACGATTTCGTCAACCTGCTCGAACACTGGGGGCAGGGCGCGGGCTGCTGACCGGCCGGGTGTCTGGACGCAAAGAGACTATGTAAACCGGTACGGCTTTTCCCTGTCGCGCCGGCGGGCGAGTTCGCTGGCGTAGCGGGTACCGAGCGTCTCCGCGTTCTCCCGTGCCCAGTCGGTAAGCTTCGTTTCCCCCGCGGGCGGCGCGTCCACGTGGAGCAGGTTCCTCATCAACCCGGTGATTTCGTCGCGGGTCAGCACAACGTCGTTTTTCAACATGCCGATGCCCTTGCCCGCGAGATAGCCCAGCCAGGGCGGCACGGAAACGACCGGCCGGCGCTTCCCGATTATTTCGCCAAGGGTGGACACGAGCTGTCTATACTCAAATGTCTCCGGCCCGATCGCCTCGATGACGGCGTTCTCCTCCCGGCCGGTTTCCCGCTCGGCCAGCTCCGCCAGGTCCGCCACGTGGATGGGCTGGAGCTTGTACCGCCCGTCCCCGAAGACGCCGAACATCGGAAACCTCCGCAGCAGCCACGCGATGTTGTTGATCAGGATGTCCTCCCCGCCGAAGAGCACCGCCGGCCGCACAATCGCGTATTGCAGGCCGGAACGCATGAGCGCCTCCTCCAGCTCCGCCTTCCCGCGAAAATAACCGAGGTCCGAGTCTTTCGACGGGTTCGTGATGCTCACGTGCACGACGCGGCGCACGCCCGCCTGCCGGGCGCACTCGAACATCGTCAGCGTATTGCGCACCGCATCGGCATGACTGAACGTCTTGTAATCGAACCGCACCCAGTACGTATTGACGAGAACCTCGATGCCGCGAAGCGTCTCGACCAGCCGTTCCGGTTCGTCGAAATGAAACGGGCAGGGGCGCACCTTCTCCCCGAAGGGACTCTGGCGCCGGACCGAGTTCGTCAGCGCGATCACCTCGTCGCCGCGCCCGAGCAGCCGCCCGGCGATGTACCTTCCCGAGTACCCGAATGCCCCCGTTACAGCGCAACGCATGGTTCCGTTCTCCCGTGGGCGGACTCTCTCCAGGGAAGAGCACGCACATCCGTCCGGCGGGGCAACCCCAAGCCAGGATGCTTGGTATAGACGCCTGCCCGGAGCCACCGCGGCAGCGACAAAACCCGTTGACCATCAGGCAATGGAAGACCAAGGTCCCTATCGTGGAATAAGTTCCAATGAGGTCACACGGCCTGCAGAAAAGAGGACCCAAAGGGGAAGATTGCATCATGAGACAGTTTGCCATGATCCGCAGCACGCTGATTTTACTGACGATACTCCTCGGCTGGGGAGGCCATTTCCCTGAGAGACAGGCACACGCCGGGCCCTCCGCAGCCCCGCAGGAGGCCCTCCCCGAAGGGGGCTTCCCGGGGCTGCCGCTCTACTGGAAGGAACTCACCGGGCCCTCGGTCCTCTCCACCTTCCCGGGCATGGTGTACGATGAGGCGCGGGACCGGCTCGTGCTTTACGACGGAATGCCTGAACGCGGCGCGGCCACCGGGCACACCTACGAATGGACCGGCACCGCGTGGGAACAGGCTGCCACCACCGGTCCCCCGGCCAGCAGGTCCTTTGCCCTGGTCTACGACAGCGGCCGCGAGCGAACGGTGTACTTTAGTGGCCGGGAAGACGTGATCAAGGGGGCAGCCAGTACCGGCACCTGGGAATGGGACGGCTCCGAATGGCAGGAGGCATCCCTCGACGGCCCGGTGCCCGAGGGGGAACCCGTCATGGCATACGACGAGGCGCGAGAGGTCACCGTCCTCTATGTAGCCTCGACAACAAGCATCCCACCCGTGGGGGAAACATGGCAATGGGACGGCACCGAGTGGGAGCAGGTGGCCACCGGCGGCCCGCCCCCCCGCGAGGGAGCGGCCATGGCCTATGACAGCGCCCGCGAGCGGATCGTCCTCTTTGGCGGATCAGAGGACAGGGACATCCCGGTCGGGGACACCTGGGAATGGGACGGCACGGACTGGCACCAGGTCGCCACCACAGGCCCGTCCGCCCGTTTCGCGGCCACGATGGCCTACGACAAGGCAAGGGAGCGCACTGTCCTGGCAGGCGGCTTCACCGATCCGGGCATAAAGCGCGACCACGACCAGAGCGTCTGGGAGTGGGACGGCACCGAGTGGCATGAAATCGAGGCCGAAGGGCCGCCCACCACAATCTCCGGCCGCGCCATGGCCTATGACGGTGAGCGCGAGAAGGTCGTGCTCTACACCGGCATGGACGACGATGTAATCGTGCTCAAAGGGTTCCTGCCCCAGCCCGAGCAGAAGGACCGGCTCTGGGAATGGGACGGCAGCGAATGGGAGGACACGACGCCGCTTTTCCCCTCAGCGCGGAGAAACCACGTAATGGTGTGGGATTCGACGCGGGAGCGCGCCGTTCTCTTCGGCGGCAGCGGACAGCTGAACGGAGACATTCTTCTGAAGCGAGCCACCGGAGGTCTGCGCGACACTTGGGAGTGGGATGGCACGGAGTGGTTCCTTGCAGACGAGGGAGAAGGCGAAACTCCCAGGCCCGGAGAAGGAGCCGCGGCGGCCTACGACGCGCAACGTGAGCAGGTAGTCCTCTTCGGCGGAATGCTCGATGACATAATCAAGGCGGGAGAAGACACCAGCCAGCCCGCCGGGATCGTCTTCTTTTCCGACGAAACATGGCTGTGGGACGGGACTCAGTGGCAGGAGGCAGAGCCCGCCGCCAAGCCCATCGGGCGCATAAACCACGCGATGGCCTACGACCCCTCGCGCGAACGGACAGTGCTCTTCGGTGGACGGGACGGCTCCATCTTGCTCGACGACACCTGGGAGTGGGATGGCAACAACTGGCACGCCATGGACCCCACCAGCGCTCCCTCTCTCCGCGAGCACCACGCAATGGTCTACGACCAAAACCGCGGCACCATTGTCCTGTTCGGCGGCCATACAACGGCGAGTGGAGTCCCCGAATACGTAAACGACATGTGGGAATGGGACGGGACGGACTGGACAGAGATATCTCCCGCAGGACAGAACGCCCCCTCCCCGCGTGGCAGGGCCACGGTGGTCTTCAACACCTTCGACGAACGGGTTGTCCTGTTCGGCGGGCACGATCAGTCGGAATCGTTTGGCGACGTCTGGCAATTCGACGGCACGGCATGGCTCTCGTTCGGGACGCCCACCCCTCGCCCGGAACCACGCTACGGACACGGGATGGTCTATCATCCGTATAGCGGCCAGAGCCTGATTTTCGGCGGCTGGGGCGAGGAGCAGGAGTACCTTGGCGACGCCTGGCTCCTTGGCCCCGATTTCCAGATACCCCCGGGCGCCCGCGCGATCGGCAACTTCTCCGCAAGCGGATGCACCGGCTTTCCTGACTTCGTCTTCCTTCTCGAAAACTGGGGGGAGGTAATTGACGGCGAGGCAATGAGCTTCGCAGACTTCGTGGCCCTGCTGGAAAACTGGGGCCAGGGGCCGGACTGCTGACCTGATCCCGCCTCCGGCATGCGTATAGACAGCCGCCGTCTATCTGGACAGCAGTCCGGTGGGCGGCGGCTCGAACCTCGCGCGCACAGCACCTCTACTCATATAGACAATGGCAAAAGCAGGGTAGGAAACAACCGTCAGGCCCCATACCACCAGGCACTCCGCGAAGCTGGGCGCTCCCAGCTCAAGGGCTGGGAAGACCGTTCGAACCCAAAGGGCCGGGCAATTCAAAGCCTCAAATTGGGGAGGGTCCAAGATGATGCTTGACCGATCCCGGAACCCACTTTACCGCTGTTTCAAGCGCAAAAGCACCGCGAAGGCCATATTCGGCGCCTGCGCTTAAGACCTCTCCTGTGCGTGCCTGTTCATCACAGACCCCACATGGTCCCGTACCCGGCCGTGCAGGAGCAACACAGGGAAAGGAAGGCATCATGATCCGTAACCGAGCAACACGCAGTGCAACCCCTCTGATTGCGGCTTTTCTGATCTCAGCCGCACCCCCTGCCGCCGTCCAGATAATGGCAGAAAACGAATTCACTCCCGGCGCACGCCAGCAGGCGGCCGGCTGGAGCGACGACGAGGGAGGGCTTTGGCTCTTCGGCGGCGATGGGTACTACGAGGAGGGCTCCCGTGACATGCTCAACGACCTTTGGAGGTACGACACGGACACCGGGGAGTGGTCCTGGCAGCACGGCTCGGACACCGGAGACCATGAAGGCACCTACGGAGACCGGGGCGTCCCCCACCCGGACAACCAGCCGGGCGCACGCTATGACGGTATCTCCGTAACAGGGGATGCCGGCGAGATTTGGCTCTTCGGAGGCGTGGGCCTTGCAGGGTCATCGTGGAGTGCCGACCTGAACGACCTCTGGCAGTATGATCCGGCCACGGGGGAATGGACGTGGGTAGGCGGAACCAACGAACGCAACGAGGCGGGCCACTACGGCACACTCGGCGAGCCGGACCCCGAAAACGTGCCGGGCGGCAGGAGCTACAGACCCGCAAGCTGGGCCACAGCGTCCGGCGAAATCTGGCTCTTCGGCGGCGGGGGTCGCGATTCCCAGGGGGACTGGGACAGACTAAACGACCTGTGGAGATATGACCCTGCATCGGAGGAGTGGACCTGGATGGCGGGTTCTCAATTCAATAGCGAACCGGGTGCGTATGGCGATGCCGGCACCCCGGGCGACGCGTACAGGCCCGGCGCCCGTCTCGCACCGGCTCACTGGACGCGAAATGGCGAAGAGCTCTGGCTCTTCGGTGGTGACGGGATAGACAGCCAGGAAAGGAGCGGGAGGCTCGCCGATCTTTGGAAATACGATACAGGCGCCAACCAGTGGACTTTCGTGAAAGGAAGCCCCTATCGGCGTGAATCGGGAGAATACGGGGTCCGTGGCGTCCCCGCACCCGACAACATGCCCGGCGCACGTGATTACTCCGCAAGCTGGACGGATGACGCCGGCAACCTCTGGCTCTTCGGCGGCTTTGGATACGATGAGGAAGGGGACCGTGGAAGACTCAACGACCTTTGGAGATATGACCCCACCTCCAACGAATGGACCTGGATGAGCGGCGCAGCCTGGCGAAACGCAACGGGCAACTACGGCACGCAGGGCGAGGCAGACCCCGCCAACACCCCGGGCGCGCGCTACGGTGCCGTCTCATGGACCGGCAACGACGGCGGCTTGTGGCTCTTCGGCGGCAGCGGATACAATGACGAGGACCGCGGCCGGCTCAATGACCTCTGGCGGTACGACACTTCAACAGAGGAGTGGACCTGGGTGGCCGGCAGTGACTCACTTGATCAGCCGGGAGTGTACGGACCAGTACGAAGCGAGTGGCGCCAGATCGGCGACTTCAACAACGATGGGTGCGTGGACTTCGAAGACTTCATCTTTCTGCTGCAAAACTGGGGAGAGATGATAGACGGCATCCCAATGGGATTCGAAGACTTCAATGCCCTGCTGGAAAACTGGGGCCAGGGGCCGGACTGCTGACCTGATCCCGCCTCCGGCATTCGTATAGACAGCCGCCGTCTATCTGGACAGCAGTTCGGTGGGCGGCGGCTCGAACATGGCGCGCACAGCCCCTCTGCTCATATAGACAACGGCAAAGGCAGGGTAGGAAACGGCCGCCAGCGCCCCGCAGAACGCCCCCACGGCCTCCTCCGTGCTGAAGCCCGTTCCGGTGCGCCAGCCACCGAAGAGAATATTCACGGCGACCGTAATCAGAATACCCGAGCAGGCCACAACCGTCAGGCCCCGCGCCCATGTGCACAGCTTCATGATGCCACCTCCTGCCACGATCAGCAGCAGCGAGAAGCAGAAATGAGAAACGGGCACCAGGAAGTCCACAATCGTCCAGTCGAACTGTGGCGGGGCTGCGCCGGTGACCGCCGCCGCCATACCGAATATCCCCAACATCCCGCAGCAAAAAAGCCCGAGAGTCCCCCACATGATGTTGAGGACGCCGATCACCACGAGCCCCGTGGAGGGGCTCCGGCCGGTCACCTCTACGGCTTCACTGGCTGGATAAGGTGGAGGGTCCTGCGGAAAGTCCGGCATCGGCTCCGCTCCCTGCGCCCACTCTGAGAGTCCGCTCTACGCTCCAACCCGGACTGCCCCGGTGCAAGCGCCAAATACTACCGGTCGATTGTTGGATTGCCGCGAAGAAGAGTGGTGCCCCGTCTAGGACTCGAACCTAGAACCAACGGATTAAGAGTCCGCTGCTCTACCAATTGAGCTAACGAGGCACGCAAAGCCTCCGGCCGGAGGCGGGGGGGAATTTGCGGAGGAGGCAGGCCGGGTTCAAGCCCAAAGCGCGGGTTTTTCCGGCGGCAGCCTCGATGCGCCTGCGGCGCGGAGCTGGGTCTTGCGGCGGAGCACGGCTTGTGGTGCATTGGCGCGCCCGGAGAGCGGGGAGAGGGGATATCGTCTGCGGAAGGATCGGATACGGCCGATGCCGGCAGGAGAATCGTCCTTTGCGGGGAAATTCCTCCGCAATATCAAGAAAATCGACACGGATCAGATCGAAGCGTTCCTTTCCCAGGTCCTGCGGGAGAAGGCGTTCCTGGAGGTGATCTTCGATTCGATTACCGAGGGCATCGTCGTGACCGAGCAGGACATGCGCGTGGTGTTTCTCAACGACGCGGCGCGGCAGTTCCTCTCGCTGGGCAACCGCGAGGCGATCGGCGAGCCGCTGATGGAGCTTTTCCCGGCGGAGGAGTTCCGTCCGGTGGCGGAGGAGTTCCAGCTAAGGGGCCGGCCGATCCGCCAGCGGCAGGTCACGCTGCGCCAGAAGATGCCGCGGGTTTTCGCCCTGACCGTGGTCCCGATCGAGAATGAGGAGGGTCTGGCGACCCACTCGGTGTGGATCGTCGGGGACCGGACCGAGGCGCTGAGGCGCGCGGAGGAAGCCCGCCAGATGCACAACATCGAATCGCTGGCAGCGCTGACCGCCGGCGTGGCCCACGAGGTGAAGAATCCGCTCAATTCGCTCAACATCCATGCACAGTTGGCGGCAAAGGGGTTGCGGGAACTGCGGCGGTACGTGCCGGAGGGCTCGCCGGAGTTCGAGCGCACGGAGAAGTCGCTCCAGATCATCCTGGATGAGAATCAGCGCCTTGCGCGCGTGGTGGACGGGTTCCGCGATGCCGTCCGGCCGGTGCGCCCGGAGCTGAAGAAGGAGAGCCTGGAGGAGGTGCTCGTCGGTGTGGCGGAGCTGATCGCCCCGGAGTGCCAGGAGCGCGGCATCGAGCTGGTGCTGAACCTGGACCCGGAGACTCCAAACGTTCTGATCGACCGCAAGCAGGTGCAGCAGGCGCTGCTCAACATCGTGAAGAACGCAATGGAGGCGATCGACGAGAAGGAAGGGAGGGTGGTCCTGCGCACCCTTCTGAAGAGCGATCACGTCCTGATTGAGGTCGAGGACAACGGCTGCGGCATTTCGGAGGAGGAGCGCCTTCGGATTTTCGAGCCCTATCACACGACTAAGTTCGGCGGCATGGGCCTCGGGCTGATGGTCGTTTACCGCATCGTGCGGGCGCACCGGGGAGCGATCGGGCTGAACAGCCAGCCGGGGCAGGGGACGATATTCAGCATCGCCCTGCCGGTGGACGAAAGGCCGGTGCGGATGCTCGAAGCGCAGGTCGATCCGCCGCTTGAGGAGCCTCTCGCAGAGCCTTCCGAAGGGGCTCGAAAGGGCGGGGAGCCCTCAAGAAGGGGCCAGGATGGCTCTTCGGGCTAAAAAAACCCGATTTTTCCACAACTTTTAACAGTTTTCGTTTGACGGACAACGAACTCACACCCCCATCTCGACACCAGAACAGGGTCAATCCTGCACCAGCGGTTTGCAGAAGCAGCCCCGCTCCATACCACACTCCGCCCAAGGAGAGTACCAATGGCGAAAGCAGCTTCCAAAGCAATGACCAAGAACCAGCTCCTCACGCACCTTTCCAGCAAAACCGATCTGCCCAAAAAGCAGATCGACGAACTGTTCAACGAACTACTTGCTGTCGCCTACAAGGAAGCGAAGAAAGAGCACGGGTTCACCTTCCCCGGGCTTGGCAAACTGGTCGTCACCAAGCGCAAGGCCCGCACGGGCCGGAACCCGCAGACAGGTGAAGCCATCAAGATTCCGGCGAAGAAGGCCCTCAAGTTCCGGCTGGCCAAGCAGGCCAAGGACGCGGTGACCCCTCCGAAGAAGTAACCGCGCCCGGCTCAGGACTTCCCGCCCCCGCGCCAGCCCGCTTCCGGTCTGGCTGTGGGGGTTTTTCTCTGCCTCCGGGTTGACGCGTCCGCTCCCCCTTGGTCCATCCTCTGCATGGGCAGCAGGACCGCCATCCCGCGGGAGGAATTGAGCCACCCCGGCCCCACCATGACCGTCACCGAAGAAAAAACCGCCGCAGAGCCGCTCCCCGACCCGACTTCCACCCGGGCCACGGCGGAGAGGGCCTGGCCGCTGGACCACCCGCGGGCGATCAACGACGTGCTGGCGCTGCTGGATTCCACCTGGCTGAGTCCGAAGACCCGCGCGCGCCCAACCCACTACGACGTCGCCGTTTCGGTCGTCTGCAACATCAAGTGCCCGTTCTGCCCCCGTCAGACCTTCGGCGACGAGGTCGTCTCCGGCCTGATGAAGGAGGAGCACTACAACCCGATCGTCCCGCACCTCGAGGTGAGCCAGCGCACGGGGCTATACGGGCTGGGCGAGCCATTCCTGAACAAGCGCTTCTTCCCGTTCCTGCGTGCCGCCAAGGAACGCGGGACGTACTGCATGACCTCCAGCCACGGCATGACGCTCAACAAGGCCATGATCGGCCGGGTGATCGAGTCGGAGCTGGACGAGTTGTGTATCTCGATAGACGGTGCCACACCGCGCACCTTCGCCTACCTGCGCTCCGGGGCGGATTTCCACACGGTGGTGCGGAACGTGTCCGAGCTGTTGCGCCGGCGCAACGAGGCCGGGAAGCGCGCCCCCCGCGTGCATATCGCCTGCGCCGTGAGCAAATACAATGTCTGGCAGATGAAGGCAATGGTCCGCCTGACGCACGAAATGGGGGCGGACAAGCTGGCGTTCAGCAACCTTGTGCTGGACCACAAGGAGCACGCCCACGCCTCGGTGGCGGGAACGCGTATATTCCGGTTCAACCTGCGGCGGGCAATGCGGGAGGCGGACCGGCTCGGGCTCGAATGCGTCTATTTCTACCAGAAGCCCTTCCCGTGGAGGGAGGAGCAGGCTCCCCCACCGCGGGGCGGGGTGCGTTACGGCTGCCCGTCCGCATGGCGGCAGCTTATCGTCGAGCGTGACGGGAACCTCAAGCCGTGCTGCTACCTGGACACCTCGCTGGGCAACAGCGCGGAGCGGCCGATGGAGGAGCAGTTCAACTCCGGCGCCGCGGTGGACCTGCGGAGGAGTTTCACCGAGGGAAACTATCTTGAGGCGTGCAAGGGCTGCGGCCAGTTCACGCAGATAGACGGGGAGCGCACGCGGGAGATACTGGACGAGGCGTCCGAACGCATCCGGGAGGGGAATTTTTCCGGGCCGGTGCGGGAGAAACTGCGTGCCGAGCTGGAGGAGTTCGAGCGCCTGGCCGCCTCCGCCAGCGTCTAGTTCTCTATACGATTGCCGTCCTCATCGTAGCGGACAGCTCTGGTGCCGCCGCGTACGGGGAGAATCTGGGACTCGCGCTCCCATCGGACGTTGAAATACGGTGCCTCGCGCATGTCGGCGAAGCGCCACTCGCCGCTTTCCGCGTCGTAGCTGAAGGCAACGATGAAGCGGACACCGTCGGGCCCGGCGCCGGGCCGCAGGAGCGCCTCGCTGCGGAAGATCGCCAGGTCCCCATCGCCCCACGGCCGGCCGGGGGCGCGCACCACCTCCGCGTTGCCGAAGCTGTTCGCCAGGTCCACCTGGTTCTGCAGGAGGCCGCGCTGGCGCATGCGGGTGTACTCCTCGACCAGGTCCCTGCGGGTTTGGCCGGCCGAGGTAAGGGACTCAAAATACGTGGGTGAGAAGAGCGAGACGACCCGGGGAATGTCCTCCCGGACCCAGGCGCCCTGCCAGGTGGCGAAGGCAGCGGAGGGGTTGGACAGGTCCTCGACCTTCTCGCCCCCCGTAACGATCTCCTGATACTGGGTGAATTGCTCCTCGAAGCGGGCCTGCTCGCGCGCGTCCAGCCATGCGTTGACCGCCATCCAGCTCCCGAACAACAGGAGAAAACCGGTCATGAGGAAACCGCCCTGCCAGAGGGCGCGGCGGAAACGCTCCATGTCCTCGGCCATTTCGCGCTCGCGCCGGCGTTGGCGCAGGATGCTGAAGCTGCCGAGCTTTCCAGGCTTCATGGCGCGTTTTTCCTGCTCTTCGCGCTTCTTCCGGCGTACTTCCTCCTTTTCCCGCTCGCGGACTTCGTCCGGCTTGAGCGGGTCCCAGTTACGCCGGCGGCCCTTCAGTATGCTGTCGTAATCCATCCTCTGCGGTCCCGTTGGCTGCGGGCTCCTGAGGCCGGCAAAGGCCGGCCCGGCCCGTTCACGGGAAAGTATGGGGACAACCCCGCCCTGCTGGCAAGGGCTTCGGCGGGCGCACCGGGACGCCGGGCCGTGTTTGGCCTTCACACCGCCCCCGGCGGGACGCACAGTGGCGGCAACAGAATGACGTCAGAATCTCGGTTCCAGGGAGTTCCTCCATCATGGCGGCGAAGAGCAAAGGGACGACAAAAAGAAAGAAGGACGGTGTGTCCGGTCCCACGCCGGGGGACATCAAGGCTGCCGAATGCAGCGCCGATCCAGTGCCGGTGCCGAAAAAGGGTGTGCGGCCGAAGATACGCCGGCTTGCCATGCTGACCGGAGGGGGCGACTGCCCGGGGCTCAACGCGGTCCTGCGCGCCGTCACCAAGACCTGCATCCACAAGTACGGAGTGGCGTGCTATGGCGTCGAGGAGGGCTTCCACGGGCTGATCTACCGGCGGGCGCAAGCCCTGCGCATGGAGGACGTCTCCGGCATCCTGACCCTCGGCGGCACCATTCTCGGCAGCAGCAACAAGGACAACCCGTTCAGCCACACCATGCTCATCAACGGAAAGACCCAGACGGTGGACCTCTCCGGCGAGTGCGTGGAGTATATACGCCAGATGGGCTGGGACTGCCTTGTCGCGATCGGGGGGGACGGGACGCTGGCGATGGCGGCGCAGTTCGCGAAAAAGGGCGTGCCCATCATCGGCGTGCCGAAGACGATCGACAACGACCTGAGCGCCACCGACTATACGTTCGGCTTCCACACCGCCGTACAGACCGCCGTTGAGGCGATAGACAAGCTCCACACGACCGCGATGAGCCATCACCGCGTCATGATCGTGGAGATGATGGGGCGCTATACGGGGCATCTTGCCCTGGAGGCCGGGGTTGCCGGCGGCGGCGACATCATCCTGATCCCGGAAATCCCCTACGATATAGACGCCGTGTGCAAGGAGGTGGTGCGGCGTTCACGCGCGGGGAAACGGTTCTCCATCGTCGTCGTTGCCGAAGGCGCAAAACCCGTCGGCGGGGACGTGACGGTGGCGAAAATGATCGAAGGCTCGCACGACCCGGTGCGTCTTGGCGGCATCGCCCATCTTCTGGCGGACCAGATTTCCCGGAGAACGCACCTGGAGGCGCGGGCCACCGTGCTCGGGCACCTTCAGCGCGGAGGCACGCCGACGGCCGTGGACCGCATCCTCTCCACCAAGTACGGCTACCACGCGGCGGAACTCGCCGTGCGGGGCAGGTTCGGGCGCATGGTGGCGCTCCATGGCAACGAAATCGTGGACGTGCCGCTGGAGAAAGGCATTCAGAAGCTCAAGCAGGTGCCGGTGGACGATCCGCTCATCGCCGCAGCCCGCGCCGTCGGCACGTGCTTCGGAGAACCGGAGGAGGGCTGACCCCCGCTGCAGCCAGTCTGCAACGTCTATACAGGGGGGACTTCCGCGCCCTGGCACCCGGCAGGAGCGCACCAAAGGCCGAAACCCCAGAATATTCTCAGAGTCCGGCAGGGCGTCCTGCTTGGCGCCAGAATCGAGGCGCCGCAGGGCAGGAACCCAAGCAGAGTGCCGCTTCGTACATGACCGGGACCCGAAGCCGCAGCGCAACGAAGGCATGGCGGGAAAGAGAACGCTCTGCACCTGTTCGCGCCTTTGCTTGACCCGGAGCGCCGCACGGCCGTGGATGCGGGCATTCCCCGGACCGGGTGGCAAACGATGAGCATGGTGGACACCTCCACGGCCCAGGAGCGTTGGCGCGAACTACATGCTGCGTTTGCGCGCCAGCTTCAGTCCTCGTTGCACCTGCGCGAAAGCTCCGGCACGCCGGCCCCTGCGCGGCCGGACGAACGGCTCGTGCAGGCGGTCTGGGCCGACCGTATGTACCGGGCGGAGGAGCTGACTACCGCCAGCGGCAAACACGTGGAGGTGCTGGAGCCCGGGCGCTGGAACACCGGCCGCGGACCGGACTTCCTCGGCGCGCGGCTGCGCGTGGCAGGTGAGACACTTCACGGTGACGTGGAAATCCACGTCGATTCCTCCGGATGGACTCGGCACGGCCACCACCAGGATTTCGAGTACAATCGCGTCGTGCTTCATGCAGTGCTTGAAGCGGGCGACGACCGGCCCTACGAGGAGAAGCAAAACGGCGAGCGGCTCGAGCGCCTCGTCCTGCGCCCACATCTTGAGCCGGACTTGGAGACAATCCGCCAGACGGTCAACGTTTCGGACTATCCGTATGGCCGGCCGGAGGACCTGGGCCTGTGCCACGAGGAGTTCCTCCGCCTGCCGGAAGAACAACTGACGGAGTTCCTCACCCTGTCCGGCACGGCGCGGCTCGAGCAGAAGCTCGCCCGGCTGCGCGCCCAGCGCCGGTCCGCCCCCTTCGCACAGCTCATCCATCAGGCATTGCTCACCGGGCAGGGGTTCCGTTCCTCCAAGACACTGTACTTCCTGCTGAGCAAGCGTGTCCCGTTCGAGGAGCTGCTTTCACACATGAAGGACGTCCCGGCTGGTGAGCGGGTGGACCTCTGCTTCGCGGCGCTTGTCTATACGGCCAGGCTCGTGCCGGAGCAGCGCGACATCGTGGACGAGGCCGCTCCGTGCGAGGAAACAGCGGCATTCATGGCGCGGCTCAAAAGGCACTGGCGGCGCCTGCGGCCGTACTTCAGCGACCGGCTATTGCCGCCGACCAAGCGCTGGTACGCCGGAATGCGCCCGGCCGGATTCCCGACACGCCGGCTCGCGGCAGTGGCGGTACTGCTCGGCCGGCTCGCGGACCCGGACCGGCCGCTGTTCACCCGGCTGGCCGCACAGGTGCGGGAGAGCAAGCCTTCATCATTGGGCGCCAAGGAGTTGCGCGCGTTCTGGAAGAAGCTGGCTGAACCGCTGATCGTCGCCGGGGAGGACCATTACTTCGGAAGCCGGTTCACGTTCGGGGGAAAGAAGGGCCGGCAGACGGCGCTGCTGGGCGAGCCCGCGGCGCGATCCCTCCTGTTCAATACGTTCCTGCCGCTGCTGGTGCTTCAGGCAGAAGAGGATAAGGACCGCAGATTGGCGAACAACGCGTGGGACGCAATGCGGTGCTTCCCGGTGCTGGAACGCAATTCCGTCTCGCGGTTCATGGACCGCCGGCTGTTCGGGGAGGCGGGCGCTCCGCGCGGGCTGGACAAGCGCGAGCTTTACCAGCAGGCGCTGCTGAAGGTCTTCGCCGACTGCTGCGCGCACAACGAACGTTCGTGCAGCGACTGCACGTTTCTGTCGCTTTCGTGCTGGGGCGCGGGGTGAGGCCGGTACCTGTCTATACAGCCGGGAACTACATGCCGTGGGCGAGGCGCTCCGCCAGCTCCCGCGGGAGGCCGGCATCCATGATGGCCCTCTGGGCGCCATCGAGGTCGTAGTCGCAGCGGCGGATTTCCAGACGGTCTTCCTCGAGGTCGAGCACGGCGAAGCAGGCCCTGGGGTTGTGGTCGCGCGGCTGGCCGACCGAACCGACGTTCACCAGGTACCGGCACCCGTTGCGCAGCTCCACTTCCGGCCGGCTCGGGCAGGACAGGTCCCCGTCGTTGTTCTCGATGATGAACGGCTGATGGCTGTGGCCGATGAAGCAGACTCTCTCGGTGAAGTAGCTGAAGTTGGTGCGCGCCTCGCCCATGGTGAGGACGTAATGCCACTCGCCGGGTTCCTTGGGGGAGGAGTGAACGTAATACACACCGTTCTTCGGGTCGCGGATGGTGAGGGGTAGCTGGCGGAGGAACTCGGCGTTCTCCTCGCGGAGGACTTTCTTCGTCCAGACGACGGCGGCACGGGCAATATCGTTGAAGTTGCTGATGTCGGTGAGCATGAGCGCGGCGTGATCGTGATTGCCGACGATGGTGGGTATGGCTCGCTCGCGAAGGGTTTCGACGCACTCGTTTGGATTGCCACCGTAGCCGACCACGTCACCGCAGCAAATAATGGCATCGAGCGACTCGCGGTCCAATTCAGCAAGGGCGGCTTCCAGCGCATGGAAATTGCCGTGTATGTCGGAGATGATGCCCACACGTTTGGGGGCCTGCTTGATCTCACTGTCCTTCGGGTTGGGATTCCCAGTCATAGTCCTGTCCAGTTAGCACTTTTAGCCTGGTTGCGGCATACTTTCTAATCACGGGACTGCGGTTGGAGAGGGCGCGCGTCCAGAGGGCAACCTCCGTGCCATCCTTACCCTCCTCCGTATCTTTTTTTTCCGCGGGCGTTCCCGTAGCGGCCTCCTCCAGTTCCGCGGTCCCGGGGTCCTCCTCGGGCATTTCTCCATCAAACAGGGCCTGCTCTTCCTCCTTGTCGATTTCCTCCACGGCCTGCTGTTCGAGCTTTCCCTCCGCGCGCTGCTCGATGTCACCGGTCATGATGCCGTCGAGCGAGATCATCTCCTCGCTGTCGCGGCGTGCAGCGGCCTTGGGGTCCTGCTGTTCGTGGAGGAATTCCTCCTCCGCCTCCTGAAACTCCCAGTGTGCGCGGCGTGCCTGTGCTTCTTCCTCGGGAGTGCCCTCGTGCATGTCGGCCTCTTCTTCGAGGGCGCGCATCTCCTCGTCTGTGAGGGGCGCAAACTCGTCGTCGTGCTGCGAGATATCGGACGCCTCGGAGGGTTGCCGCGCGTCGCCGCCGCCGGCTGCTGCCGGGACAGAGGCGTCCGACTCGGGCGGCAGGTCCTCCACCGGCACCATGCGGAAGCGCAACGTCGTCGTGCCGACGACGATCTCATCGCCGTCGTTGAGCTTTGCCTCGCGGGTGCTGGCGCCGTTGACGGCGGTCCCCCGCCAGGAGTCCAGGTCGCGGATCACGTACCCCCCGCGCGACTGGAGCAGTAACGCGTGGCGCTTGGACACGAACCAGTCGTGGATGCGTATGCGGTTCTCGCTCGACCGGCCCATGAAGACCTCGTCCCCCTGCAGGCGGAAGGACGCCCCCTGCTGCTTGCCCTTCACGACCTCGAGCACGGGGGCCTTCGTCCGCAGCATTTCCTCCTGCGAGGCGGAGGAGGGCTGCTCCTGCTGCGGATTGAGGAACTGAATCACGTGCTTGCCCACGGTGAGCTGGTCCTCGTGGAGCAGCTCCGAGGTGGCCACACGCACGCCATTGACCAACGTCCCGTTCGAGGAGTTGAGGTCGGTGAGGAAATATTTCTCCCCCTCCTCGCGGTTTATTCTGGCGTGATTTCTGGAAACCGAGATGTTGTCGATGACGATGTCATTGTCCCGCGCACGGCCGATGCGCAGCTCGTCCTTGTCCAGTGGGTAGCTCTGGATGATCCGCTCACCCAGTTTGAGGATCAGTTCCGGCATGAAAGCCTCTTCCCGAAATGAGACAACACGGTCCAGCCGAGAATCATTGAAGCTAGTTGCCCGTTTTCAACGGCGGCAAGCCAACAATGCAGCTTTTGCGCGTCCAGTCTTCTCCCGGCGCACCCGCACGCGTTGGCACTTGCACCCCCCGGCCCGCAAGCCCAGCTTTCTCATCCCATGACAATCCGGCCTGCCCCTTCCTACTCTGGTGGTACCCTTCCCCGCTTCGTTGCGGTCGAAGGGCCAGACGGCTCGGGGACCAGCACGCAGACCCGCCTGCTGGCCGAGGCGCTCCGCCACCGCGGCATCGGCTGCCATGTTTCCCTGGAGCCGACCGGCGGCCCCGTCGGCCAGCTCATCAAGCGCATCCTCCGCGGCGAGGAGCCCGGCTGCATCGGCTTCCGCGAGACCGAGCGCCTACTGGCCCACCTGTTCGCTGCCGACCGCCAGTACCACCTTTATCACCGGGACGAGGGACTGGCCAAGCTGACCTCCGAGGGGAATGTCGTCCTCTCCACCCGGTACTTCTTCTCCTCCTATGCCTACAACGCCCGGACCGAAGAGCAGTTTGAGCTGATCGACCGGCTAAACCGCGACTTTCCGCTCCCCGAGGCCGTCGTTTACCTCTCCTGCCCGGTTGAGGAACTCCTCCGCCGGCTCAACAGCCGCCCGCACTTGGAACTTTACGAAAAGCGCGAGGAGCTGAGCCGCGTGATGGAGGCCTATGACCGCATCCTGGAGCCGATCGCCGGCCGTGTCGTGCGGGCGGACTCCTCGCTCCCGCGCGGGGAAGTTCACGAGCAGGTGCTTGCGGGCGTCCTCAAGCTGCTCGGTGTGGAGCAAGCCTGACCCGGCGGCGCGCTACTGCTGGTCGAACGGCTCCCCGGTGATCATCTCGTAAGCCTGACGGTACCGCGCGGAGGTCTGCTGGATGACCTCCTCCGGCAGTTCCGGCGCCGGGGGCTCCTTGTCCCAGCCGCTTTTTTCGACGTAGTCGCGGACGTACTGCTTGTCGAGCGAGACGGCCCGGTCCGAATCGGGGGTGTACGTCTCCTTGATCCAGAAGCGGGAGCTGTCCGGCGTAAGGACCTCGTCTATAAGGAGCAGCGTGCCGTCGCCGGTCAGCCCGAACTCGAACTTGGTGTCCGAGAGGATGAGCCCGCGGTCGTATAGGTAGTTGTGCGCGTAGGTGTAGAGCGCGCGGGTGTAGGAGCGCCCCGTGCGGGCTTCCTCGCTGCCGGTCAGGCGGGACAGCTCGGCAAAGTCGATGGGTAAGTCGTGCCCCTCGTCCGCCTTCGTGGTGGGTGTGAAGAGCGGCGAGCCGAAGCAGGCCCGCTTGCGCAGACCCGCCAGCAGCACGATCCCGCAGACGTGTTTGTTGTATTGGTAGCTCGTCCATGCCGAGCCGTCGAGATAGCCGCGAACGACGAACTCGCCCCTCAGGGGTTTGGTGCGCTTGACGAGCATGGAGCGGCCGGCGAGCTGATCGCGGTAGGGCTCCAGGCCGGCGGGGAACTCCTCGAAGTCCGCCGTGATGAAGTGATTGGGCGCGAGTGGCTCGGTCCGCCGGAACCACCATTCGGAGAGCCGGCTCAGCACGGCCCCCTTGTCCGGAATCGGATCGGGGAAGACGGCATCGAAGGCGGAGATGCGGTCTGTGGCGACAATCAGGAGCCGGTCCCCAAGGTCGTACACGTCGCGCACTTTGCCCCGGTGAACCGGATAGCCGGGGATTTCCGAACGATAGAGCGGTCTAAGTACCGGTGCGGTCATGATCGCTGCACCTTCCAGAAGAGAAACAGTCCCACCGCTCCGATCAGCAGGTTCGGAGCGAGGTAGGCTGGCAGGGTCAGCGG
>SLMS01000069.1 GCA_007133495.1 Candidatus Sumerlaeota bacterium | reverse complement strand
GACGCCTGGGAGCGCCGCCAGTTCGACGGCATCGAGCCCACCGGCCCGCTCCCCGAAAGCATCGACTTTCCCCTGCGCGAGATAGACGAGCCGGAAGACTACAACGTCCTCCTCTTCGCCGATACGCAGCCGCGCGACTGGGAGGAACTCGACTACGTTGCCCGCAGCGTCATCGGCCAAGTGCGCGAGCAGGAAGACGTTCACTTCGGGATGACGCTCGGCGACATCATGTACGACGACCTCGACCTCTTCCAGCCGTTCATCGAGGCCACCTCAAAAGTCGGCGTCCCCTTCTACGGCGTCATCGGCAACCACGACATGAACTTCGACTCCCTGGACGACGCCTACGCGGGCGAGACGTATATACGCTACTACGGTCCGCGGACGTACTCCTTCAACGTGGGCAGGGTGCACTACGTCGGCCTTGACAACATCTACTGGCGCGGCTGGGACGACGACCAGACGGGCAACTACCGCGAGACGTTCCGCGAGCGCGACATGGAATGGCTCCGCCGCAACCTTGAGCACGTGCCGGAGGACTACCTCGTCGTCATCGCCACCCACGGCCCCATCTGGATGCACCACCGCCGGGAGGGGAACCGCTTCGCCGCCAACACGCAGGGCCTTTTCGACGCGCTGGAGGACCGCCGGCGCGTCCTCGCCGTCAACGGCCACTCCCACCTCAGCCACCACCGCACCTTCACCGAGGAGGACGGCTGGAACGGCGCAGGGCACTTCCACCAACACAACATCGTGACCGTCAGCGGTGCCTGGTGGAGCGGACCGGCGGACTCCCTCGGCATTCCCACTGCCGAGCAGCGTGACGGTACGCCCCGCGGCTACATCGTCCTCGAAATCGAGGGGAACCGTTACACGCCCAGGTACCGGGGCGCCGGCCTCCCCGCGGAAACGCAAATGCGCATCTACCCGCCCACGCTCCACGACAAGGGCGAGAACACCCTCCTCGTCAACGTCTTCGACGGCATGATGGACGACGGGGAGGTGCACTATGCCGTCAACGGCGGGCCCTTCCAGCGAATGACCTACTCGCCCCAGTTGGACCCGGTGGCGGAGTCGCTCTACGCGGGGGACCCGCCGGACGTGCCCGGCTGGATCAACCCCGTCACCAGCGTCCACATGTGGGAGGCCGAGCTGGAGGAAGGCGCCTTGCACGAGGGGGCCAACCTCATCGAGGTGCGCTACCGCGACACCTTCGACCGCAACTTCCGGGACTCGATCTCCTTCCTGTACGAGTAGCCCGCGGACCGGCAGCCCGGCAACCCCGGGCTGCCGGCCACTGTTTCGCGGCGAAACACAAACACGGTTGACCGCCTTCTCCCCCCCGGAGACGAAAGAGTCAACGACCGCACGGACGGACGACCCCCATGAACCCCTTGCACGAACTTCCTCCAGGCTCCAACCCGCCGCAGGAAATCACCGTCATCGTCGAAATACCCAAGGGCTCGCGCAACAAGTACGAGCTGGACAAGGACACCGGCATGTTCCGGCTCGACCGGACGCTCTACTCCCCGATGATCTATCCGGGCGACTACGGGCTGGTCCCCCGTACCCACTACGACGATGGCGACCCGCTCGACGTCCTCATCCTCGGCAACGAGCCCACCTTCACCGGGTGCCTGGTGGACGTGCGCCCCATCGGTATCTTCCGCATGCTCGACAAGGGCGACCATGACGACAAAATCCTCGCCGTGCCCCTCACCAACCCCTTCTTCCGCAACTTCCACGACCTGATCGACGTGCCGCCCCACTACCTCGACGAGGTGGCGCACTTCTTCACTGTCTATAAGGACCTCGAAGGCTCGCGCACCCAGCCGCTCGGCTGGGAGTCGGTGGACGTGGCACGGCGCCAGATACAGCACTCCATACGTCTTTACAGGGAACTCCAGCACAAGAAGTCGCTGACCGGTTCGTAGGGAAAATCCTGTCTATATCCGCGCCTCATTCCGCGGTTCAAAAATAAGGCGGAAAATAGACAGGCGGCGGCAGCGGGCGCAACCCACCGGCGCGGCGCAACGCGCTCGGCCCGGAGAGGTCCAGCCTCCGGGTTTTCCCCCATTTTTCGGGGGTTCCAGCCCCGCAAATTGCCAGAAAAGTTGATGCTGTCACACATTTACAGTGGCCGGAAGCCACCACGGCGCCGCAAACTCGGCAGCACGATACTCGCGGTAAACAGGAACCTCCCCATCACTACCCCGAAGCTTTCCTGTCCGTCAGGAGCAAACCGATGAACGGCCACCCGTTTTCGGACCAGCAAGGCATTTCCCCCCGGGCCCGCCGGCGGGGCTCGATCCTAATCACCACGGTGGTGATGCTCGTTGTGGCGGGCATCGCCATCCTCGCCGTGATCCAGCTCACCACCCAGAACGTGCGGGACGTCGCCCGCTCGGAAGCCCGGCTCCAGTCCTTCTACGTGGCCGAGGCCGGCGCCCAGCACGTCATCCACTGGTTCAACAGGCCGAACGAATCCCCCGATCCACCCTACTTCAGCCCGGACGAAACCGGGAACTACCTCGACGCGGCGGGGAACTCCATCATCACCGAGTCCCTGGAGATCGAGGCCCCGCACCTCCCGCGCATCATCACGGGGGACCGCACCACTGAGCGCGGCCAGGTCATCCGTCTGTTCGTCGAGCCCCCCTGGGACGAGGATCCTCCCGGCACGGTTGCCCGCGTCACCAGCATTGGCGAAGCCGGCCAGAGCCGCGTCGATTCCACCGTCGAAATACGGCTCATCGACAACCGGGTGCCGGCCATCACCTCCCCCGGCGCCGTTATCTCCCGGCACGGAGCCACAAGCGGCGGCCTTTTCCAGGTCAATTGGGGGGAAATATGGGCGGCCCATAACCTCATCCTCCCCCACCCTCTCCGCCAGAAGTTCCCAAACCAGACCGATGACCCATGGTTCGCCGCCCGCACCGAACAGCACCTCATCCGTCATGGCGAAAGCGGCATCCGCTACGCGGACGGCCGTGTCGACGGAGCCTTCACCAGCACACCCATCGAACCAACCGCGCCTAACTACCACATTCCCTTCCTGGAAGACACCCTCGCGCCGCAGAACAACAACTACCGCGACTACGAGAACCTGCACCAGCACGTCACCGACCTCGCCTGGCCCAATTACGACTACGAAACGATCAAACTGCTAGCCCAGTACCATGACTTCCCGATCTACCGCACCACCTCGGACGGGAGACTCATCACGGGCGAGGATCCCGCCACCGGCGCCCCGATCATCCAGACCTTCGAGGAAGTCTTTAACAGGAAGGACGGCATCCACCCCAACGACGTCATCCCGGAGGAAGCCCCGCCCGTTTACTTCATCGACACCATCGACGGGAATCCGCCGGCGGAGGATGGCTCCAACCTGGCCGAAATCCGCGTCAGCGGCCAAGGGCCTTTCTTCTATGGAAACTTCTTCGTCGCCGCGGACATGCACCTTGCCGGGGCGGGCAACTCCCCGACCCTGGGCGACCCCATCAGGCCCGACGGCTCCATCGGCCGCTCAATCAACAATCTCCGCCTCTACGGCATGTTCTACAGTTACGGGCAGGCCGAATTGCAGGGCTCCGGCGACATTTACGGCTCCTTCCACGCCGAACAGGGTTTCTCCGGTGGCGGCAACTGGGAAATCTTCTACGACATCCAGATGCAGAACGAAAACCGCGTCCGCATAGGGTCCAACCTCCGCGCCCAGCTCTGGAACTCCTACTGAGTCCACACGCGCGAGCGCGATGCCCCGAGCCCGCGCCGGAGCACTCCCAGCCACTTCTCCCGCCCCCGCCTCTGCCAGGTCCATCGAGTGAAGGCCGGGGGCGGGATTTTCACTCCGGCAACCGAAAATCACTTCCCGGAGCAAAAAACGCTTGACTCGCCCTCACAACTGCTCCCCACTCAGGAGCATTCTGGGTAGAATTCAGGAGAAACCCGGATAAGGAGCCTCAGGCCCAGCCGTGATTCCCAGCCGCCAAAACAACCGCCGTGCCTTCTCTCTGATGGAGGTTGTGATCACGGTGTTCCTTGCCGCGATGCTGATCCTCTCCATCATGGCAGGGATCATCTACTCGCTTCAGGCGCAGCAGATGGCCAGGGAGCGCTCCCTTGCCCAGCGCGAGGCGGCAGCCATCCTCGAGGAAGCAAGACGGTTGACATTCGGGCAGTTGACCCCCTTTACGGACCGGGCCGTCCTCGTGGACGACAACCGCGATCCCGACAACGAAGCCAACAACATCATGGGCTTGGCCAGCCTGCGCATCTACCGCGTGGAGGACGGGGTGGAACTCGTCCGGGCGGACGGGGAGGACCTGCTCCTCGTCGAAGCAGAAGTCGTGTGGGAATCGCGCGGCCGCGAGCGCAGCGTCGTCATGGTCAGCCACTTCGCCCCGTGAGAACAGGGAGCACCGCCGCTATGAGCCAAATACGCCCGAACAGACGCAAAGGCACCACCATCACCGAGCTGATTGTCTCCATCAGCATCTTCACCGTCGTGGCGGTGACCACCGTGATGCTTGTTGTCACGGCGGCCCGCGCCAGCCACGACGGGCTGTGGTTCGTCAGCTCCGAGTCCAACGGCCGCAACGCCACGGACTACATCCGCCGGCAGACCCTCGTCGGCGAGTACCTCAGCGTCCAGATCACCAATAACGGCCGCACCCTGAACTACGTCGATCCCGTGGTCGAGGGCGAGGCGCGGTTCGTCTTCGACGACGGCGTGCTCGCCTTCTTCCGCGAGGCCGAAGGGCTGCCCGTCGGGTCCGTCGAACTCCCCGGCGGCATCAGCATTGAGGTCCCGGCCGGCATGCGGTTCGTCCGGGCCTTCACCGGGCTGG
>SLMS01000290.1 GCA_007133495.1 Candidatus Sumerlaeota bacterium | reverse complement strand
CGGCGTAGTATTCAGCCATGACCAGGCGGCTTTCCCTGTCGTAGGGGTTTATGTATTGCTCCAGAGCGGCGATTTCCTCCCTCTCCGGGGTCCGTCCCCCCTTCAGCGCTTTGTATAGCATGGCCAGATAGTGGGGTCTGTATTCAAGCGGGTCGAGGCGGGCATACAAGACTGCGTTCTCATAGGCCTGTTTGTACATGCGACGGTCGGCGAAGGACGCGACCACATAGTGCATGGACGGCTGGTGGAAGGGCTCCATGTACCTGACACGGCCGATGCCATCGATGGCCTCTTCTTCGGAACTGAAATGCGCCCTGCGGCCGACTCGCTGCACGGGCACGTTGATCGGGGTGACGTCCAGAATCTGATTGCTTGTTTCCCTGATGAGGTATTGGTTCGGGTGGATGAACCGATAGTAATCCAGTACACGATTCAACACGCCAAGGTCATTTGGGAATTCCGCGTCCAGGCGAAGAAGGAGTTCGCGCCCCATTTCGATCATGCCGAGGTACCGCAACTGGAATTCGTAAACACTGAGGGCGCCCTGAATGGCAATCCGGTGGGCAATCTCCATTCCTTCGAGTGGTGTATAGGAAACAGTGCGGCCGAGGGGGCCGGGACGGGAGGCATCGTCGTCAAGAATTCTGGCCGCTTCCTCCCTGCTGGCCCGGGAGGCAAGCAGCAGTTGCCATGTTGGAGAGTGTTCTGGTAGCCCAACCGACCGCAGGGCGAAGGAGACACCGGAGCTGCTCTCGAACCAGTTGCTCAGGTGCTCCCGGGTCTGCCGAAGCAGCGCCGATCCGTGTTTGTCCGGCATCGTGCCGCCTGTGATGTCGTATATTTGCCTGAGCACCTCCCGGCTCTCCTCGAGGTAGCCGTGGCGGTCAAGCTGCCGTGCCGCCTCCATGATAGTCAACATGCTGCCCTGGAGGGTCATGGTGTGCGTGGACACGCGCAGTTCCCCTATTCCTGCGCGCAGGTCGCCGACCTCGCCCACAAGTGAGTGAATAAAGACGGGGGCGAAATTGTCCTTGTCGATCCAGCGCTCGAGAATGTCCTGCCTGCTCCCTTCTCCGCGCAAGGCACGTGAAAAACCGTAGGAGTACTGGAAGATCATTTCCTCTATTGGCTGGTCGAACGTTTCCGGAACCTCTAGCTCGGTGTCATCCTCCCAGTGCCGGACCTGGTATGCCAGCCGGTCGATCCAGCTATGGGGATAGGTGGCCGCATTTTGGCGGGAAAATTCCAGCGACTCGGTCCTGCGCCCAGTGATGGTGAGGCTTGTCCCGCGAGCGAACCGTGCGATGGGATCGTCCGGAGCAAGCGCCAGCGCAATCTTCCCACCCAGGATGGCCCGAAGTTTTGCTTCGCGGCGGATTTCCGTCTCATATTTGTGAACAATGGTGACTAGCCGGCGCTGAATAATTGTATAGAGAGACCAGAGTTGGGGGTTCTTGGGGTCTACTTCAAGGGTGTCCGCAACGAGATAATAGGCCTCGAGCACCCTGGGGGCTGTCATGGAGACCAGCAATTCCGACACGGTGTCGATAGCCTCCTGCACCTGTGCCTGCTCTTGGGGATCAAGGCGCTGTGATACATCCGGTACTGTCAACAGCTCTTCCCTGGTTATGCCGAGAAGGTCCGCTGCAACAATGGAAGCCAGTTCCGCCTGCACCTCGAAGACCGCCCGGTAGCTGTTCTCACCGCATTCGGTGGAGACGGTCCATTCCTTCTCTCTTTCACCGCTCTCGACGTTTATGAGCCACGCGTCGGCAATCGTTTCGTTCTCGCCGCGGCTTAGCAACACCTGGACTATCCGGGCGGTATTGAGCTGGCGACCCAGCTCGCGGAGTTCTTCGTCGCTGCGTGCGGTTTCCTGCCTGAATCCAAGCGCAGAACCCTGGCTGAGGTAGGGGTAAAGCACCCAGGTATCAAGGACCTCCACAGGCTCCCCCCCAACCGCCATCCAAGCGGGGATGAGCCGCCGACTCAGTTCGGCGATTTCGAAGTTCCAGTTCGCCTTGAGCCCGGTGGTGTCACCAATCGGCAGGATCGTTAACGGCGTTGGTTCCGGCTCGGCAAGCTCCATCCAGGCGTGAGGCGGTCCTTCAGAGCCGGGGGGGGCTTCCTGCTCGGTGGCAGATGCCCCGCCCGCTGCCTCGCGCTGCTCGGCACCGCAGGAGACGAGAAATCCTGCGAGGAGCAGGCACAGGCAGATGGCGAACTCCCGGTGCGCGGGAATTGTGCGTAAACGTGGGCAGGGCATCGCGCTGCTCCCTTCTTCATCGAGTGGACAGCTTCCCCGCGCAGTGCATTGCGGTCTGCGAGAGAAACAAAGCCTTTCCACTGCCTTGAGTTCAGGCGAAGGCAAACAGTGGAGCGGTCCACCGGTCAACCAAAAGGTCCGTTCTCGCTACCGCCTGACCGGCTGGGCGCCACGCTGGCCCGCGACTTTGCCCATATTGGGCTTGCCCTCGCTATCGGGTGGGAGCATTTGGGACCCACTGGAGGAAGGACCGGCAAGGCCGTCTGCGGAGCGCACTTTACAGGACCATGCTGCGCAGAGGCGTGTGAGATGCGGAGCAGGTACCAGCCGCATCCGTGATTCTTCCGGAGGTCTTGTCGCCCCCGGCGGAGGTCTTCCGATGCAACGTTCTGGTATAGCTTTTCTTCTGTTGTTCATGCCGTTTCTCTTGGGCGGACCTGCCTTCGTGCAGGAGCCCGCTTCGGTTTCATCGCAACTGAGTCTCGATGGCTCCCGGGTGGCAGCCCACTCCGGCCAGTCTCCTGTCGTTCTGCCCCCCTTGCGTCATGGGCCTTCCACGATGGAGGTTTATCTCGTCATCGAGGGGGAGCCGGCGGCGAAGGTGGCGTTGGCGACAAAGTCCCAGCCGGCAGCGGTCCGCACCGAGCTTGTGCGTGAGCGACTCGAGGAGATTGAAGCGGAGCAGGACTTTCTCTCCCAGGCAATCAAGTCCCTCGGAGCGCAGGAGATCACGCGATACCGGCGGCTTGCCAATGCCATCCAAGCGCGTGTGCCGGTGGACCAGGTTTCCCGGATTGCAGAGTTGCCCGGCGTCGTTCGGGTGGAGCCGGTCCCCAGCTATGGGCTGGACACCGGAGGGAGTACCGCCTTTCTCGGCGCCCCCGTTGTCTGGAACCCCTCCGGCCTCAACGTCCGGGGTGAGGGCATCCGGATTGGCATCATTGATACCGGAATTGATTACTATCACGCAAGCTTCGGTGGGACCGGGAGCTCCCTTGACTATGCAGGCGACGACTCGACAGTCATTGAGCCCGGCACCTTCCCCACTGTCCGTATCGTGGGGGGATACGATTTCGCTGGCGATGATTACGACGCCAACTCCTCCGACCCGGCCCATTACACGCCCAACCCCGACCCCGATCCGCTGGACTGCCACGGCCATGGCACTCATGTGGCCGGCATCGCGGCGGGAAACGGAGTGCTGCTGAACGGTCAGTCCTTCACCGGTCCGTGGGGGCCCGGACTGGACCGGGACGACTTCCGGGTGGCACCCGGGATGGCACCCAAGGCGGAGCTGTACGCACTCAAGATTTTCGGATGCGAAGGGTCCACTCACCTTGTCGGGGCGGCCCTTGAGTGGGCCGCCGACCCGAACGACGACGGCGATTTCAGTGACCGTCTGGACGTGGTGAATCTCTCCGTTGGCTCCCCCTTCGGCGGGATCTCCCAAACTGAAGGCGAGATTGTCCAGACTCTCGCGGAGCTTGGCTGCGTAATTGTCGGCTCTGCCGGCAACAACGGGAACACCTTCTATATAAGTGGTGGGGTGAACCTGCTCCCGGAGGCCATCGGCGTGGCAAACACCATGGACGATGGGCGCATGTTCGCCTCCGTGCAGGTCACGAGCCCCTCCGCCGTCGCGGGCGCCTATCCCGCCGTGGAGGCGACCATCACACCGCCGCTTGCGGGCATGCCACCCGTGTCCGGCCAACTCCTTCTCGCATCCCCGGCGAATGCATGTGTGCCACTTCTTAATGCGACGCAGATGAACGGAAAGATCGCCCTGATTGACCGGGGTGGCTGCACCTTCGCGGAGAAGATACTCCACGCGCAGGCGGCGGGAGCCATTGCGGTCATGGTCGCCGACAACACCCCGGGTCTGCCTTGGGCCATGGGAGGAGAATCCGCCGGAATCACCACGCCAGCGGTCATGATCTCGCAGGCGGACGGAATGGCGCTGAAGCCACACCTCGGCGCCGGTGTCCAGGTCACAATTCCCGGCCCGCCCCTCATTCTGGAGGACCTTGCCCTTCAGGCCGTGGGCAGCAGCTCCCGCGGCCCGACCATGTTCGATCACCGGATCAAGCCGGACCTGGCGGCGCCGGGTTTCGAGATTGAATCGACAGATGCCGGCTCTGGCACCGGCAAAGTCGCGATGACCGGCACGTCCATGTCAGCTCCGCACGTGGCCGGAGCGGCGGCCCTCCTGAAGCAGCTCCACCCCGGCGAGCCTCCGGCCGTGACCAAGGCACGCCTGATGAACACCGCCGAGGGGGCCCTGATCGACGGACACACCAGCCCCGTCTCCCGCACGGGCGCCGGGTCTATGAACGTGGAGCGGGCCGCGACCACGCCGGCGATCGTTTTCAATAGGGACAAACCCGCGGAGGTCTCCCTTTCCTGGGGACTGCTCAAGCTCGCCGGACCCCACACCGGTACCCGGCACCTGCGCATCGCGAACCTATCCCCGGCGGAGCGTACCTACCCTGTTCAGGTGCTGGAGACCAGCTCGCAGGAGGGCGTAACCGTCGGCGCCTCAGTCCCGGAAGTGACGGTCCCGCCGGGCGGCACGGTGGACATCGAGATCACCCTTCAGGCTGATCCGGCCGCTCTCACCCGCACGGTGGATCCGACCACCGGCGCTCAGTTGGGATTACCCCGCTCCTCGCTGTGGGAGGCTTCCGGCTATGTCCAACTGGGGACCGGCGCGGAGCAGCTCCGCGTGCCGTATTATGCCGTTCTGGATGCCATCGGCAACGGGTCCGCACCAACCACGATGTACCTTGGCAAGGCGAGTTCCGGTACGCATTGGCTGGAGGAGAAATCCACGACCACGGTCACGGTCCCGATTGCCGGAACCAACGCGCATCCAGCGCCACGTGTTTCGGCATTCCAGCTCGGGCACCTGAGTGAGGACATGGGACTGGAGAATCCCTACGATGCCAGTGTGGACCTGCTCGCCGTGGGTGCGATGAGCAACGTCGGTGTCCTGCCCACGTTCGATCAGGGGACGCTCTTCTTCGGCATTGCCACGGCCAGTGATTGGCCCGCGCCGCGCAATCGCCTTGGAGAGATAGTTATTCTACTGGACGTTGGCGGCAATGGTACACTGGACGCTTATCTTATTAACGTGGACTACGGTTCGGTGACCGGCCAAAACCCGAGCGATTCGTTCGTTACGTATCGCCACAATGTCGCTGGGGGGACGGGCCACGTTGAGTACTTCACAAACATGGTCAGCCCGGACCAGGTGGACACGGGCTTGTTCAACAACAGTGTCCTGATGATGGGCATTCCAATAAACGTACTCGGACTCAGCCCTTCAAACCCGGTCATTGACTACAAGGTGGTGACGTGGAGCGGCGTGGACGATTCCCTCGTGGACGAGACACCGTTCATCCGGTATGATCTGTCCAAGCGGACCATGATTACGGCTTCACCTGGCTTCGCGCCTCTTAAGAACGTGGCCGCTGGCAGCTTCAGCATGGACGTGGACGAGGCCGCGCTCGCGGCCAACCCGGAGCTGAACACACTCCTCCTCCTCCATCACCATAATGCCCCTGGCGGCCGCATGCAGGTCGTGGAGTTCTCCCTCGATCCGGCTCCAAACGAGCGGGAGGCGTGGCTCCTGTTCTGAAGGCAGGGGCCCAAGGCCTGGCATCCGGTCACAGGACTGGCCTGGCATCAGCCGCAAGGGTCCCGACTTCCCTTGCTCCCGGGGCTGTGGTTCCCTTCACTGCCCCCCGCCCGGACGAACGACCCAACTCCAAATCCGATTCCGGGAAGGATAAAGCCCATGAAAATAGCCAAGCGCGCTGCCGTTCTCTCCCCCTCACTGACCCTCGCCCTGACCGCCAAAGCCAAGGCCATGAAGGCGGAGGGCAAGGACGTGGTCTCCTTCGGCGCGGGCGAGCCGGACTTCGATACGCCCGATTTCGTCAAGGACGTGGCCATCGAGGACATCAAGAACGGCGTCACCAAGTACACGCCGGTACGCGGCACGCCGGACCTGCTCGGCGCCATCGCGGAAATCCTCAAGAAGGACTACGGCCTCGAATACACCCCCCAGGAGATCATCGTCTCCCTGGGCGGGAAGCACTCGCTCTTCAACCTGATGTACGCCCTTGTGGACGACGGGGACGAGGTGATCATCCCCTCGCCCTACTGGCTGACCTACCCCGAGCAGGTGAAGGCCTGCGGCGGCAAGCCGGTCGTGGTGGACTGCCCGCCGGAGGCCGGGTTCAAGATCACGCCCGAACAGCTCCGCTCCGCGATCACCGAGCGCACGGTGGCGTTCGTGCTGAACTCGCCGGGCAACCCGACAGGGGCTGTCTATACGGCGGAGGAGCTCAAGGCGCTCGGGGCGGTGCTGGAGGAGCACCCCAACGTGGCGATCGTCTCGGACGACCTTTACCAGAAGCTCGTCTATCCGCCCACCACGTTCGCCTCGCTGCCCGCGCTTGTCCCCTCTCTCAAGGCGCGCACCATCGTCGTCAACGGCCTCTCGAAGGCCTACTCGATGACGGGATGGCGGCTCGGCTGGATGGCGGGGCCGAAGGAGGTGATCTCCGTGGTGAACAACCTTCAGGGGCAGAGCACCTCAAACCCGGTCAGCTTCACCCAGCGTGCGGCAGCGGTGGCGTTGCGTAGCGACCACAGCTTCCTCGGCCCGTGGCTCGAACAGTTTGCCAAGCGCCGGCAGACCATCGTGGACGGGCTGAAGGCCCTTCCCGGCGTGACCTGCGATCCCGCGCCGCAGGGCGCGTTCTACGCCTTCCCGGACGTCTCCGCCCTGTACGGCAAGAGCTACGAAGGGAAGAAGATCGACGGTTCGATGGCCTTTGCAGAAATCCTGCTGGAAAAGGCCAACGTCAGCGTTGTTCCGGGGATCGCGTTCGGCGAAGACCGTTGTGTGCGGCTGTCTTACGCGACATCGGAGGACGTGATCAAGAAGGGGCTCGAGCGGATCGGTGAGTTCCTGAACAAACTGAGCTAAAAAAACGTCGAAAAAAAGGCACCCCACCCAAAATCCTTCTTGACGGCAGGGCGGTGTGGGGTGCCCACTCTCCCCTACGGTAGCAGAGGACCCACTTCCCAACCGAAAGGACAGACACTCCCCTTTTACGATTTTCCTCCCTCCCCTCCTCCAAAGGCCGGGCTCTCGGATTCCTCCGGGAGTCCGGTCTTCTTTTAGGGGGCGGGTTGGGCCGGGAACACGAAAGCCAGCCGCACGAGGCGGCCGGCCTGTGGAATGGTCTCAGTCAGCTGCGGGTAAAGGCCCGGCTCAGCCCGCCGGTTCGAGGGATTTCATGCACTTGTAGCCGAAGGCTTTGGCGGCGCGGACCTGGTCGGGCTCGCCGAAGAAGTCCCTCCAGCCCTGTTCCTCCGCCTTCCAGGCGCAGTCCCAGTCGAAACGGAAGGTCCTCTCGCCGCCATTGACGATGATTTCGCCGATGTAGTTGCTGCACCCGGAGTGGCCTTTGACCTGGACGCTGTCAATGATCAGGCCGGGCTGGGCCTCCAGCAGGGCGCAGACGGCGCGGAGAACCTTCACCGGCGGGTTGCCCGGCGGGAAGTGGATGCGTTCGCTGGGTGATTTGTTGCGCTCGAAGTGGAGAAGTGCGTCGCGGAATTCCCCGCTTGCCTTGCTCTGGTCGAGCAGTTCTTCCACGGTGGGGATGGGTATGGTGGTCTCGGCCATTGGTCTCTCTCCTGTGTGAGCCGTGGGATGGGTTTGGGGGTTGTGTGTATGTCAGGCTTCGGGGAGGAAGCGCCGGGCCTTTTCGATGGCCGGCAGCGGGCCGCCGCGTTTTTCCCGGAAGGCCTCTTCCAGGGCGGACCTTGCCTCCGTGGGCGTGTTGAGGTGGAGCAACCGTTCGGCCAACTCTTCCAGCGCGGGAAGCTCCATGCTGCGGATGAGTTTCTTGACCGGTGGGATGAACTGGGGGCTCATGCTGAGCGAGCGTACCCCGAGCCCGACGAGGACCATTGCCAAGACCGGGTCGCTGGCCATTTCGCCACAGACGCTGACGGGGATGCCCCGTTCATCGGCCGCGCGCACCACGCGCCGGATGAGCTGCAGGACGGCCGGGTGCACCTGCTGGTAGAGGTGCCCGACGAGCTTGTTCACCCGGTCCACCGCGAGGGTGTACTGCACCAGGTCGTTCGTGCCGATGGAGAGGAAGTCCAGTTCGGCGGCCAGAACCTCTGCTTGGAGCGCGGCGGCGGGGATTTCGATCATGGCGCCGACAAGGAGCCGCTCGGGCAGGCCGTCGCCCTCTGCTTCGACGTCCGCGACGGCCTCGTCGATGAGCCGGCGGGCTTCCCAGACCTCCTCCAGGCAGGAGACCATGGGGAGGAGTATTTTGAGTTCGCGGCTGCGGGCGGCGCGTACCATCGGGCGGATCTGCCGCCGGAAAAGCTCCGGGTAGGCGAGGGAGAGCCGGAGTGCCCGCAGGCCGAGGAAGGGGTTCGCCTCGGGGGGGGTGGGGATGCTGCTGGCGATCTTGTCCCCGCCGACGTCCAGCGTCCGGAAGACCACCGGCCTGCCGTCCATGGCCGTCATGACCATTGTGTAGGCCTCTTCCTGTTCGGACTCGGAGGGGAGGGTCTTTCGGTCGATGAAGAAGTACTCGGTGCGGAACAGACCGATGCCCTCGGCGCCCTGGTTGAGGACGAGGTCGAGTTCGGAGGCGAACTCGATGTTGGCTTCCATGGCCACGCGTGTGCCGTCGATAGTCTCGGCGGCCAGTGTGCGGAATTCTTCGAGTCCCTCGCGCGTGCGGCGCCACTCCTCGGCCCGTTCGCGGTAGAAGAGTATCTGCTCTTCGTTGGGGTTAAGGATGACGTGGCCGAGCGAGCCGTCCACGATGAGGAAGTCCCCCGTCCGGACGTAGTGGGTGACGAAATCGAGCCCGACGACGGCGGGTATCTGGAGCGCCTTGGCCATGATGGCGGTGTGGCTGGCCGGCCCTCCGGCGTTGGTGGCGAAGGCGGCCACCTTGTCACGGCGGAGCTGCGCGGTGTCCGAGGGCCCGAGGTCGTTGGCCACCACGATGGACCCGGCGGGGAGGGTATCCCCCTCGGGATGGCGGAGCTGGCCGAGGAACTTGATGACGCGCCGGCTGACGTCGTAGAGGTCGTGCGTGCGTTCGGAGAAGTAGGCGTCGCCCAGGGCCTGGAGCTGGCTGCCGATGTCGCGGGTGACGTTCCAGAGGACGAACTCGGCGTTTCGCAGGTCGTTGCGGATGCGCTCCTCGGTGCGGTTGATCAGCAGCGGATCACTCAGGAGGGTGACGTGTGCGTCGAAGATGGCAGCCTGCTGAGGGTCGAGGCGCTCGGCGACCATGCGGCCGAGTTCCCGGACTTCCTCGGTGGCGAGTTCGATGGCCCGGTGAAAGCGCTCGATTTCGGCTTCCACCTCTTCGGGGTCGAGCGTGCGGCTTTCCGCCTCGTAGCCCAGTTGCTCGAGCACGTAGGCGGGGCCGAGGACCACGCCGCCGGAGACCCCGAGGCCGTCGAAGAAGAAGGTTCGCCGCTTACCCATGATGAGTCCGTGGGAGGAGCCGCCTGAGGGGAAACCTGCTCAGGTGGTTTCCCTCTCGCCGAATCGGCCGTCGATCAGGTCGATCAGGTCGCGCATGAGGTCTTCGGCTCCCTGCCCCTGCGCGCGAAGATGTAGGGTTGAGCCCGGTCCGGCAGCAAGCATCATGATGCCGATGATGCTCTTGCCGTTCACGCTGACCGAGTCCTTGGACACTGTCAGCTCTGCCTCGGGGTACTTCGAGGCGAGCCGCACGAACTGGGCCGCGGGGCGGGCGTGCAGGCCCTGGCTGTTGGAGATGGTCACTTCCTGTTCGGCAAAATCGTTCATTGAGGAGGCTTTGGCCAGATTCTCCATCTCTCCGTTCTCCGTCCAAGTGAGCATTTTCCAGCGTTCGTCCGTCAACAGTCAGCGAGGTTGGGCTTGAGAACGTCCCGTGAACCGGCAAGGTCTGCCGCCGTGCCGCTCCTGTCAAGCAGTTCGAAAATCATCCAATCCTGCGCAAAGCATTTCCATCCCCTGCTTCCGACTCATTACCTATGACTGAGCAAGAATCTTCCCACTCCGCCGAGCGGCCCCTCCGGCTGTTTTTCGCCGTTGAAATCACGGAGGAGGTGCGAGCCGCCGTGGCCACCCTGAGCACGCGCCTGCAAAAAGCGGCCCACTTCACGCCGCTTCGGGCAAGTTGGGTCCCTGCGGAGAGCTTTCACCTGACTCTCTACTTCCTCGGCAACCTGGAGCGGGCGCGGGCCGAGGTGCTGGCGCGGAACCTCCCTCGGGCGGCGCAGGGCATTTCGCCATTCATCCTTGATTTCAGGAAACTTGGCGTTTTTCCGCCGGAGGGTCCCAAGCCGCCGCGGGTCCTCTGGCTCGGCGTCCACAGGCCGCCGGAGGCGCTTTCCGAGCTGCGCCGGAACTGCGCCACGGTCATCCGGGCCGCGGGGCTGGAGGTGCCTTCGCAGGATTTCTCCCCGCACCTTACGTTGGCCCGGTTCCGCTCGACCAAGGGCCTGGCGGTTTTCCGGCGGCAACTGCGCGAATACGAGAACGCGAAGGTGGGCAAGAGCGAAGTCAGGCGTGTCGTTTTGATGCAGAGCATCACCGGCCGCGGCCCCGCCCGTTACGAGCCTTGGGCCGCCGCAGATTTTTCTCCTCCAAAACCTGATTTGCACACGCCGATTGCACACGAAGAAGATGAATCCGGAGACAAAAAGTGAGCGGCAAACGTACCGAACAGAGACCCCGGCTCGTGGACGCCCGGTTTGCCATCTCCCTGCCGAAGTGGCGGCACGGGGCTGTGCCGGCCCACCCGGAGGTCTGCTTTGCGGGCCGGAGCAACGTCGGCAAGTCTTCCCTGATCAATATTCTTGTGGGCCGCAAGAGCCTTGCGCGGACCAGCTCCACCCCGGGCCGCACACAGAGTCTGGTGGTCTTCGAAGCAAGGTTTCTCCGCCCCGGCGTCTCTCCCCGTCCGGTCCACCTGGTGGACCTGCCGGGCTACGGCTGGGCCAAGGTGCCCTTGGCACTCAAGAAATCCTGGGGGCCAATGGTGCGGAGCTACCTGCAGGGCAATCCGCTGTTGCGCTGTTGCGTGCTGCTGCTGGACGCGCGGCGCGACCCCGCGGACGAGGATTTCGAACTCCTTGAGCTGGCCGAACACGAGGGCTTCCCCGTCCTTCCTGTGGTGACCAAGATCGACAAGATCGCCAGGACCCGGCGAACGAAGGAGCTGCGCCGGGTGGCCGAGGCGCTCGGGCTGGAGAGCAGCGAGGACCTGTGGCCCGCAAGCTCCACCACCCGCGAAGGCATCGGCGAACTGATGGACCAACTGGCGGAGATGGTGGAGGAGTAGGGCCCCAGGGCGGTGAGTGGACGGGGTGGACGGGCTTCCTACCGATCCCCGTACTTTTGCATATAACCTTCAAGGTCCTCGAGCAGGGGGCGGAGCTGGCTTTCCAGGGTGCGGTCGGTGCGGATGGCGCGGGTGAGGTGGAGGTAGGCGCCGGGGAAGTCGCCATGGGCGTACAGCAGTTCGCCAAGGACCAGGTTGGCCTGGGCGGAGCCGGAATCGAGGCGCAGGGCTTCGCGGGCGGCGGCCTCGGCGATATCGTAATCCCCGAGGAGGAGGGCCGCGGCGGCCATCCCTTCGTGCCCAAGGGGGCTATCGGCAAAACGCTCGGTCATTTCGGTATAATGCTCGAACGCGGCGCGGTGGCGGTTTCGTTCAAGAAGGGCAAGGCCGAGCCCGTGGTGGGCTTCCTCGAAGTGAGGGGCGATTTCTGTGGCGCGGCTGAAGTGCTGTTGTGCGCGGCGGAGGTTGCCGTCCTCCAGCGCGGCGCGGCCGAGCATATACTCGGCGTGGTAATTTTCCGGGTTGGCTTCAAGGGCACGCTCGATGCGGAGCGTGTCTATATCGCTGCGCGGTGAAAGGTCCGGCAGAAACCAGCTCCGGCAGCCCGCGGTGCCGAGCACCGCCACGGCCAGGAGCGGGACGAGAAAACCACGGAGGCACGAGGACACGGAGGCGGGTAAGCCGGCACCCGGCGCAACCGCCCCCGGCCAGGATTTCCCGTCACTGAAGAAGGAACAGACTCTATTAAACGGTGAAGGACCGGCCCACCCATCCAACCCGGGCCCTGTGCCCCCTTCTTTCAGGGACTCCTCCGTGCCTCCGGCTTTCTGTGGTGAAACAAACTGGAGTATCATGGCGAGTCCTCTTCGATGGGGGTGTCGCTGCGCGGATCGACGTAGTGCCATTCGCGCGATGGTTCTTCCGGTTCGGGTTCTGAGTCGGGTTCCTCTGGTTCCTCGTCCTCCGGCGGGACAAGGTCCTCGATGCGGCGTTTTATTTCCTCCACGTCTTCGGGCCGGCGTGCGCTGACGGGAACCAACTCCACGCCTTCGGCGCGGAAAGCCTCCACCGCCGCAGAAACCTCGTCTTCCGCAAGCAGATCGGTTTTTGTCAGACACACGACGCGCGGTTTTTCGAGAAGCGCGGTGGAGTACTGCCGCAGCTCGTCCTCCACGAGGTGATACGAATAGAGCAACACTTCCGGGTCGGCGTCGGCCTCTGTCAGCTCGCCCTCCTGCGTTTCACCGCCTTCGGGGGCGACAAGGTGGACAAGCACGCGCGTGCGTTCGATGTGGCGCAGAAACCGGTCGCCGAGCCCTGCCCCGTGGTGCGCGCCCTCGATCAGGCCGGGAATATCGGCGAGCGTCAGCCGGCGTTTGTAGTCCGAGGACATAAACACACCCAGATTCGGCGAGATCGTTGTAAAGGGATAGGACGCGATTTTCGGGTGCGCGGCGGTCATGGCGGCGAGCAGCGTTGATTTTCCGGCATTGGGCAGCCCGACGAATCCGGCATCGGCGATCACTTTGAGTTCGAGCGCCAGCCGGCGTTCCTCTCCCGGCCAGCCTGCCTCGGCTTTGCGGGGAGCCTTGTTGGTCGGCGTGGCGAAGTGCTGGTTGCCGCGTCCGCCGTCGCCTCCGCGTGCGGCGCGCAGCCGCTGGCCGTGGCGGGTCAGGTCGCCGATTTCCTCGCCCGTGTCCAGGTCCACCACCGTGGTCCCGAGGGGCACCTTGAGGACGATATCCTTGCCGCTGCGGCCGCTCATGTTCTTGCCCAGGCCATGCTGGCCGCGCCGGGCCACCCAGCTCGGCCGCTGGCGGAAGTCGAGCAACGTGGTCATTTCCTCGTCCGCTTCGAGCCAGATGCTGCCACCGCGCCCGCCGTCGCCTCCGCACGGCCCGCCGAAAGCATTGTGCTTTTCGCGCAGGAAGGCGATGGCGCCCTGGCCGCCGTCTCCCGCCTTCGCGTGAATGCGGACATAGTCCACGAAATGCTGCGTTCTGTCATCTGCCATTGGGAACCTCAGGCACCGTCCCGTCCGCCGGGCGAAAACGCCCTGTCTATAAGGGCGCACCATGTATGAACGATCAGGATGTGGGCCTCCTGGATGCGCGCGGTGACGCGGTGGGGGACGGCCACCGCCACGTCCGCGAACGGCGCCACGGCGGAGGCGTCCTCCCCGGTGAGCGCCACCGTCCGCATCCCGAGCGCACGGGCCTTTTCCATGGCCGCCAGGACGTTGGGGGACCGGCCGCTGGTCGTAATGCCCACCAGCGCATCGCCCTTGCGCGCAAGACCGGCAAGCTGCCGGGCGAAGACCTGCTCGAACCCGAAGTCGTTCGATATGGAGGTGAGCGCGCTCGTGTCCACGGTCAGCGCCACGGCCGGGAGCGCCGGGCGGTCCTTGCGCTCGAACCGGCCGGAAAGCTCGGCGGCGAAGTGCTGCGCGTCGGCCGCCGATCCGCCGTTGCCACAAACGAGGACGGTGCCGCCGGACTGAAGCGTTTCGAGCAGCAGTTCCCCCGCGCGCGCGACGGCCTCCGGCGTCGGACCGTCGCGCAGGGCGGCGATGGCCGCCTCGTGTTCGGCCACGATGCTGGAAAAGAGGGTCTCGGCGCTGTGGGTCACGAAGCGGGTGGCTCCTCGCTGGCGGAGCGCGTCCGCTCCAGAATGCCGGAGATCGTCGGCTGGTTGTCGAACCAGAGCAGGCGCACTTCGCCTCCGTATTCCTCCACGATATTGCGTCCGACGACGCCTTCCGGGCCGCTTCCGGCGGGCCCGCCCTTGACCAGCACGTCCGGCCGCAGGCGCCGCAGAAGCTCGACGGGCGTATCCTCGTCGAAAACGATCAGGTGGTCAACGGCGGGGAGTGCGCCGAGTACGTCCAGCCGTTCGGCCAGCTTGAGGATCGGCCGTGGCGGGCCCTTCAGGCGCCGGGTGCTCTCGTCGCTGTTGACCGCCACGACCAGCACGTCGCCCTGCCGGCGCGCCTCCTGAAGGAGCTGGACGTGCCCGAAGTGCAGCAGGTCGAAGTACCCGTTCGTGAAGACAACCCGCCGGCCCCTCTGCCGGAGCGAGCGGCATATGGACTCCAGTTCCGCCAGCGTGCGGCGCTTGGACGCCGGCGCCGGCGCATCCTCCAGGCACGCATTGCGCAGCGCATGGGGGCTGACCGTCGCCACGCCCGCCAGCCCGACGGCGATCCCGGCCGCCAAGTTGCCCAGCTCCGCCGCACGCCGGATGTCCGCACCGGCGCCGACGGCCAGACCCACAACGCCGATAAACGTGTCCCCGGCGCCGGTAACGTCGAACACCTCCCGCGCCCGCGCCCGCAGATGGTGCACCGTCCCGTCACGCAGGCGGACAGTCACCCCCGCCGCGCCGCGGGTCACCACGATCGCCTCGCCACCGACGGTGTCCTGGATCGCACCGGCGGCCTGTTCCGCCGAAGCGTCGTCGCGCACGGCAATGCGGGTGAATTCCGAAGCCTCCTTGCGGTTGGGGGTCACGATGGCAGCGCCCGCGTAGCGCGCGAAATCGAGCCCCTTCGGGTCCACGAGGACGGGCACGCCGGCCTCCTTCGCCGCGGCGATCAGACGCTGCAGCAGTTCCGGCGCCAGGAACCCCTTCGCGTAGTCCGACACAATCACGGCACGGCAGGAGGGGAGCAGCCCCTCCACCATCTCCATGGCGCGGTCCTGCAGCTCGGGCGGAGCCGGCGCGGTGGTTTCCCTGTCGATGCGGAGCATTTGCTGGCCCTGGGCCACGCAGCGGGTCTTCTGGACGGTCGGGCGGGCGGCGTCGGTCAGCAGGTGCGGATGCAGGCGGGGCTCGGCGGCAAGGTGCTCGGCCAGCCGGCGGCCCGCCACGTCCTCGCCCACAAGGCCCACAAGGTGCACCTCCGCGCCGAGAGAGGTGATGTTCCGCGCCACGTTCGCCGCCCCGCCGGGCAGCCATTCCTCCTCCTCAATGGCAAGGATCGGCACGGGCGCCTCCGGCGAGGTGCGCGAGACGGTCCCGCGCACGTAATGATCTGTCATGACGTCCCCAACGACGAGGACCTCCAGACGGGAAAACCGGTCGATCAGGTCGGCAAGGCCCAACGGCGCGCTCCTGTGGGCGGGAGGGAGTGGCCGGCGGGAGGGCAGAAGCACGCACTCCGGCCTTCGGCAAGACCGCGATCCCACCGCCACGGGACCAACTGTGGCAAGCAGGGTCTGACAGGCCCTCCGCGTAAGGAGCGGCGGAAGGTGTTGACTTGACGGTCCATCCCCGCGCAGACAGGTTCCAACCGGAAGGGACAGGTACCGTGAGATTATCGAACTCCATGACGGTAGAGCGCAACAGCCTCCTTCCCGGCTCGATCGGGCAGGTGGTGCGCAGCAGGACCTGTTGTCAACCCGGCGACCTGCGAGCACAAGGACCTGTTCTGCCACTACAACCAGGTGGACCCGGTCGTAATGGTCTCGGACGCCGGCGGCCAAAGGGGTTGGGAACTTTCCCGGGAAAGGAAGCGGGGAATGGCTCGCACGACCAAGGCGCCGTCTTGGGCGTTCGGCTGCTGCCATCAAAGGGGGGGAGAACCACCGCCGCGGAGTGGTGCCATTCATATGAGTCAGACATACCGGATTCGCGGAGATAGCCTTCATGAATGACGAAGCCCCCCTGACTGACCTACTCTCTCGCATTCTAATCCTCATCGGCCTGAGCATCGCCTTTATTGGTCCGTATAGGCTGGCCATCCGAAAGCGGCGGTTGACGGAGTGTATCAAGAACCCGGAGTGTGTGCTCTCGTCCAAGCCAACGCAGGAAATTTCGGGCTTGGCTGTCTCTCCGCGACTCTGCTTTCTTACTGTGCCCTTGTTCCTGATTCTTCAATCCTTGATAGGGGGCGTGGCGATGGGCCCCCGTCCGTATACTTTCGCAACCATCTCATCCGGGCTCCCTGCCGCACTTCTGTGTATTCTCGCCGCCAGCCCACTGCTATATCTGCCCCACCGGCTCTTGGCAATGGCAACAGTGGTCGACATGCTTGGCGAAATAATTGACAGGCGTCAAGGGTGCAGCAATCCCTTTCCGGAGCTCCCTCGAAATGTGCGCTGGTTGATGTTTTGGGCAGTGCTAACCGTGCTCACCGTCGGCTCATACAGCCGGTATTTTATGGAAGAAGCGATGTGGCTGTGGTTAGCTGTATTCCTGACCGCTGCCTTCATGTGGTTCGCCGGCGTCACCCTCAGTATAAGAAAGGCGCTCGGTCAGGTTTTGCCTGAAATCATGGATTCCGCGGATCAGCATCTGAAGGAGAGTGCTACTCCTGCAATAAATCACGCGTAAGTCAGAGGAGCCAGGCCAGGCTGAAGACTTGGGATGAATGTCTTGGAAGCAAAAATAATAATCGGTCTTGGCCCGTTGAATAATGCGTGCAGTCTCCGTG
>SLMS01000300.1 GCA_007133495.1 Candidatus Sumerlaeota bacterium | reverse complement strand
TATGGACTCATCAAAATGAGCTTGCGGGCGCATCTTACGTCCCCGGCGACTTTTTGTTCGAGTTCTTCAATGACCGATCCACGTTTCACCTGATGTGCCTTGCAATTCTACTAGTTCCCATCTTCATTTATCTGTCCCTGAGGTCTCGAGTGAGGGCGGAATCGGCGTCGTCCGACTGAAGGAATGTGCCGCAGCCCGTTTTCAACTGGCTGTAGTCGAGGCACATGATCCTTTGCGACCTTGGATTTCGCCAGCTGTTGCGAGTTCCGAGAGTGGGTTCATCGGTTGCTGCCAGCGTGCTCGCCGCTTTTCGTAGGCAACGAGGAACGCAGCCGCCCCTGCGAAATCCCCGCTCCTGCTCCCCCACGCTGAGACTTTCCCAGCCCGGTAACGCCGGCAAGGCCGCAAAGCGAACCCGGACCGCGGTGCCTACCCCGTCGTCCGCAGGCCCGAGGCGATGGCGTTGACCGACAGCAGCACCTTCGGCGTCAGCTCGTTGGCCTGGGCGATGTTGCGGGCGCGGCGGTGTTTGCGCCATTCGCGGAGCAGGTCAACCTGCAGCAGGTGAAGCCGGCGGAGTCCCGCGTCGCGCAGGCGGAGCGTCTTGATCATGCGGGGCCGGCGCTGCTCGCGCGGGGCGTCGAACAGGTTGTCTATCTCCCAGCCTGTCGTGCGGTACTCCTCCGCGATGCGGTTGTAGATGCTTTCGCGTATAGACGCATCCCTGACCAGGGAGGCGTACTCCCACATCAGGTCCAGATCGGCGGAGGCGAGACTCGTCTCCACGTTATAGACAGAGTTGCGCAGGATGGGCCAGCGGGTGGTGTTTTCCTGCAGGCGATCATAGTCTTCGGGGCGATTTTCGCGCAGGCGCCGGAGTCCCGTGCCCAGCCCGTACCAGCCCGGCAGGTAGTGGCGGGACTGGTTCCAACTGAAGACCCACGGGATGGCGCGCAGATCGTCCAGGTTGCGCTTGCCCGTGCGGCGGGCGGGCCGGGAGCCGATGGCGCTGGCCTCGAGTGCGTCCACCGGCGTGGCCTCCTCCCAGTAGCGGAGGAAGTCTCCCGTCTTGAGGAGCGACTGGTAGGCCTCGAGGCTGTATTGTGTCAGGAGCTTGAGACTCCCGTGCAGGGCCGAGTCGTGCGGCGCGCGCCGGCGGTGTTTGAGCGTGGTTGCCGTCACGCCAGCCTGGAGCAGTTCCAGGTTAAAGGTGGCCGTGATCTGGTTGGCGTACTTCTGCGCGATGGTCTCGCCCTGCTCGGTCATGCGGAAATGGCCGGAGAGCGACCCGTGGGGGAGTGCTTCGAGAAAGCGGTGCGTGGGCCCTGCGCCGCGGCTGGGGGTGCCGCCGCGTCCATGGAAGAAGCACAGGTCCACGTCGTGGCGGGCGGCCGTCTCGGCCATTTTGCTCTGGGCGCGGTAGAGCGACCACTGGCTGGCCAGGTAGCCCCCGTCCTTGTTGCTGTCGCTGTAGCCGACCATTACCTGCTGGACGGGGCGCGGCCCGCCATGGCGCAGGTAGCTTCGCTGGGTCACCGGGTGGGTGATGAACTCCTCGAGGACTTGTGGGGAGGCTTCGAGGTCCTCGATCGTTTCGAAAAGGGGCACGACCGGGAGGACGCAGAAGAGGCCGTCCTTGCCGAGCCGCGACAGCCCCACCTCCCGCGCGAGGAGATAGACGGCAAGCAGGTCGGACAAGCTGCGCGTCATGCTCACGATCAGCGAGCCGAGCCCTTCGCCGCCGTTGAGGTCGAAATTGTCCGACAGGATACGGTAGCAACTGCGGACCGCCTCGGCCTCCTTGCCGACGGGAGTCTTGCGCGTGGCGAACGGGCGGGGGGATTTCAGCTCCTCGTTGAGGAACGCCAGGCGCTTCTCTTCCGGCCACTTGTCGAACCGGCAGTCCTCATGGCCCGCCGCCTGCAGGAGCTGTGTCACCGCCTTGTCGTGGAAGGCGCTGTTCTGGCGTATATCCAGCACCGCGAGGTGAAAGCCGAAGACCATCAGGACGCGCTCGGCGGGCACCACGTCCGTCTCGGCCAGCAAACAGGCGCCGACCTGCTGGACCGAGTGGCGGAGCAGCTCCAGGTCCGCCGCGAGCTCCTCGCGGATGCGGTAGCCCTTGGGGTCGTTGGCCCGTGCGCGGTGCAGTTTTAGGAGCAGCAGGGCAACGTACTGGCGCCACGGTTCGAGCAGGTGCGGGCGCGTGACGGCGGTGCCCTCCTCGCCCTGTTCCACGCGGAGCTTGCGGATCGCATCTCGCAGCAGCGCTGGCGGTTGCTGGAGTTCGCTCGACAGGCTGAGCCGCTCCTCCAGCCGCAGGAGTTGGCGCTCCATGACGTTGAACGCGTGATGGCGCATCTTGGCGAGTGTCTCGCGTGTCACTTCGGCGGTGACCAGCGGGTGGCCGTCGCGGTCGCCGCCGACCCAGCTCCCGAAGGAAAGGCGCGGATAGGCCGCCGGGTCCGCCAGTACCGCCGGATCGAGCCCCGCCTCCTCCCAACTGTGCCTCAGCCGCAGGTCCAGCTTGTTCAGCACCTCGGGGAAGGCTTCCTCCAGGTAGTAGAGGACGTTTTCCAGCTCCGAATCCACGTCCGGCTTGATCAGGAAGATTTCCCCCGTGCGGAGCAGCCGCTCGAGGTGCGCCTTGATCTGCCGGCGTATTTCGCGCCGCTCGGAGGGGGTCCACATCTGGTTTTCGAGCTGTACCAGCAGCAAGTAGAGGTGGCGGTGTATCTGGAGGACGACCGGCCTCTTGGCTTCGGTGGGGTGGGCGGTGAGGACCGGCTCCACGTGGACTTCGGGCAGCAGGCCGGCGATGGTTTCCTCTGTGAAGCCGGCTTCGCGGAGCTGGCGCAGGTTCTGGCCCCAGAGCCCGGGCTCGCGGGAAATGCCTTCTTCGCTCTCGCGCAGCCGGCGGGTCTGGGCGGCCGAGTTCTCCTCCACCATGTTCAGCAGGTGAAAGACGACGGAGAAGATGTGCATCTCCTTGGCGATGTCGGGCGAGTAGGCCCTGTCGCGTTCGGACTCGCCGGGCCCGGGCGGTGCCGCGATCTCCGGCGATTCGGGGAGCGGGATGATGCGGGCAAGGTCCTCCTCGTCGAGCTCTTCGAGTACTTCCCGCAGGCATTCAAGCAGGAAGCGGTAATCCTCGTCGATCTTGGAGAAGGTGTGGGGGAGCAGGTTATCCTGACGGGGCAATGTGGGGAAGGGCCTCCGCGGGAGAGGGTTTGGCGTTCTTCCCCATCTTGTGGGTTGGAACCCTCCCGCGGGTCCAGATCAATGTCCGGACGCCTCGGCGGTCTTTTGGGCGACGAGGGTCTCGTAGCGCTCGCGCAGGTCGGGCCGCTGGTTGATATTGCGTTCGATGCGGTTGTTGATCCGGCGTGTGGCGTCGCGCAGCGCCTCCTCCGGCGTGCGGAGCCGGTTCTCGATGTATTCGAGTGTCTCGATCCAGACGCGCTCGACGAATTTCGCGTCCACGAATGGAGTGGACTCGTCCGCCTGTGAGAGCCGGGCGGACTCCACGAACGTCTTGTGGAAGTCCAGGTCCTCCCAGGGGAAGTCGGGGTTGATGAGCCGCTCGGGCTGCTCGGAGTAGATGTGGTTGGGCGGGAGCGCGTCGGCGCTCTGGGCGATGATTTCGCCGTAGGTGTCGCTGGCGAGGTAGGAGAGGAACCGGAGGGCTTCCTCGCGATGGGGGCTGTTGGCGTTGATCCCCGGCCCGCGTGATCCGGCAAGGCTGACGGACTTGCTGCCCGGAGGGTGCGGCAGGAGAACCACCCCGATGTTGTCCCGCATGGCGGGGTAGGTGCGCAGTTGGACGAGCATCCACCTGGCGCCCCAGAGCACTGCGGCGCGCTCGGTGCCGAACCAGCGCAGCTCGCCGGCTCCCCAGCCGCCCTCGCCCGCAAGCGCCGCTTCCGCCCCGGGTGTCGGCACGATGCCGTGCACGTACATCAGGTCGCTGTAGAACTCCAGCGCGGCGATGGATTCGGGCGAATCGAGCACGCAGCGCGTTCCGTCCGGCGTGAAGAACCGCGCGCCGAACTGCAGGTGCAGGTCGCGGGCCCGGTCCTGTGACATGACCATGGCGAACTGCTGGAAGCCGGTGCCGCGTTCGCGCCGCACGGTCAGTGGCTGGACAAGTTCGATGAAATCCTCCCACAGCATGCTGTCTTCCGGTTCGGGCAGTCCTGCCTCCTCGAAGATGCGCTTGTTGTACATCAGGACGCTGGAGGAGACGTTGGCGGGGTAGCGGTATTGCCGGCCGTCGTAGGTGATGCTGCCGTACACGCCCTCGTAGGTGGTATCGGGGGAGAAGCCGTACTCCTCGGCGTACGGGGTCAGATCGAGGAGGATGCCCGCCTCCGCGTAGGCCACCATGTCCGAGAGTGTATAGGTTTCGATCAGGTCCGGGCCGATGCCGGTGGAGCACTGCACGATGGTGCGGTCGAAGGTGTTGGGTTCGACGACCACCGCCAGGTCCGGGTTCATTTCCATGAAGGGGGCTAGCTGGGCGGCGCGCGCGGGGTTGGGGTCGGTGGACCAGTAAAGTGTCGTGCGGCCGGGGTGGGGCTCCTCCGGGGTCCAGATGACCGCCACGGCCCATGCAGCCAGGATCAGGACGCCGAGGACGCCAAAGAACCGCTTCATGAGACTACTCTTCTTCTGCCGGAGCGGTCAGCGCGGGCCGTTCGGTGCGCCGCTCCGCTTCGTACCGTACAAGCCACAGCAGCGTGCGCATGTCGAGCGCCATCGCCCCGCCGCGGCCCTGCCGGTCCAGCTCCTCTTCGATCTCCTTGTACCAGCGCGGCGGCATGAGCACCGAGCGGAAGCAGTGAAACCCGAGGG
>SLMS01000009.1 GCA_007133495.1 Candidatus Sumerlaeota bacterium | reverse complement strand
TCCTGCTGGTGCTGGCGGTGGTGGTGGGGCTGCTGATGGGGGGGATCGGTGCGCTGTTCCGCTGGCTGATTTCGATCAGCCACCATTTTTTCTTCCAAGCACACCGGTGGCCGGAAGGGCCGGAGCGCCCGCCACTGCTTCCGTTTTTTGGCGATGCGGCCTCGCAGATGGTGGTGCAGGCGACGCTGCCAGCGATCGGCGGGCTTATCGTCGGGCTTGTGATATACAGGATGCTTTCGCTGACGGGCGGGCACGGCGTGCCGAGCGTGATGCGTGCGGTGGCGACGGGGAACGTGAACCTCTCGCCGTACATGGCGGTGAAGTCCTCGAGTTCGATCGTGACGATATCGAGCGGCGGTTCGGCGGGTACGGAAGGGCCAAGCGTGGAGATCGGCGGTGTGGTGGGCTCGCTGGTGGGGCGTTGGGGGCAGTTGAGCCGTGACCGTGTGGGGACGCTGATCGGTTGCGGCGCGGCATCGGGGATTGCGGCGATTTTCAATACGCCCATCGGTGGCGTTTTCCTGGCGCTGGAACTGCTGATGCGGGATTTCGCGGTGCGGACGTTCGGGCCGGTGGTGATCGCGGCGGTGGTGGCTTCGGTGACGAGTCAGGCATTGCTGCCGGAGGACCCGGTGATTCCCGGGGCGAGCGAGCAGGTGATGGCCACGGTGCACGCGACGGGCACGCAGATCATGATGTTCGGGCTGATGGGGCTTGTGTGCGGAGTGGGTGGGGCGCTGCTGGTGTATTTCCTTTACCGGATGCACGATTTTTTTCAGCGAATTCGGCTGCCGCTTTGGGCGAAGCCGGCCCTCGGAGGGCTGGGGGTCGGGGTTGCGGGACTGGCGTTCCCGGACGTGATCGGCGAGGGGTACGAGTTCGTGCGGACGATTCTGCGGGACTTTTCGGACCCGGCGGGCCTGACGATCACGCCGCTGACGGCCTTGCTGTTCATGTTCGTGGCGTTTGTGAAGATATTGGTGACGAGCCTGACGCTGGGTTCCGGCGGGACGGGGGGCTCGTTTGCTCCGGCGATGGTGACGGGTGCGTCGATCGGCGCGGGCTTCGGAGTGTTGAGCAATCTGGCTTTCCCCGAGGCGGCGCCGGCGGTGCCGGTGTTTGCGCTGGTGGGGATGGCAGGGACGGTGTGCAGTTCGCTGAACGTACCGATCGCGGGCATCCTGATCGTTTACGAGATCGCGGGGGCGGACTACCGGCTGGTGCTGCCGCTGATGAGTACGGTGGCGGTGAGCGCACTTGTGTCGAGCGGGCTGAAGCAGGGTTCTGTCTATACGCTGTCTCTGTTGAGGGAGGGCTTCGACGTGGAGAAGGCGCTGCGCCGGCGGGACGATCCGCTGATGCGGATGCCGGTGCGGCGGATCATGCGGAGGGAGTTCACGACGCTGCGGCCGGAGGAGAACCTGCGGTCGATCCTGGGGGCGTTTTCGGAGAGTCAGGACGATGCGTTTGTGGTGGTGGGAGAGGACGGTGGGCTGCAGGGGCTGATTTCGGCGCGGGACCTGCGGGGGGTGCTGAATGTGGATATGGCGGACGCGATTATCGCGGCGGACGCGGCGGACAGCCACCCGCTGACGATCACGCCGGAGCGTTCGGGGCGCGAGGCGCTGGAGATGCTGGGCCAGACGGACGCGGATGCGCTGCCGGTGGTGGCGCGGCACGGGAGCCGGAAGGTGGTGGGATTGATCACGCGCGTGGACGTGCTGGCGGCGTACGGTGAGGCTTCGGGCCAGGGCGTGCCGGGGGACATCTAGACGCACGGGTTGTTAGCGGAAAATCCAGGCGCTGGGGCCCTCCGTATAGACGTGCTGATACCAGTCGCGGCCGTTGGTGGACCACCAGACGTCGTCGACAACGCCTTCATCCGTCTCGCCGGCGGCGACCCACATTCTGCCGTCGTGAACGCTGCTGCTGAGTCTGTTGCGGGGTGCGAATGCTGCGTCATCGGTGACGAGGCTCCATTGTACGCCATCGCCGGAAGACCAGACATCGTTGGTGCGGACGTCCGCACCGAAGCCCCCGATGACCCACATTTTATTGTCGTAGATGACGCTGGCATGGCCTTGACGAGGAGGGAAGGCGGCTGTGCCGGTGGCAAGGGTCCACTGTGCGCCGTCTTCAGAATACCAGACGTCGTTGACGGGGCCGCCCAGGAAGGAACTGCCGTCGAGAGCTCTCCCACCGATGACCCACATCTTCTCCTCGTGCACCACGCTGGTGTGATCGATGCGGCCGGGGAAGTCAGCTCTATCGGTCACGCGTGTCCAGTTCCGGCCATCGGCGGTTTTCCAGACGTCATTCTTAAGGTCTCCAGTGCCATCCGTTCCACCACCGATGAGCCAGAGTTTGCCGTCATGAACGGGAGTGGTCATGCCGGAACGGTAGCTCATCCCCGCGTTCTCGACTTCGCGGCTCCAGAGAATGCCATCCTCCGAGGACCAGACCTGCAGTCCCCAGAACTGGCCATAGATATTCAAGGTCCATGCCTTGTCATTCCAGACGGTGCCTGTGCCGAGGGGCCGTCTGCCGCCGAAGAGGCCGAGTGATTTGTTCTCCCAGCGGCCGTCAGGGCGGAGCATCCATGAATCGAGGTAGGTGTCGCCATGACGTGTTCTGCCGCCGAGGAGCCAGAGGTTGTCGTGCAGGGAGTAGACGAGGGAGTTCATGCGGGGCTCGAAGTGGGCGGGTGCAGCGGCGCGGCGCCATGCGTGCGCGTCGGGGGAGGTCCAGATGCCTGATCGCTGTCCACCGATGCGGACGCCTCCAAAAAGCCATATCTGTTCGTCGAAGACGAGGGAGCTCTTGCGGTAGCCGGGGGGAAAAGGTGCGGTGGGGGCTTCGAGAGTCCAGGAGTTGGCGTCCTCGCTCGACCAGATGTCGTTGAGGTAGAACACGCCGCCTGCACCGGCGGTGATGCCGCCGATCAACCAAAGGCGGCCGTCGAAAGCGAGGACGGTGGTCCCGTAGCGAGGGGAGAACTCTGACGAGGAGGTGACTTCGGTCCATTGCACACCGTCTTCAGTGTACCAAATGTCGTTGAGCGGGTTGCCGTCTTGCCCGCCGATCAGGTAGATGCGGCCGTTGAAGACGGTGGCTGCATGGTCCTGACGTTTGGAGAAGGGTGCGTTTGGGGTGGCTTGGGTCCAGTTAATGCCGTCCTCTGAATACCAGACGTCATTGAGTCTGGCTGTGGGGCTCTGCCCGCCGATGACCCACAGTTTTTCGTCGAAGACCACGACCGCGTGGTGGCGGCGGGCCGGGAAGCTGGCGTCTTCGGTGGCCTGGTTCCAGTTGGCGCCGTCGGCGGAGTGCCAGATTTCGCTGGTGGGACCGCCGGCAATGGCCCAGAGCTTTCCGTCGAAGTGGGCTCCGGCGGAACCGGAGTGGAGCGGATAGCCGGAGTCTTCGGTAACCTTCGTCCAGTTTTCCCCATCAGATGATCTCCACACCGTGTGCCAGGCTTCGGCGCCGATGACCCACATGTCGTCCTGAAAGACGAAGGTGAGGGAGGCTTGGAAGGGGGCGGAGACCGGGGTGATCTTCTCCCCCGCGGAAGGGGCGGCCAGGGGGGTGGTGGTGGCAAGGAGCAGGACTGCACCAAGGCAGCCGGTCAGCACGAAGGCGATGCGGAGCACGGGGCATTCTCCCTTGTGGCCGGAGCGGGGCAGGACCCTGGGGTGTGGCTTGCCGCCACGATGCTGAGGCCCACCAGCGTGCGCCCTGTTACATGGGGGTAGTGCAACGGCATCATGAGGGGAGGTGTGGAGTCAAGGGCTACACACTCCAGAAATCGTGAGGACTTGGGCCGGGGTGGTGGGGTGGTCAGGCGGGCAGGATTGTCCACAGGTCCTGCGAAATTTTCGTCGAAGGAGGGGGACTTTCCGCTCGACAGGGGCCCGGATGGACTGAAAATCCGGACTCAACTCTCCGGAGTTGCCCGCGTTGGGGCGCGCCATGGCCGGAGAGCCGGTACGATTCCGCCCGAAAGGCGCCGACTTCGATGCTCTCGCAGGGGGTACTGGTCCTAAACAAGAACTGGGTCGCCGTTCACGTCTGCAGCGTGCGGCGGGCCGTCTCGCTTGTGGTGCAGGACTGTGCGCGGATCATCGCGGATGATTACCAGATCTACGACTTTGATTCGTGGCGTGAACTCTCGCAGCACGTGGAGAACCACAGAAACGATTTCATCCACACGCCGAACTTCCAGCTCTTGGTGCCGGAGGTGATTCTGCTGACGGCGTTCGGGCGGATGCCGCCGCGGACGCTGAAGTTCAACCGGCGGAACATCTACATGCGGGACCGGTACACGTGCCAGTATTGCGGGACGAAGCCGCCGAAGGATGAGCTGACGATCGACCACATTGTACCGCGGAGCAAGGGGGGGCGCTCTGCGTGGGCGAACGTGGTGCTGGCGTGCCAGTCGTGCAATTCGCGCAAGGGCAGCCTGACGCTGGCGGAATCGGGGCTGCGGCTTGTGCGGACGCCGAAGAAGCCGCACTGGATGGCGACTCTGAGGAATACGCTGCGGGGGCCGGACCGGCCGCTGTGGCAGAAGTTCGTGGATGCGGCGTACTGGAACGTGGCGCTGGAGGAGGAGTGACCTCCGGTGGCGCTCCCTTTCTCCGCTGCCGGACGTACAATTGGCTGCGACCCCTGCCCGGGTCGCGGGCTCCTGTGTCCCGGTTACCGGTGGTGTCGCTTCGCTCAACCACCGGCTACCTGCTGGGACCCCTTGACGGGGTCCTCGGGCCGGAGCACCTGCCTACCTCGGAGTGGATGCCTGTTTCGGAGTGGCGCCCGGCGCGGGGCACCGGACTACCGCTGAGAGATCAACCCGAGAAGACTG
>SLMS01000207.1 GCA_007133495.1 Candidatus Sumerlaeota bacterium | reverse complement strand
TGAGCAGTTCGAGCGCTTCGGGCACTCCGGGCAGCCACCGGATCGGGTGTCTGCGGAGGTAGTCGATCTGGGCGCGTGCCTGGCGGCGGAGCCCGGCGTGGGCGGCCTCCCCGCCCGAGCGCGCCAGCAGCATGCGCAATGCGCGCAGGTAGGACGCCTCGTAGCTGTCGTAGCCGAAGCCGCGGTGCGGGATGTTCTCGTCCTCCATGCGGTTGAGCAGGGCGATGGTGGCGCGGGCGGTATGGCCATGGGCGCAGCCAACGCGGCAGAGCCAGCGGATGGACTGGACGAAGTAGAGGTTGTTTTCCCAAAGGGTGTCGTCGAGGTCGAGCAGGACGGTATCGACGCCGTTGAAGGTCTCGTTCATGGGACTCCGGAGAGGTTGGGGGTTGAACGGGGCGCTATCAGAGCAGCCCCTGATTTGCGCGTTCGACGACGACCTCGATGATGTCGCGCGAGCTGTTCTCCTTGGCCTCGCCGGCGATGCGGGTTTCGACGCCGAGGCGCCGGGCGGTTTGCAGCTCCGGGACGTTGTCCGAGCTGTAATCGGTCCCCTTGGCGTGTATATCGGGGCGGAGGACCTCCAGGACGTTGTCCGCGGAGTCCTCGAAGAAGACGGTCAGGTAGTCCACGTAGCGGATGGATGCCATGAGCCGGAGACGCTCCGGTTCGGAGAGCAACGGCCGGCCGGGGCCCTTGATGCGCCGGATCGAGGCGTTGGAGTTCACGGCAAGGACGAGCCGGTCGCCCATTGAGTGGGCGCCCTGCAGGTAGCTGATATGGCCGCCGTGAAGCAGGTCGAAGCATCCGTTGGCGAGGACGATGCGGTTGTCCTTCTCGCGCTCGACCTGGAGCGCGCGCGCCGTGGCGTAAAGGTCGCCGTACTTCTTGTTGAAGAGCAGGTCGTCGGGGACGGCATCGAAGTTGAGTTCGGCCAGGAGGACGTGGACGGCGTGGAGGAGGTCCTCGGAAGTGAAGAGCTTGCCGCGCCTGCGGGCTTCGTGGGCGCGGTGGAGGTCCTTGGGCACGTCGCCCTTGAGCTGCTGGCCCGTGAGGACGCGGATGCCGCGGCCGCCGCAGGCCAAGCCGAAGTCGGTGTCGAGCGACCGGTCGCCGATCGAGAAGACGGGCAGGCCCTCCAGCCCCAAGTCGCGCACGGCCTGCTCGTACATGCCAATACCGGGCTTGCGGCGCGGATCGCCCGCATCCGGCAGGGAGGGGCAGTGGTAGATCGCATCGAGGTGCGCGCCCTCTTCGACAAGCATCTTCTCGAGCAGTTCGTGGATTTCCGCCAGCCGGGCCTCGTCGAAGTAACCGCGGGCGATGCCGGACTGATTGGTGGTGAGGACGGCGGCGATGCCCTCCATGTTGAGCAGCCGGATGGCGCGTGCGGCCCCGGGCAGAAGGCGAAGCTGGGCGGGATCGGAGAGGTACTCCACCTCTTCGTTGATGGTCCCGTCGCGGTCGAGCAGTGCCACGGCGCGGAACGGAGAGCTGTTGTGGGTCATTGAGTCGCGGTGCCTGGCGGGGAGTGTCGGAACGAAGCGGGAAGGAGCTAACTGCCCGGTGGGGGGAGTGGTCAAAAGAAGAGTGCGGGGGACGGGTTTCGGGGGCGTATCTTGGAATTGTTACCCACTTGGCGGGATCGAGGGCGTTCGCCGGAATGGCGCCGCTCATGGAGTGCGAAGGCTTGCCTTTCGCCCTCGGGGCGGGAGCTTGCTGCCTCCCATGCGTGTTGGCCAGCCAGAGAGCGCGCGGGCAAGCCCGCGGCGTGAAGGCGGCGGGCAAGCCGCGCGTGCTCCAAGGGTATGCGGCACTCCGCGCGGGAGGAGCCGGCAGCGACTCCGGGAGGCGCCAGCCGACCACTGAGCACTGACACTGGCCGGTTTCCCTGCCTTCGGGTTCGATTTTTGCTGCTTTCGCGCTATAGGGGTGAGGTGTGCCCTTTTCCCGCCACTCGTGTGGCACAAACTCAACAAACTGCCCCATGGGCACCCCAATTGAGTATTTTTTTGACCAAGAGCCGCACCAAGCCCGCAAGCCAATCACATCACCCAACGTCCTACTTCACAGCTTTTCACAACCGGGAAAGGCAAAGGGAGACCGTATGAAGAAGAACAGCGCGCCGAAGTACTCCGAGGAACTCGAAGCACTAATCCATGCCGGCAAGCAAAAGGGCCACGTCACCTACGACGAGTTGAGCCGCAAGCTGCCGGAAGACTTCTCCACCGAAGAGATGGAAACCCTGCTCCAGGACCTCGACGAACTGGACATCGAAGTGCTGGGCAACGAGGAACTCGGCGACAGCGACGAGGAGGAGGAAGAGGAAAAACCCTCCAAGAGCAAAGCCAAGAAGAAGACCGCCGCGAAGAACAACCGGCAGCCCCCCAAAATACGGCCCTCCGCTTCCGAGAAGGACGACGAGGAAGACGACGACAGGGAGCCCGCAACCACCACGAGCCCGACAACGCTCCTTCAGGACCCGGCCGAAACCTCCCGCATCGACGACCCGGTGCGCCTCTACCTCAGCGAAATGGGGAAAGTGCCGCTGCTGACACGCGAGGAGGAGGTATTCCTGGCCAAGGCCATCGAAAAGGGCCGGCACGAGATCATGGCGGCAATCGCCCGCGCCTCGGCCACCGCGTCCGAACTCGGCCGCATCCACGCCAAGATCGAAACCGGGCAGTTCAACCTCAACGACATTCTGCGCGCAAACGTGGACGAGACGGACCCCGAGGAGCGCGCACGCGTCATCCGCATCATCCTCGACAGCCTCAAGCAGGTGCTCGACAACTACGAGGAGATCGCCGAGCGGCTCGATGAGCTGGAGGACCCGACCTTCTCCGAGGAGGAGCGCGCCCAGACGGTTGAGAACGTCGAGGCGATGCGCGAGCAGAACTACGAGCTGCTCCGCAAGGTGGACCTGAACTTCTCCATCGTGGAGCAGATCGCCCAGCGCGTGAAGGAACTGTACGCGAAGATAGACAAGGCGCACAACGACATCCGCAACACGATCATCCAGGCGATGATGAGCGAGGACGAGCTGCGGCGGGCGGTGCGCAAGACGAAGAAGAACAGCCCGCAGGCGCGCGAGCTTCAGAAGCGGACCGGGCGGACGCTCGACGAGCTGATCAAGCTCGACAAGCGCATCCGCATGGCCCAGCGCAACATCAAGCGCCTCGAAAAGGAGGCCGGCAACGGATACGAGGAGCTGAAGATCGTCGTCGAACGCATCGAGAAGGGCGAACGCGAGGCCCACGAGGCGAAGATGAAGGTCGTGGAGGCAAACCTGCGCCTGGTGGTCAGCATCGCCAAGAAGTACATCAATCGCGGGCTCCAGTTCCTTGACCTGATCCAGGAGGGGAACATCGGCCTGATGCGCGCGGTGGACAAGTTCGAGTACCAGCGCGGGTACAAGTTCTCCACCTACGCCACCTGGTGGATTCGCCAGGCGGTGACCCGCGCCATCGCGGACCAGGCACGCACGATCCGCATCCCGGTGCACATGATCGAAACGATCAACAAGCTCTCGCGGGTGCAGCGCTTCCTGGTGCAGGAACTCGGGCGCGAGCCGACTCCGGACGAGATCGCCGAGAAGATGGGCATGCCGGTGGAGAAGATCCGCAAGGTGTTCAAGATCGCCATGCAGCCGATCTCGCTGGAGACGCCCATCGGGGAGGACGGCGATTCGCACTTCGGGGACTTCATTCCCGACGAGGACGCGCAGTCCCCGCTCATGGCGACCCAGCACAAGCTCATGCAGGAGCGCATCGAGGAGGTGCTGGACACGCTGACCGAGCGCGAACAGAAGGTGCTGCGGCTTCGCTTCGGCATCGGTGGGAGTGACTTCCCGCGGACGCTGGAGGAGGTGGGGACGATCTTCAACGTGACGCGCGAGCGCGTGCGCCAGATCGAAACGAAGGCGCTCAACAAACTCCGCCACCCCAAGCGGCGCTCCAAGCTGATCGAGTTCATGGAGTAACGCCGGCCCTGCCGCCGCCGCCCTTTTGCCCTTGAAGTTGGGCTGGCGGCGGCGGTTTCTATTACCTGCCGTGAGGGGAAGGCGGAAGGCCCAACCGAGGAGCGTGCAGCATACCCCCGGCGCCAGGATAGCCGATGGACCCCATCTGGATCGTCCGCATTCTCTTTATTCTGACCCTGACTCTCTGCGGGTATTGGATCGGGGAGAGCACCACCCGGGGAATCGAATTCTCCGCCGCTGCGTTCCTGATCGCCCTGTTCATCATCTCGCTGGAGTATGCCACTCGGGTCCTCTCCGGGAAGAAGATCATCCTGGGATGCATCGGGGCATTCGCCGGGCTGCTCTTCTCGCGGCTGTTCCACGACACGTTTCCCCGGGGGTTGTTCTGGGATGAGCAGGCCGCGCTGACAGCGTTCAACCTGCTGTTCATGTACTTCGGCGTGGTGATGGCGCTGCGCAACGCGGACCGGATTTCGCTCTCCAACCTGCGGTTCTTCGTCACTTCGCCGAAGGACAATGCCATGCTGCTGGACAGCTCGGTGATCGTGGACGGGCGGGTGCGGGAGCTTTACGAGCTGGGTTTCCTGACGCGGGAGGCCGTTGTTCCTTCGTTCGTGGTGGCGGAACTTCAGCGGCTGGCCGACTCCGGCGACAGCGTCAAGCGCCACAGCGGCCGCAAGGGGCTGGAGTTCCTCGAAGAGCTGCGCGCCTCGAGCGCGGTCCCCTTCCAGCTTCTCGAAAAGGACTACCCCGAGATCGCCGAGGTGGACCAGAAGCTGATCGCTCTGGCGCGGGACCTGCACGCCACCGTCCTGACGAACGACTACAACCTCGGGAAGGTGGCCAAGCTGCACCAGGTGGACGTGGTGAACCTGAACTCGCTGGCAGCGGCCCTGCGGCCGAACCTCTCGGT
>SLMS01000307.1 GCA_007133495.1 Candidatus Sumerlaeota bacterium | reverse complement strand
TAATCGACCGCCCGCCGCCCGCCTCGCACCGCATTCGGACAAAAAAGAAGAGATGGTGGACGGGGTTGGATTCGAACCAACGTAGGGCTCTCGCCCGCCGGATTTACAGTCCGGTGCATTTGACCGCTCTGCCACCCGTCCACCGAGCGGTCCTCCGGCGCTGTGCCGGGGAGCGGGAAGGTAGGAAAGCATCCGGCCCCGCTGCAAGTGAAAACCCCCGGCCTTTTTCGAGCCCCTGGGCGGGTGTCTATTCGCCGATCACTTCACGGAAAACCCGCAGCGCGTTTTCACTGAAGATCGCCCGGATCGTGTCGTCGTCGAAGCCCCGGGCGCGCATCCGTTCGGCCAGGTGGGGGAAGTCCGCCGGGTTGTCGATTCCCACCGGGTAGTTCCAGATGCCGTCGAAATCCGATCCCAGAGCCACGTGTTCCGGTCCCGCCACGCGCACGGCGTGCTCGATGTGGTCGATGTAGTGCTCGATGGTGATGCGGTCTTCCGGCGGCATGGCCTGTTCGACCATGACGCGGCGTTCTTCGCGGAAGTGCGGATTTGCGGTGTTGCCATCGTAGCGTTCTTCAAGCTCGGCCAGTTCGTCCGCGATTTCTTCCCGGGCCGCGCGTGCGGCGGGAGCCCAGTCCTCGCTGAGGAAGTTCGGGACGAGCGTGATGCCCACCACGCCGCCGTTTTCGGCCACGGCGCGCAACTGGTCGTCTGTTAGGTTGCGCACGTGGTCGGAGAGCGCGCGGCAGGAGGAGTGCGTCGCCACCACGGGGTGCTCGGTCACCTCCAGCGTATCCCAGAACGTCTGCTCGGAGACGTGGCTGATGTCCACGATCATGCCGATGCGGTTCATTTCGCGGACGACTTCCCGGCCGAAATCCGTGAGCCCCATTTCCGGGTCATCAGTCGCGGCGCCGGCCCAGGAGAGGTTGTGGTTCCATGTGAGTGTCATCCCCCGCACGCCCAGCCGGTGGAAGGTGCGCAGCAGCGCCAGGTCGTCGTTGATGGGTTCGGCGCCCTCGATCCACAGCCACATGGCGATGCGGCCTTCCTCGCGGATGCGGTCGGAGTCGGCCACTGTCAGCGCCAGGGCGATGTCATCGGAGTGCCGCGCTTCCTGTTCGTAGTACGCGTCTATCTTGCGGAAGGCACGCTGCGTTGCCTCGTGTCCGCGGAGCCGGCCGGTGTGGATCCAGATGGAGAGAACCTGGTCGCGGACGTTCCCCTCCTGCATGGCGGGGATGCTCGTGCGGGCGAACTCCGGCGTGTCCGCCAGATCGACGTCGTTGTCGATCACCCGCGTCATGATGTCGGAGTGCAGATCGAGGACGGGAAACTCCGCGTCTTCTGCAACTGCGACCGAATGGGCGCCGACCGTGCAGGCGATCAGCAACGATAGCAGGGACTTTTTCATGGGTGGGGCCTCATCGTGGGGAATGTTCGATTACTGCCGCAGGCCGGGCGATGCCTCAAGACGAATCCCGGCGCCCGCGGGTTGGAGACGTGTAGTTTACCACGGAGTCAACTCTCTGTGGCGGACTGTCAATCGCCGTATAGCAGGTGACGCTCGCGGATTTCCTTGAATGCAGCAAGGTCCTCCTGCCATTCGGCGATCAGCGTTTCCGCGTCCTCCTCAAGGATGCGCTCGTGCAGGTTTTCCACCCCCATCAGGCGCGAAACGTAGCTCCGCAGCACCAGGTCCTCGGGGTACAGTTCCGCCAGCGCCCGCAGCACCACGAAACCGGTACGGACCGGCTCGAAGGCCTCGCGGTCGGTGACGTGAAGCTGAAACCCGCCGCAAAGCTCCCCTTCGTGCGCGGCGAAAGTCGGCCGAAACCAGGCAGGACGGAACCGCACGCCGGGTAGTTCCTTCGCGTTCAGGTGGTTCGTCAGCTCGTGTCCGTCTATCCACGGTGCGCCAATAAGCTCGAATGGACGCGTTGTGCCGCGCCCTTCGCTCACGTTTGCTCCCTCGATTATACACATGCCGGGGAAGGCGAAGGCGCTGTCTATCGTGGGTATATTCGGCGAGGGGATCACCCACGGGTATCCGGTTTCTTCAAAGGTCATGCTTCGGGTCAGGCCGGGAACCTTCACCACGGTAAGGTCCACTTGCGGATCCATCCACTCTTCGTTGACGAGCACGGCCAGCTCGCCCGCCGTAAGCCCGTGCCGGACAGGGACGCCGAAGGGCTCATCCGGCCATTTGCGGCCGATGATGCCCGCGTCGAAGGGAATTGGCGCGCCCTCCACGTGCCGGAGTCCGACAGGGCTCGGCCGGTCGAACAGGACAAACTCGGTGCCGTGCTCCGCGCACGCCTCCATCGTCCATGTCATGATCCACTGGCGCGTATAGAAGCGCGCGCCGATATTCTGCATGTCAAAAAGGACGGTGTCCAGGTCTGCAAGCTGCTCCTCCGTGGGAGCCCGCCTCGGCCCGTACAGCGAATAGACAGGCAGGCCCGTGTGCGGATCGGTCATGTCCTCGTCAAGGTCCCCCGCCTGAAGGTCCCCGTATATACCGTGCTCCGGTGCAAAGAAGGCGGCCAGCTCCACGTCCGGGTGCTCGATCAGCCGTCGTGACAGGTGCCGGAACTGGCTGTCCACGCCGGAGGGGTTCGTGAGCATCCCAACCCGTTTTCCGGAGAGCACCTCAACCAGTTCCCCGAACTGCCTCTCCAGCCTGTCCGGCTCGGAGTTGTCCTGCGGGAGTGCGCGCGGCACGGCGATAAAAAGAAAAGTCAATGCAAGTGCTGCTGACAAATATGGACGCATGTTCATGGTGCTGTTGCTCCTTTGTGTGATGGTGTTCCTGCCAAGTACTTCTTCCGTTCGGGTTCCGGAAACCTCTCTATCGCGTAGCGGAGCATCGTCCGCGGCATGGCTCTGCAATGCTTTCTGAGGAACGCCTTCAGTGCGGCGGTGTCCTGCTTTCCCACCTCCCGGAGCATCCAGCCGGCCGCCTTGTGGATCAGGTCCTCCCTGTCTGGCAGAAGGATTTCGGCAATGCGTAGCGCGTCCCGGAGATCGCCCTTTTTAATATAGTGGCAGGTCGCAACCATCGCAATCCGGCGCTTCCACAGGTTATTGGATTGCGCGAACTCGTAAAGCAACGCTCTGTCCTTATCCTCCAGATACGCCCCCACGATCTGATGGGCGGAGCTGTCCACAAGGTCCCAGTTGTTGATGTGCTTCAGATTGCTCTTGTATAGACGAAAGATTGACTTCCGGGCCGGGGCGTCTGCTTTGCGGTACTTTTCCACCAGGATGAAGAGCGCACACAGCCGCTCCTCGTGCCACGGCGATCGCAGAAGCTGCCCCGCTTCATTGAGCGGCATTGCCGAAAACTGCCTCGCCTGCTTTCTGATGACCGGCACCCGGATGCCGAGAAACCTGTCGCCCTCGCCGTACTCACCCTTGCCTGTCTTGAAAAATCCCTGTGAATGCTGCGCGATGGTATCGTCTGCCAACCGGCGCAGCCCCCGCTGCACGTCCTGCGCCGTTGCCTTGGCCGGGCCGGTCACGTCTGCCGCCGGACGCAGGTTGCGATAATTGCCGTGAATGCGGTAGTGGCCGCCGGCGGCTTGTTGTGAATGGTTGGCATTTTGAACGTCATCTCCTCCGGCAAAGCAGAGGGGCCGGCGCGCAGGTTTTCGCTCTCGGGGGCCATGGCAATCTCCGCCATGCAGGTCAAACTGCAAATGGTGGGGAGCAAGGGGTCAGTCGTTTCGCCGACCGTCAGAGGCCGGGTCTAATCTTTCCTGCCAATCATGCCCGCAAGTTTCTCTCGTATAGACGAAACGTTCAAGAAGCCCCGGATCCCCGTCAGAACGATCACCGTGATGGTGGCGAAGTACGCCATGCGCTCGGCAAACTGAAGGGCTGTGGATGCCACGTACCGGACAAAGGTCGTGTGGGGATGGATCGGAATTCGGAGAAGGCCGGGGACCTCCGGGTGGTAGATGATCCAGACGAGAGTGCCGTAAACCGTGCCCAGGATGGCTCCCAGCACCGCAGCCTGCACGATAAACCAGAATGCCAGCGTAAAGTCGAACGTGAGCTTTACCCATGCGGCTTCGCGGGGGGACAGGGCCGGTCCCTTCGTCCCGTTCCCGGGAGTCCCAGGTTCCGGCCCTGCCGTTTTCGGACCTTCTTCGGGTGGCATCGCTGTCCACCTCCGCCCGCGGGGCGTTACTCGATATTCCAGCCGTTGCCGGCGCCGTCGTCGTACAGCAGGTGTGGCTCCACCAGGTCCTTGAACGCCTGGAGGTTGCCCTGCCACTCGGCAACAATGTCGTCAGGGTCCTCGTCCCAGATGCGGGTGTGCAGGTTCTCCACGCCCATAAGGCGGGAGACGCCATTGCGCACGTTTACGTCGTCCGGGTATAGTTCCGTGATGGCCTTCAGCACGTGAATGCCCGTGCGGACCGGCTCAAAAGCGTCCCGGTCGGTGACGTGCACCTGGATGCCCCCACAGCGGTCACCGGCATGCGTCGAGAACGTGGGCTGGAACCATGCCGGACGGAATCGCACGCCGGGGAGGCCCTTCGCGTTCAGGTGCTCCGCCAGCTCGTGCCCCTCTATCCACGGAGCGCCGACCAACTCGAACGGGCGCGTTGTACCGCGTCCCTCGCTGATGTTCACGCCTTCGAACAGGCACATCCCTGTATAGACGAATGCTGTTTCGAGAGTCGGCATGTTCGGCGAGGGCAGCACCCACGGATAGCCCGTCTCCTCGAATGTCATGTCGCGCGTCAGCCCGGGCACCTCGATCACCGTCAGGTCCACCTGCGGGTCCATCCACTCCTCATTCACCAGGATGGCCAGTTCGCCCACCGTCAGCCCGTGGCGGGTCGGGATGCCAAACGGAGCGTCGGGCCATTTGCGGCCGATCAGCCCCACGTCGAACGTGTTGGGCGCACCCTGCATTTTGTCCATGCCGATCGGGTTCGGCCGGTCGAACACAACGAAGGACTTGCCGTGCTCGGCGCACGCCTCCATGACGTTTGTCATCGTCCACTGGTATGTATAGAAGCGTGCCCCGACGTCCTGGATGTCGAAGACCACGACGTCCAGGTCCTCGATCTGTTCGGGTGTGGGCGAGCGGCGCGGCCCGTACAGCGAATAGACCGGCAGGCCGGTCACCGGGTCGATCAGGTCGTCCTCGGGCGCCCCTGCCTGCAGGTCGCCGCGGATGCCGTGTTCGGGTGCGAAGAACGCCGCCAGATCGACATCCGGGTGGGCGTGCAGCCGGTCGGCGATCAACTGGAACTGGCTGTCCACTGCGGTGGGGTTGGTCAGCAGGCCGACCCGCTTCCCCTCCAGCGCTTCCACCAGTTGGTCGAACTGCGCTTCCAGCGGGTCTGCGTTTGCCGTTGAAACGGCGGAGAAAGCTGCCACGCACGCGGCAACCATCCCCCCAACAATGTGTCTTGTAACCATCGCGATGTCTCCCTCTGTGGTATGGCGATGGTTTAGGGGATGCCGGGTTGGAGCGCGGGCGTCAACCCAAGCCAGCGTCTGGCGGCGCCGCGCCAGGGTCAGGATTGCACAGCGGCCCCCTCAGGGCTCCGCAACCCTGCCAACCGCAGAAACACGAAATCCGGCTAAGTGGAATCAAGAGAGGGAGGGCGCTGGCAAGGCGCCCCCCCAAGGAAATCATCCGGTGGTTCGGACTTAGTTGGTTGGTTCTTCCGGTGGTTCGGGCTGAAGCAGTGCGTCGATGTCAACGTCCTCTTCAAGCTCCGGCTCTTCGGGTTCGACCTCCGGCTCTTCCGGTTCATCCCATACGGCGTTGGGGTCTTCCGGTTCCATCGGCTCCTCCGGCGGCATCATCTCCTCCTCCATCGGAGGTTTGATCGGGTCGTCCAGAGGCTCCACTGGTGCAGGGTCCTGCCCGCATCCGAGGAAGACGAAGGAAGCGGCTGCAAAGGTGCTTGCGGCAACTCCGATTTTGGTGCGTTTCATGGCTCTTTCCTTCCCAGTTGGAGTGGTCTGCCACCCCACCAGCCTTGCAATACGAGTGCCACGCGCTGGTCCACGCACGAAAAACCGGCCGGGGGGAAATCCCGCCGGCCGGCTGGTGAACGGAAGCGGGTGGCCGGTTTCCCGGCCAAGCCAACCGATTAGTACTGGTCAGTTGCTTCCTCGTACTCCTCTTCCGCTTCCTCGAGGGCGTCCTCCACGGCCTCCTCTGCGTCTTCGGCCGTCTCTTCCACGTCTTCCCAGACGTCCTCAGCGGCGTCCTCGGCATCCTCGGCTGCTTCATCGATCCCTTCCTCCATGGTTTCCCACATCTCGTCGATGTCCTGGCCGACGCCTTCAGCGGGGCCCGGGTCTTGGCCGCAGCCAAGGAAAACGAAGGAGGCGATTCCGAGTGTACTTGCTGCCACGCCAAGCTTGGTCCGTTTCATGGGATTTTGCCTTTCGTGTGGTGTGGTTTACAGATTACTTCTACTCATCTTTTGATGCGCAACAAAGGTGCCATCCCGTTCCCATGGCCGGGTCAGGGCGCTTCCTCCAGTTAGAAAACCGCTGATTTCTCTCGGTTTATCCATTCGAGAAAACTGCCCAGCGGCATGCTCCCAAGGTCGCCCTTCTGCTGCGAGCGGACCGACAAAGTGCGCGAGGATGCCTCCTTTTCCCCCACAACAAGCAGGTAAGGCACCCTCTTCATGCGCCCCTCGCGGATTTTCGCGCCGATCTTCTCCGCCGAAAAGTCCTTCTCCGCGCGGATTCCGTTCGACTGGAGCTGCTCATACACCTCTTGGGCGTAGCCCTCATGCTTCTCGCTGATCGTCAGCACCCGCACCTGCTCCGGCGCCAGCCAGACCGGGAAATTCCCGCCGTAGTGCTCGATCAGGATGGCGAAGAACCGCTCGAAGCTCCCGAAGATCGCCCGGTGCACCACGACCGGCATCTCTTCCTCATTGTTCCGGTTGATAAACTTGAGTTCGAACCGCGCGGGTAGCTGGTAATCGAGCTGGATCGTCGCCGTCTGCCACTCCCGCCCCAGGCAGTCCCGCACGATGAAGTCGATCTTCGGGCCGTAGAACGCCCCGTCCCCCTCGTTGATGGTGCAGTCGAGCTGGTTCTTCTCGATCGCGTTGGAGAGCGCCTTCTCCGCCTGATCCCACGATTCCTTCTCGCCCAGGTAGCTCTCCGGCCGAGTGGACAGGCAGACTTTGGAGAACTGCATGTCGAACAAGTCGTACACGCGCTTGACCAACCCGATCAGCGCCGTGATCTCGTCCTCGATCTGTTCCTGCGCCAGGAAGATATGCGCATCGTCCTGGCAAAACTGCCTGACCCGGGTCAGGCCGCTCAGCGTCCCGCTCGCCTCGTTGCGGTGGAGCACCCCCTGGTCGTGAATCCTCATGGGCAGCTCGCGATAGCTGCGCTTCTTCTCCCGGAAGATCAGCATGTGCGAGGGGCAGTTCATCGGCTTGAGCGCGAACTGGTTCTCGTCCTTGTCGTCGAAGAGGAACATATCCTCGCGGTAATGCTCCCAGTGACCGGACACCTTGAACAGGTCCGCCTTGAAGAGCAGCGGGGTGAAGACCTCGTCGTAGCCCTCCTGCCGGCAGAGATCGCTCATCATGCGGGAGAGCTGCCGGTACATCAGGTGCCCCTTGGGCAGCCAGAAAATCTCCCCCGGCGCCCACTCGTGGTGCATGAACAGCTCGAGTTCCCGCCCCACGCGCCGGTGGTCGCGGCGCTTGGCCTCCTCAAGCATCTGGAGGTACGCGTCGAGTTCCTGTTTTGTTGGAAAGGCTGTTCCCTTGATGCGGCAGAGCTGCTCGTTCTCCGCGTCCCCCTTCCAGTAGGCTCCCGCCACGCTGAGCAGCTTGAAGGCCTTGAACACCCCTGTGTGTGGCACATGTGGGCCGCGGCAAAGGTCGATGAACTCCCCTTGGCGGTAGGTGCTGATCGTGTCGTCCTCTGGGATGCGCTCGATCAGGTCCAGTTTGTACTTCTCCCCACGCTCCTTGAATATCCGGTAGGCCTCCTCGCGGGAAAGCTCCTGCCGTTCGATGGGCAGCGCCTCCTTGGCGATCGAGCGCATCTCCTTCTCGATGGCGGGGAAGTCCTCCGGCGTGAGCGGCGGATCGGTCCTGATGTCGTACCAGAAGCCCTCCTCGGTCGGCGGTCCGTCCTCCAGCATCGCCTCGGGGTGGAGCCGCTTGACCGCCTGAGCCATCAGGTGCGTGCAACTATGACGCAGCACCTCCAGCGCCTCGGGGGACTTCGAGGTGAGAATCTCCAGTTCCGTGTCCTCGGTAATTGGATGGTCAAGGTCCACCACGCGGCCGTTGACTTTTGCGGCCAATGCCGCCCTGGCCAGCCCGGAGCCGATCGAGGCGGCGACCTCGCCCGGGGTCACTGGCCGGTCGAACGTCTTTGTTGAGCCATCAGGGAGTTGAATGCGGATTTCTGCCACGGACTGGGACATGCAGGGGTTCTTCCCGGGGGTTGGGATGCCGCCGGCCGGCCGGATACAATTCGCAACACGTCCACCCGTCCCGGCAGCAGGGCCGAGACGCTAGGGCAGGGCGGGGTGGCGCTCAAGGGCGAAGCGGGAAGCCGGCTCGGTCAGGCTTCTTCCGGCGGTCCGATGCCGCTGGCGTGCAGGGCCTGACTGACCTTCGCGCTCAGCTCGTCCGGCTTGAAGGGCTTGCGGATGTAGAACTGCGTTCCGTGGTCGAGCGCCTCGCGAAGCTTGGTCTTGTCCGAGACTCCGGTCAGAAAGATGACAGGCGTATCGGCAAGGCTCTCCTCCTTGCGCAGCTTCTCCAACAGGGTGATCCCGTCCATGTCCGGCATCATCAGATCGAGGATGATAATGTCCGGAGCGAACTCAGGTGCCTTCTGGAGCGCTTCCTGGCCGCTGGAGGCCGTCTCGACTTCATAGTCTTCCCGCAGGCTGGTTTTCAGTATCAACAGGACGTCGTTCTCGTCGTCCACAGCCAAAAGGTGGGGTTTGGGCCGCAGAGTCATTGTTTGCGCCCCCTTCCAGTGGGATTTTTAAAGGTTAGGACGCTTGATGGCAAACTTCAACCGGCGGTGCCCACTTTCGCCTTGGAGGCCGGCGTGGACTTGTTGATGGCATGGCGGAAGGCTTTCCCTGCCTTGAAGACGGGGACGTTTTTCGGCGGGATGTGGATGATCTCCCCGGTACGGGGGTTCCGGCCATTGCGGGATTCCTTCGCCTTGACCATGAAGGTGCCGAACCCCACGAGGCTCACCTTGCCTTCTTCCTCAAGACCCGCCTTCACGCACTCAAGAAATAGTTCCACGGATTCAGCGGCCTCCCTTTTGGGCAAGCCGCTGTTTTCAACAAGGAGCTGAATAATTTCGGCCTTGGTCACAGCAAAGAACCTCCTCGGATCGTGTGCTGGCGGTTTTACGGCTTGTCTTTCACCTCCGTTGAACCGCTCCGAAAGGTCAATCCCAAAAGGCTGCCGCGGCGGAGTTAAAGCGCCCCGGCCCGGTCAATCCGGCGGTGGGGGAGGGGGCGGCGCCTTGCGGGGGTCAAAGTCATCTTCCTCGTTGGCAGGGGGAGATGCCTTGCTCGTCCGCCGGCCCTGCGGCGGGGGAGCCGCCCGCCGGGATTCTTTCCTCTCTGGCTTCTCCTCCTGGACGTCCCGGTCGTCGGGGGTGGGCTCCCAGTCTCCCGCACTCTTCCGCGTGCCTTGTTCTTCCTCCTCTCCCAGTCCGGAGGCTGTGCGCTCCGTGCGCCGTAACAGCTCCTCCAGCTCGGGAACGTCCTCATAGCGGGGGACAAGGTCCGGGTCCACCCCGGGAGCGAGGTGCCCGGGCACGTTCCCCCGTCCGCGCCGCTGGTGCTCGGGCAGGATGTCCTCGTACTTGTCGATCAGGCGGTCGAGCACTTCCTCCTGCGATTCCGCCCCGTCCCAGTTGCCCCGCAGCACCGCCAGGTCGTGCCGGAGCATGGACTCCTTCATGGCCTTGAGGTCTTCCTCCTCGACCCGCTCGTCCTCCGAATCGGCGATGCGGCGGGCGAGCGCCTGCACGTGCTGCGCCCGCGCCCGGCGGTTTGCGGTGCGCAGGAACTCCTGGTCCTCCTTGCTGTGGGCGGCCAGGTCTGCCAGAATTTTCTGCTTTTCCTCCTCGCTTAGCGGCGCGAACTCCCCGTAGTCCTCCATTTGGACGCCGGTGTTGACGCCGCTGGTGAGGTCCATCGCGCCCACCTCCAGGATGCCGTTGGCGTCTATACGGAACGTCACCTCGATTTCCGGCAGTTCTTTCGGCATGGGCGGGATGCCCGTCAGGCGGAAGCGCGCCAGCGTCCGGTTCTCCGCCGCGATGGCCCGCTCGCCCTGCAGCACGTGCACCATGACCGAGGACTGGTTGTCCACGACGGTGGTGTACCGGCGGGTGGCCTCGCAGGGGATGGAGGAGTTGCGCTCGATCAGCGGCTTGAACACGCCGCCGGCCAACTCGATGCCCAGCGAGAGCGGCGTCACGTCCAGCAGGAGGATCTCCGCCAGCTCCCCGCGCATCACTCCTGCCTGGATCGCCGCGCCGATTGCCACCGCCTCGTCCGCGTTGACCGACCGGTTCGGTTCCCTGCCGAAAAAGTCCGCCACGATCTTCCGCACCATCGGAATGCGCGTCGAGCCGCCGACCAGGATCACCTCGTCTATCTCGCCCGCTTTCAGCCGTGCGTCCGCCAGCGCATTGCGGCACGGCGGGATCAGCTCGTCGAGCACGGGGTGGACGAGTTGGTTGAACTCCTGGCGGGTGAACTCCCGCTCGAAGTGCTTCGGCCCCTGGCTGTCCGAAACGATGAAGGGCAGGGACAGGTGCGTGGTCGAAAGGGAGGACAGTTCGATCTTTGCCCGCTCGGCCGCCTCGCGCAGTCGTGCCACCGCCTGCGGGTCTTCCGCAGGGTCGATGCCGGTGGCCTGCAGGACCCCTTGGCGGAGTTCCGCGTAGATCGCCTCGTCGATGTCGTCGCCCCCGAGGTGCGTGTTGCCGTTGGTGGAGAGCACCTCGAAGATGTCGCCCTGCAATTGTACGATGGAGATGTCGAACGTGCCGCCGCCGAAGTCGAACACGGCGATGGTCCGTGGCTCCTCCGCCTTGCGGAACCCGAAGGCCAGCGCCGCCGCCGTCGGTTCATTGATGATGCGGGAGACGTGCAGGTCTGCCAGTTCGGCGGCGCGCTTGGTGGCGGTGCGCTGCGCGTCGTTGAAGTAGGCAGGCACGGTGATGACCGCGCTGTCCACGCTCTCGCCGAGGAAGTCCTCGGCCGTTTCGCGCATCTTGCGGAGCACCTGCGCGCTCACCCGTTCGGGGGCAACCACCCTCCCGTCGGCGAGCTGAATTTCCGCCCGGTGCTCCTCCCGCTCCAGCAGCCGGAAAGGAAGCTCGTCCGCGTACTCCCGCACCTCGGCGAACCGCCGGCCCATCAGCCGCTTGGCGGAGCGCACCACCTGTCCGGGGTTGGTGACGAGCTGGCGCTTGGCCAGTTCACCCACCACCGTCTCGTCCCGGCCGAAGAGCACGGCCGAAGGCGTGGTCTTCTGTCCTTCGGGGTTGGGGATCGTCTCGACCCGGTCGCCGGTGACGACCGCCACGACGGAATTGGTCGTCCCAAGATCGATCCCTATCGAGCGGCCCATCGGGAATCAGCCTTTGCCAAATATCGAAGGAAAAATCTTTGCCAGCAGGCTTCCGCCCGTCTTGCTCTGGTCCGCTCCCATGAACTGCAGGCGCGCCTTGGCCCGCTCGTTGTCCGTGTCCCACCGCAATACGTCCTCGTACACCTGCTGCGCCTTGCTTGCCACCCCGACCGTTTCGTATATCTCGCCCAGCACCAGCTTGTATTCCACGTTGTAGGTGTCGAGCCTGCACGCGGTCTCCGCCGAGGTGACCGCACGGGTGAAGCTTCCCCGAGTCTTCATCAGGCACTGCGCCAGCCGCAGGTGGTACTGTGCCTCGCCTTCGGGGTCGTTTTCCACCGCGACCTCGAAGAACGGCAGGGCCTTCTTGAAGTCGCTGGTCTTGAAGTACTCCATCCCCTTGACGAAGGCCTTCTGGGCGGTGACGACGCGTTGGTTGGCCAGGTCGCGCGAGGAGATCACCGGGCGAATCGGCGGGGGAGCGACGCCCGGCTGCGTGGCCTCGGGATCGACTGCGGCGGCGGGGGCGGGCGGTGTCGTCGGGGGGTCGGGCTGTTTTGCCGGTTGTTTTGCCGGAGCGGGCGCGGGTGGAGAGGGCTTGCCCGCCACCGGCGCCGCGGGCCTGCCACCGCCAATCGACTGGTCGTACTCGGCGCGCTTTTTCGGGTCCTTGAGCGTGTTGTACGCGCGGCTGATCGTCGCCAGCCGGTCGGCGTTTGCCCGCGCCTCGTCCGGCGACTTTGCCTTATCCGGGTGAAGCCCGCGCGCAAGGTTATAGTAGGCGCGCTTGATCTCCCTGTCGGGAGCCTGGCGGTCCACACCCAGCAGGCTGTAGTAGTCTTTCGTGGTCATCGAGTAGCGTATATCCTGTCCTGCATCTCCTCCGGGGTGACGGCTCCTCGGTGTCTTCTCCCAGTGCTCATTGTATCCTGCCAAGTCAAGACTTCAGCCTGATTCCCCCGGTTTTCCAATGTCAACGGCGATGGCCCGTCCGTGTACGGGTTCTCCACCGGGCCGGAGGCGTCCGGTGGTTTTGTTGCGCCCTTTCAGGGCTTTTTCTCTTTCCTTCGGTCATTCCCAGGGCGTTGCCCTGGGCTGTCATCCTGCGCCCCTTCGGGGCTGTCATTCTGAAGGCGTTGCTCTGGGCTGTCTCCTGAGCCTCTTTGGGGCTTCTGTACGGCCCGGCCGTCACGGCCTTTCTCCGAGCCCGAGTTCCTCGTCGATTTCGGCCACGAGCCTTGTCCGCAGCTCCTCGCGCTCGTTCCCCCGGAGGATGGCCCGGATGCGCTCGCGGGCCTCCTCGAACTCCATCGGCCGGGGAGAGCGGGTGTCCTCCAGGATAAAGACGTGGAATCCGCGCCGGGACTCCTCCACGCCGGAGAACTCACCCGGTTCGAGGTCCTGCACCGAGACGTCCAGCAGCCGGCCGCGCGGGCCCTGCGGCGCCCAGCCGCGGTCGGTCACCACGAGCCCGGAGCTTTCCTCCGGCAGCTCCTCCGGCAGGTCGTCCAGCGCCATCCCGCCTGCCAGCGCCTCGCGGATGCGTTCCATCGCCTCCCGGACCCTCTCGCGGGCAAGGTGCAGTTCCCCGCGATTGGTAATTTCTGCGGCCGTCGGCGCGGAGAGGAACAGCTCCTTCACCTCGTACTCCTTGCGGTGCATGAACCGGCTCTGGTTTTCCTCGAAATATTCGCGCTCCTGTTCCCCGGTGACGTCGATTTCCTCCTCCACGAGGTGGTCGAAGTACGCGCGGGCCAGTATGCCATTCTCACGCTGGGCCAGGCGCTGGCGGTAGTATTCGCCCTCCTGCCAGCCTTCCTCCCGGGCCCACAGGTGAAGGCGCATCGGGACGGCGGCGGATTCGGCCGCCTGGCGCCACTGCTCTTCCGTGGCCTGCGCCGGCGGGACGGCCAAGTGCTCGCGCACCTCGCCAGCGGTGAACTCCGCGTCCTCGAGCGCCGCCAGCACGTACCCGCCCTCGGGCGCGCCGCCGTCCCCGGGCAGGCCGTTCCATTCAAGCGGGAACGCCTCGGCGAGCTGCTCCTCCGCCTGCCGGCGGAAGTCCGCCAGCTTGGCCCGCCGCACCTGCGATTCGATCTGTACGCGCCGGGCCTCCAGCGGAATCCTCTGCTCCTCGGTGCGGTCCAGCAGCCGGACCACATGCCAGCCGTGTTGCGTGCGCGTGGGCTCGGAAATTTCCCCCGGCTCCAGGGAGAAGAGAAGGTTGTCTATTTCCTCGGAGTACTGCCCGGCGCGGCCGGTCAGCGAGACCTCCGATTCGGTTACCTCCTCCGGATCGAGCCCTTCCTGCTCGGCGACGAGCGCCACGAAGGACTCCCCGTCCTCCACCACGCGTGACCGGCGTTGGGCGAGCCGCTCGCGGGCCGCCTCCTCGTCATCGGCGCTCTCCACACGCTCGAAGAGGAACTGGAACTCCGCCCTAGCGGGCCGCGTGTAGCGGTCAGGGTTCGCCTCGTACCAGGCCTCGATGTCCTCGTTGGTGACGGTGACCTGCTCCTGCACGTGGTTGTCGGCCAGCTCGCGCGAGACGAGAAGCGGCTGGCGGGCGAGTTCCTCCGCGATGGCGGGGTCCTCGTGCAGGCCGCGCTCGCGGGCCCGCTCGGCGAGCACTCTTTCGCGCGCGATGTCGCGCCGGGCCAGCTCCCGGCCCTCCGTGCCGATGTAGGAGGGCCGGCCCGTCTCCCAGGGGGATTCCTCCGCACCGCGCGAGCGGGCGAACGCATCCAGTACCTCGGCGGACGGCTCCGTCTCCTCCGCCGGGAGCGGCCCGGGGGTCCAGGCAACCAGAATCGCGCAGAGCGCAAGGGCGAGGGAGAGTCTGCTCATGGGGACGGTGTCACCTCCGGAGATAGCAGTGCTGCGGAGCGCTTGAGCGCCCGGGTCGGACTTTCGCCGCGCCGCATCCCGGCGCCAACGGGAAAGCGCCAGTCCGGAGACCGGACTGGCGCTTGTGATTCGAGGGTTTGTGGGAGGGGTGACTTAGTAGAGGTGCCACTCCGGGACGGTAACCGGCTCGGGGGCGCTGGCGCCCTGGACGACCTGCACGTCGTCCCAGTACACGTCAGTCGCGTGGGGGGCGCCGTCGGCGTTCCTGCCTATGCGGATGGAATCCCAAGCGGCAAAATCGTAGGTGTCGGTCACGTACATCTCGCCGTTGACGAAGAATTGTGCCTCGGTTTCCTGGGCCCAGATGGCAAGGTGGACCCATTCACCTTCAATTCTCTCGCCAGCTTCCGGATTGGCGGCGTCTGCGGGAGGCCACCAACCCTGGTTCGGGGACCCTTCATTCTCTCCACCAAAGACGACACGTACTGCGTAATCCTCATGATCCGAAAGAGGCGAGAAGCTGTACAGGCCGAAAACAAGGAAGTTCTGAAGGCCTCCGTCCCCCCATGCGTCATTGGCCCACCCGGCGATTGTTAGCGTGCTGTCGCCGGCAGCCGTCGCATCTTCAATATACTGCCAGGCACTGGTAAGAATGGGGCCATCAAGGTCCCCCTCATCCAAGGCGACGTATCCTTGGCCCAGGTTGGCCACAATCCAACTGGTTGCCTCGCCGGATGGCTGGAGCAGGGAGTTGTCTTCGCTGAAGGCCTGATCGCTGCTGATGACAAGGTTGTTCGGACTGCCTACTGCATCAGTCCAGCCGGGCTTGTCCAAAAGTTCGGCGATATCCGCGACATCATCGAAATCCTCCTCGAACAGGACCGTCTGGGCCGAGGCCGATGAGATACCGAATGCAAGTGCTGCCGCAGCAGCGGTGGTGATGCAGAATGACTTACGCATGAGCATTCACTCCTTGAAGGGGGCATGTAGTCCAACTTTACGAGTTGAGCTGAGCAGCGTGCTGGTGCGGCGTCAAGCCTGAACCTTGTTTAAAGCTCAAAAAAATGGACCGTTCCACAGGCTGCGCTCCGGGTGGCAGGCGCAGAAGAGCCATGCCGGGCAAGCCGCCCCTTGGCAGGCTGGTGCCCCAAAGAGAAAGCGCCAGTCCGGAGACCGGACTGGCGCTTGGTGGTGTCGTCGTTTGGAAAGGGGTGGCTTAGTAGAGGTGCCACTCCGGGACGCTGACGGGTTCCGGCGCGCTGGCGCCGATGACGTACTCCACGTCGTCCCAGAAAATGACCGTGTCGGAGGGCGCGCTGCCTGTGTTGGACCCGATGCGGAAGGAATCCCACTCCGCAGCGACATTAGTGTCGTCCGTCCGGATCAGCGCGCCGTTCACGTAGAACTCCACCGAGTCGGACTGCAGGAAGATGGCCAGATGGACCCACTCCTCGCCGATACGCTCTGCGGCTTCTGCATTCTCAGGAACGCCGACCCAGTTGTCACCGGAGAGGGCGCGGGTGGCGTAGTGGGTGGTGACCGCTGGCCCAAGCCCGTACACACCGTGGGCGATCAGGTCGTCCAAGGCACCTTCTCCCCAAGCATTGTCCGCCCAAGCCGTGGTCACCAGCGTGCTGTCGGCGGTCTGCTGTCCGTCGTTGTCCAGATACTGCCAGCCGGAGTACATGATGGCGCCATCGCCGACCCCTTCGTCGTTGGCCTGGTAACCGTCACCAAGGTCGCCCCGGACCTGGCCGGTAGCCACCGCATCGTGCCGGAGTGCTTGGTCGCCGCTGAGGGATTGCTCGTCGGAGATGGACATCCCCGGGTCGTCCTCGAAGTTCCACATGGGCTTTGCCAGAAGCCCGGCGATGTCGTCGATGTCGTCAAAGTTTTCTTCCATCAGGATCGTCTGCGCCGAGGCGGAAGAGATGCCAAATGCCAGTGCCGCTGCGGCGGCGGTGAAGCATAATGAACTGCGCATGGGTGAAGCCTCCAAGGGGGGATGGTTACAATGCGTTGCAACGACGCAACGATCAGTGGAGCGGCCCCGGGCGTCAAGCTTGAAAACGGCCCTGAGGCAGAAAAAATCCCACCGGTGTAGAACGCTGGTTTTGCTCAACTTACTGCTGATGGTGGCGGGCGGAGGGCAGCCCCTCCGGGCTGGCCGGACAGCCGGCGGTCCAAGTCAAAGGCGGCGCTGATGAAGCCAAGGTGGGTGAACGCCTGGGGAAAGTTGCCAAGGTGCTCGGCCCGCGGGCCGAGTTCCTCGGCGTAAAGCCCCACGTGGTTGGCATAGCCGAGCATTTTCTCCAGGACCAGGCGCGCCTTCTCCACGTCGCCCGCCCGGGAGAGGCATTCCACGTACCAGAAGGTGCACATGGAGAAGGTGCCCTCCTCGCCGTCCACACCGTCGTGGTCGTGATTCCGGTAGCGGTAAACGAGCGAGTCCTCCACCAGATGGTGTTCGATGGTGCGCAGGGTGGAGAGCCAGCGGGGGTCCTTCGGGCCGATGAAGCGTACAAGCGGCATGAGAAGGGCCGACGCATCGAGGGTGTCCGAGCCCTCGAACTGGGTGAAAGCGCCGATTTGCGGATTCCACAGCGCTTCGTGAATGCGGCGGTAGATGGTGTCGCGGATGGTCATCCACTCGACGAGGGGGGCCGGGAGCGAGCGTTTCCGCGAAAGCCGCACGGCGCGGTCGAAGGCGACCCAGCACATGACCTGGGAGAAGAGGAACTTCTTCCGGCCGCCGCGCACTTCCCAGATGCCCTCGTCCGGCTGGTCCCAGTT
>SLMS01000142.1 GCA_007133495.1 Candidatus Sumerlaeota bacterium | reverse complement strand
TGCCGGGCTCGACGGACTGTCCAAGGCAATCGAGGAAGACGAGCCCCGCCCCGACGAGCCCTGGGCACCGGGCAGGCTCCAGCCGGGCGGCTGGTATCTTGGCACCACGGCCGACCTGCGCCGCCTTCCCGTAAACCGGGTCGTCGAAATACCGGGGCTATACTTGGCAGGCTGCTGGACCCAGCCGGGCCGGGGACCGTCCGCCGAAATCCTCTCCGGAATGCTCGCCGCCCAGGCTGCAAGCCAGGACGCCTGAGCGGCCGCCACAATGTACACAGTTCACCGGCCGGAGTCCGGCCTTCGAAGCAACTACGACCCCATCGTCCGCGCCGGGGTCACCGGCGGCCCGCCGTCCACCACAATCGCCGAGGAGTCCACCTCCTCCACGATCGCCGGGGGCTCGGTCATTCCCGGGTCTTCCTCCGACTCCGGCACCCGGCGGATGCGGGCGCCGAGCGCCCTCAGCTTCTCCTCCAGCCGCTCGTAGCCCCGCTCGACGTGGTAAATGCGCCGCACCTGCGAGGTTCCGTGCGCCGCGAGCGCCGCCAGGATCAGCGCCGCACCCGCCCGCAGATCGCTCGCCATGACCGCCGCCCCCTCCAGCGCCCCCGTCCCCGCGATTTCGATCCGCCCGCGCTCCGGACTGGTGATCCGCGCCCCGAGGCGCTTGAGTTCCGGCACGTGCATGAACCGCTCGGCGTAGATCGTCTCCCGGATTGCCGAATAGCCCGGAGTGAGCGCCAGCAGCGCCGTGAGCTGCGGCTGCGCGTCGGTCGGGAAGCCGGGATAGGGTTCCGTCACGATCTGGAGCGGCCGCTTGGTTCCCCGGCCGCGGTGGACGGAAAGCGCCCGCGGGCCTTTCCACTTCAGTTCCGCGCCCCACTGCTCCAGCGCGAAGAGCGCCGATTCCATGTGCTCCCGCGGCACGTTCTCCAGCACCGCACTGCCGTGCGTAATCAGCACCGTGATCGCCAGCGTCGCCGCCTCGATCCGGTCGGAGCACACCTCCCAGTCGGTCCCATGGAGGCGTTCGGCGCCGTCAATCCGCAGCCGGCTGGTCCCCACGCCCTCGATTCGGGCGCCCATTGAATTCAGGAAATTGCAGAGTTCGATCACCTCGGGCTCGCGCGCCGCGTCGTCGATGACAGTGGTCCCGCGCGCCAGCACCGCCGCCATCAGCACGTTGCAGGTCGCCCCCACCGAAGTCCCGTTCGTTCCGAGCAGCGACAGCCGCGTGCCGGTCAGCCCCTCGTGCCGCGCCAGCACGTATCCGGCGCTCCGGCCCATCCTCACGCCCAGCGCATGGAACCCGCGCAGGTGCAGGTCCACCGGCCGGTCCCCGATCGCACACCCGCCGGGCAGGGACACCTTCGCCCGCCCCAGCCGGGCGATCATCGGGCCCATCGCGTAGAAGCTGGCCCGCATTTTCCGCATGATCTCGTAAGGGACCGAGTCCGCCTGGAACCCCGACGGATCGATCTCCAGCCGGCCGTTGGCGTACTCCACCCGGGCGCCGAGATGCCGGACCAGGCCGATCATCTCCCGAATGTCCCGCAGATTCGGAACGCCGCGCAGCACCGTCGGCTCCTCCGACAGCAGCGCCGCCGTGATCAGCGGCAGGCAGGCGTTCTTTGAGCCGCCGACCCGGACCGTCCCCCGCAACGGGCGGGCGCCCTCGATTTCGAACATATCCATGATGCGGTGGCTCCCCGGGCCGAAGGGTCTCGCGCGCCTGCCCTCCCGCACGGAAAAGCAGGATCGTCCCTCAGCAAGGCCACCGGACTGTGAACAATGTCAAGATGGGTTCGCCGAGTGATGAGCAGATTTCAGGACGTTCTCATTGTCGCCATCTCTTCGCTCGGCTGCGGTGCCCTTTCAGGGCGTCACCTCTGGCCGGTCCGGATTCCCCGGGCGTTGCCCGGGGCTGTCATACTTTGGCCCGTTGGGCCGCCGAATGCGCGTCGGAGCAACTCTCTACCCCCCAATTGTCGCCTGACTACCGGCATAAGCCCCAACGGGGCGCAATATGGCAGCCCAGGGCAACGCCCTGGGAGACAGCAGCGTCCAAAAGGCACCGGAGCCCTGAAAGGGCGAAACAGACCACACCCGCCATCCCACCACTTCGTGAGACCCACCCGGCCAGAAGGACATCCGTGTTTATCCCAGTGCATCAGTGGCAAATTCCACTCTTTCGTGGCTGACCGTATGACGGCACAGGGCAGGCCCGTCGCCAACCGGCGCAGCGCCGGAGCACTCGAAGCCGGCCATGGCCAACGCCAATGGCCGCAGATGCAAGGGACAGGAATCTCACTTGTATAGACGAACGCTCAGGAAACGGCTTCCAGCTCTTCGGGTGAAATCGAGGAGACGATCCTGCCGCCTCGGTCATCATAAAGCCACACGCGGCGGAATGGCCAGGGCCGGGGCTGGTGGAAGACGAAAAGCTCGGCCGTTCCTGCCCAGTAGTCCCTGGCAGGCGGTTTATTTTCGGTGCTGTAGATAATCAACTCGGTCGGGTGGGGTGTTTTGTACTGCTTGTCAAACATCCGAGCCAGGCGCGGTTCAGCGTACTTGCTGGCAAAGCGGCCTGACGGGACGCAAAATACGGGCGACGTGTACTTGCCGCGTGTGACGATAATATAGTCTATCTTTCCCTTGAAGGGGGAAAAGCCGTGGAAAGCATTGCCTTCGAACCCGTCCGGAAGGTCCACGAGGGCAGTCAGTATTTCCCCAAACATCGCCCTGCATTCCGAAAGCAGCAGCTCCTCGCGGAACAGGATTGATATCTGGGCGTTTCCGTACTTCTTGTCAAAGGCCTCTCTCGCATCGGGCGAGAGCCTGTCGTAATAGTCGTGGAGTTCGGGCACGACCCGCGCCCACTCCGAAAGCCGGTCTGCTTCATGTTCCGAAATGGGCTCCACAAGCTCAAACGCCGTACAGGCCCCCTTCTCGTCGCGGAAGAGAATATCCGGTTCGGGAGGCCTGCGGTTTTCCCCGCAATCGAGGGCCGGAGACAGCCCGGCCGCCACGGCAAACCGGCGGAAGATACCGAGTTCTCGCTCTGCCTTCTTGTCCGTCACGGGAAGTTGCCCGCCTTCGAGAAGTGGGTACGGCAGCCGCGCAGGTACTGCCGGAGAGTCAGCGCGTGTCTCCCGTCTGACGGCCCCGCAGTCAAGGCTCTTCCGCAAGCAGGCGCAATCCCGCGTTCCGGCTTGACGGGTGACGCGCCTTACCATCCGATGGCTGTCAGAAGGAGGGCTTCGCCGTGAAGGACGTTGTACTAAAAGCCACAACCGGCAAAGACGGCGCCATCCACATCGAACGGACGGACTTCGAGCCCGGCGTGGAGGTGGAGGTACGTGTCCAGCCCCTGGACGTGATTCACAGGTACGGCCTCATACCCTACCGCCGGCTTCGGCTCACGCGCCGCATGGAGCTTTCCGCCGACCCGATCGCAACCCAGCGGCAGTTGAGGGCGGAATGGGAGGGGTGATCCTGCTGGACACGAACGCGCTGATCTACTGGGGGCAAGGGCGTCTCCCGGAGCCGGAGGAGGGTTCTTTCCTTATCACCTCCGTGATCTGCGAGTTGGAGGTGTTGACCTGGCCACAGATGACACCTGCGGACGAGGAGGTTGCCCGCGAGATCCTGAAAGCTGTTTCGGTGCTCCCTATTGATGAGCCCGTGAAGCAGCAGGCGATTCACATTCGAAGATCCACTGGATTATCACTACCCGACTCGATCATTGCTGCCACCGCCTCCGTCACCGGGGCGCCGTTGTGGACGTACGATACTGCTCTTGACCGGGTCGAGGGGCTCCGGGTCGTAGCACCTCCGCTATTGCCGGTATAGCAGAAAGAAGAAGTGACCGCATGACCTCCCCTCCATCCCCCTCCCCGCGCGGGCGTGGGGCATTGTCGAACCTCGGAAACAGGTTCGAGAAAATCGTCTATACGCCCGAGCCCGGGGAAGCTCCCGCCGCCGTCCCGACCGAAGTGTACGACGACCTGTCCCGGTCGGTCCTAACCGACAACGATTCGCCCGACATCGGGTACACGCGATGCCTCAATCCCTACCGGGGGTGCGAGCACGGTTGTATATACTGTTACGCCCGGCCCGCACACGAGTACCTCGGGTTTTCCGCCGGGCTGGATTTCGAGACAAAGCTGCTCGCCAAGCGGGACGCGCCGGCGCTGTTGCGCAGGGAACTCTCCAAGCCGTCCTACCGGCCGGTCCCCATCGCGCTCTCAGGGGTCACGGACCCCTATCAGCCGGCGGAAAAACGGCTCCGGCTGACCCGTGGCTGCCTCGAAGTACTCGCAGAATTCCGCCACCCGGTCTGCATTATCACAAAAGGCACGCTCGTGGAACGCGACATGGACCTGCTCGGGGAGCTTGCTCAATACGGATGCGTGCGCGTGGTGGTTTCGGTCACCACGCTGGACGGTGGGCTCCAGCGCCGGCTCGAACCCCGCGCGGCAACCCCACGGGCGCGGCTCGGCATCATCCGGACCCTGGCCCAGGCCGGCGTGCCCGTCGAAGTCAACGTGGCGCCGGTCATCCCCGGCCTCACGGACCACGAAATTCCGGCGATCCTGGAGGCGGCGGCGGAAGCGGGCGCCAGTGGTGCCTCCTGGATTCTGCTCCGCCTGCCGCACGGCGTGAAGGACCTGTTCGGCGAGTGGCTGCAACACCATGAGCCCCTCAAGCGCGAGAAAGTGCTGAACACTCTCCGCTCCATGCACGGCGGGAAGCTCTACGATTCGCAGTTCGGCCGGCGGCTGCGCGGCGAGGGCGAACGCGCCCGCCAGATCGCCCAGCTTTTCGAGATATCCTGCCGGCGGTGCGGCCTCAGCCGCGAGCGCCAGGAACTGAACACCGCCGCCTTCCGCCAGCCCGGAGCACAGCAGGACCTCTTCACCGGCTGACCGCCAGGCGCCGTCTGGACGCCGGCGGCGCTACTCCTCCCAGATCGCGATCTCGAACCGTCCGGTCGAATCCGCTCCGCCACGGTACATGCCGCGTCCGTTGTAGGCCCAGCCGATTTCGCCATCCGCGCTCACGCCGATCACCCCGCCGGTGCCTTCCGGCATGACCTCGAAAACCACCTCGTCCATCGCCTCCTGTATGGACAGTCCCCGGTACTCCATCAGCGCACCCACGCGTGAGGCCACCGTGTGGCGGATGAAAATCTCCCCTCTGCCGGTGCCAGAGACTGCGCAGGTGGCGTTGTCGGCCCATGTGCCCGCCCCGGGAATGGGCGAGTCGCCCACCCGCCCGAAGCGCTTGTTGGTGAGCCCGCCGGTCGAAGTCGCCGCGGCCAGGTTCCCGTGCCGGTCGAGGGCCGCCGCCCCCACAGTGCTCGTATCCTCATCCTCCGTGGCGCCGGTGATCTCATCGCGTTCGCGGGCGCGCTGGAGCTGCTGCCACCGGCGTTCCACGTAGAAGTACTCCGGCTCGACCTGCTCCACCTCCATCTCCTCGGCGAACCGGTCCGCTCCGTCCGCCGCCAGAAGGACGTGCCGCGTCTCCGTCATCACGAGCCGCGCGAGCGAAATCGGGTTCTTCACCGTCCGCACGCCGGCCACAGCCCCCGCGTCACGGTCCCGCCCGTCCATGATCGAAGCGTCCAGCTCATTCGTCCCGGCGTTGGTAAAGACGGACCCACGCCCGGCGTTGAACAGCGGGTCGTCCTCCATGCGGATGACCGCCTGCTCGACCGCGTCGAGCGCGGTCCCGCCGTCCTCCAGAATGGCCCGGCCGATCTCCAGCGCCTCCTCCAGCGCCTCGCGGTACTGGCGTTCCATCTCCTCGTCGCCGGGAGCGATCACGCCTGCTCCGCCGTGAATGGCGATGGAGTACTCGACGCGCGGAGACGTCTCCTCCTGGGCCAGGGCGGTGGCCGCGCCAAGCCCCGCAATCAGGGCGAGCGATGCCGCCCGGAACACAGCAAGGGGGGTGAGATGCAGTGGGGGTGTCATCTTCATCCGCTCCGTTTCTCCCGGCTGCACGTTGGCTGGAGGCCGGGGAGTGAGTTTTGTTCTTTCCGAAAAGAAGTCTGCGAGGTGCTGGGCCGTTGAGTCAACCTGCTTCGGTGAGGCGGTGCCGGGCGATCCAGGATTATTCCGTTCTCGACTGTCCCCATTCCTTGGCTCGTTGGCCACTGACTTTGGTGTTATCCGCAGATTCCGCAGATTCTCGCAGATACAGATTCCCTCCACCCCGCGGAACTGGGTATCAGCGCCCATCGGCGTGAATCGGTGAAATCGGCGGATGATTGCCTACGGCCGCAGCCCGCCACGTGGTCGAGCAGCGGAAGGGAGACGCTCTGGACCGCAGCACCCTCCTGGGATCGCCAAACTCCCGTTTGGCGCTTTGCCCCCGTCAGCGACCGCACCACAGGAAGCCTCCACTCTTATCGGGTTGATCTTTCAGAGAAAGACAGGTGCCGCGCTCCGAGGCCCCCGGAAAGGAGTCGCACCCAATTGGACGACCGGAAACGGCGGACAGAAACGCCCTGCGGGCGATCAGTCCTTGCGCGAGCCGTCCCCTGAGGCGGTCTCGCCGTTGTTCCCCGCCCCGTCCTTCATCTCCGGCGATTCGCTCCCCGCCGCCGCGAAGCTCCGTGCCACCGCGTAGGGCAACGCACGCACAAGGTCCGTCACCCCAGGGTACTGCAGAGCCCGCATTGCGTGCTCCGGATGAACAAGGTCGGCGCCGTGAAAATCGCCGTCGCTCCGGGCTTCGCCAAGCCGCGAGCGCAGCTCCCCCGCCTCCTTCGAAACGAACAGGATCGTGTTCTGCCGGTACCAGTACGGTATCCGCTCGTCCTCCCACATGCGCGGCCGGAGCACGTCCACCTCCTCGAACCCGGCCCGCCGGAAGAGTTCCACCCAGTAGGACGGCCACTGCTCGTTGATGTGATGCAGTCCCCCCTGGCCGGGAATGGCGGCCGAGAACGCCACGGCAGGGGCCAGCCCGCACAGGTTTCGCACGAAGGGCTCGGCAAGCTCCGCGGGCAGGTGCTCCGCCACCTCCAGGCAGATCGCCAGGTCGAACTGCCCAAGCGCCGGCAGCGGCTCCCGGAAGTCCGCCTGTGTGAACGATTCACGCCCGATCAGAAGCCGGTCCTCCGGCACCCAAGGCCCGTCCAGCCCGTGCACTTCCCGCACCCCCAGCTCCTTCGCCGCTGCAAGCCAATCCCCCAGCCCGCACCCCACGTCCACCAGCCGGTTGGCGGGGACGAAATCAAGCACCCAAGGCAACATCGCCTCCGCCGTGCGGAGCGTTCGCGCGCGTCTGGTCAGGTAGAAGGAGGCACCGTATGGCAAGATATCAGACTCGTATGAAAGAAATCACCGGGCTGGCTCAGGCACCGGTCATTTCTAAAGTACCCTTGGGCACCGCTCGCGTCAAGGCGCCCTTTCTCCAGCGTGGAAGGCCCCCGCCCGGCCATTGGCGCCCGCCAGCTCCGACCAGTGTTATGCCGCTCCCGCCTGTGCGGCGCTGTTGCCTCGGTTTTGCCGCAAACCCTGCTCATATAGACGCGGCCCAAGGACAATGGCAGGATAATTCCGTTCTCGACTGTTCCCGTTCTTTCGCTCGATGACCACTGACTTTGGTATTATCCGCAGATTCTCGCAGAGACAGCTTCACTCTAACCGCGGGACCGGACATCAGCCCCCATCTGTGTGAATCGGTGAGATCGGCGGATGATTCCCTACGGCCGGAGCCCGTCACGCGTCTGAGCAACGGACCGGAAACGTCCTGAGCAGAATGGGAAACCTTCCGTGTTTTCCATTGACCGGCCTGACCGCAGAAGCCAATCAGTTTCACTATCGCAATGAGGCTGGGACGATACCGGACCGAAAGAGTGAAACATGAATATTTCCAGGGCGGCGGGCGCGTTGGTATTTCTTCTTGCCGGGTTGTTCGCCACGGGATGCAGCCGTGCGGCGATGGACGCACACCCCTTCCGCGACCAGGATACCGGGCAGGCCGATGCCCAGGCGGAAAGCGAAAACAGAATCATGGAGCGAGTCCAGCAGACCCGGGAGCGCGCCGCCGCCGGCCGGATCAACATCTGGCCGTTCCTTTATCGCGACCGGGAAGACCTCTCCGTCCTCTGGCCGATTTTCGCCGCATCCGAACAAGGCCACGCCACCCTCCCCTTCTACGAATGGCAGCGGGCCGGGCGCGCACTGCGTATTCTGACGCTCCATCACTGGGTCCCGTCGTTCGCAGTCTTCGAAAGAGGTGGCGAATACTGGCGAGTCTTCAATACCGTCCGGCGCGGAGGTGAACAGGGTGGCTTTCATGTGTTCCCGTTCATACTATATAATCAATACGACGCGGAAAAAAACTCCCGGCACTGGCACGCCGGACCCCTCCTCTTTCATCATAGCAGCACGCCGGAATGGGAATTCACATCCCTGCTCGGGCCGCTCTACTTCCGCTACCGGAATCAGGAGCGTGAAAGCGGCTACGATTGGCTCCCCGTTCCCCTTGTCCACCGCACGTGGGACCAGAACAAGCGCGCCTACGCCGCTATTCCCCTCGGCGTTTACCGGCGGGAGTTCGAAGCAGACGGACATCATTTCTACACCCTTCCACTTTCCATTGGAAGCGACAACGAAAGCCATTGGGGGAACCTCGGCCTCATCCTGGCCTTCTGGCAGGGCGAGCGCAAAGTGCAAAGCCGCTTCCACCTCCTGCTCGGAATATTATACAATCAACGGATCATTGCCGAATCAGCCGCCCGCTCGACTCTCCGCGAGGAAATACTCGAACCGGGATCGAAGCAGCCGGCCGAAACGAGCACGCTGCTCCGCCGGCGGGAGTCGCTTTTCGGGCTTTACCGTTACAGGGAAGACCTGGCCGGCGCGGAGCAAACGCGGGCAGAAGTCCGCAGGCTCGATCCGGAAGAGATGGGCACCCGCAGGTCCGCAGACGCCTGGCTCTTCCCCCTTTATTACTGGGCCCGCACAGAGGAGGAACGCCACTTCAACCTCCTGTGGCGCCTCTACATTTTCCGGGCGGAGGCAATCCCCGAGGGCGGCGAGTACAGACGCCGGCAACTCCTATGGCGTCTATACGACCGGGAGGATGTTCCGGGCGCCACCGCCATGGACATCTTCCCTTTCGCATCCTACGACCGTCTGGAGGACTTCAAGCGCTTCAGGTTCCTTGGCGGACTCTATGAGTTCCGGCGTGATGGACAGGACCGCCGCATCCGCCTCCTCTTCATCCCGATAAAACTCTGACCACCTGTCATTCGCCACATTAGGGCTTTCTGGCAATGAACGCTCGGTCCTTTGCCGTGCAGTGCAGCAATCGCCAGCGCGCCGCCCGTATAGCCAGGCCCGCCGGAATGAGTGAGAGCGCCAGCCGCACCAGCACGCTCGGATGCTCTCTCCGCCGCTTTTCGTAGCGGGTGCCGATCCACTCGTGCGGTGGTTTTGACGGATCCGGCAGGTCCCAGGCCGGGAGCAACGTCGTCAGCGCAAACCCCGCCTCCCTGAACAGGCGCTCATATTCCCGTTGCGTATAGTTCCTCTCGTTAATACCTGCCGCGAGGAATTCCGATCTCTGCGTCCCCTCGGGCTCACTCTCCGGCCGCTGCAAGGGGGTGCGGAAACTCTCCCGGATATCTATCAATAGCCCGTCCCGCTTTAGAACGCGGAAAATCTCTCGCAACGAAGCTTCCGGCCGCGTGAAGTGATGAAGAGCAGAACACACGAAGACGAAATCCAGTGACTCGTCCGCCACGGGAAGCTCCTCCCCGTCGCAGCAGACCGCGTCGAAATCGACCCCGCAGTCCCGCAGCGTGACCGCGGACCCCAGCCCATTGTGTTCCGTGTCGTTGAAATCCGCCGCGATCATGCGCGCACCGGCACGAGCGAAAATCGCCGTGGCCCAGCCGATTCCACAGGCGAGGTCCAACCCGGTGGCATTTTCCCAGGAATCCCGCGCCGCCAGGACAAACGCCATCGCCCGCGCCGTCTCCTGCCAGTACAGATCCTCCGAGCTATACGGAAGCCCCAGAATAGCCTCGCCCGAAATGCCCCAGTCGTTCTTCCCGGCGACGGCCTTCCACCCCTCCTTTTCCCTTTCCTTTGTTTTGGCGTTCCAGGTCTCCCGCGGCAGGAGATAGACAATGCCGTTCCGCACCGGATGGACGGTTCCATCCTCCGCATCCACGAGCCCTTCTTCCGACCACAAAAGCGAAGCCCCTCCCCCCGGGCGCGAAAGCACGTCCAGGGAGAGGGGCTTGCGGGCCACCTCGCTCACCGGTCTGCCGTTACGGATCGAGCCGGCGCTCGGGGAAAGTCCGCGGAATTTCGTCCCACCAATCGTAATCCTCTAGATAGACAAGGTCGAACAGCATCAACCCGTCGCTGTTGTCGTATGCCGCCCTCATGCACGCGCGGAAAAGCTCCGGATTGCCCTGGTACTGGAAGAGGAACAGCCCGCCGTGTACCGGCACCGCGTCGCCGATGATTCGTTCCATCAGCCGGCCGGACCCTTCCATGCTCGCCCACCACGGCGCGCCGGCCTCTTCGGCGTCCTCCTCCGTCACGTGCGTGTAATACCAACCGTGGTAGAGGTGGTCCAGCAGGTGCGCAAACGCGGTGTCCTGATAGTCTGCGGGAGCCCAGTCGTAATCCTCCGCCGGGTCGTAGTCCGGCGAGGCCCAGTTCAGCCCTTCCTGATAATACGAGGGATACCACCCCCCCGTATAGTTGGCAAAGATGGCGTTCGGGTTTGCATCGTACACGGCGCCCCGCGCCCGCAGGATGAAGTCCTGAATCACCCCCGCGCGCCAGACCAGCCAGCGGTCGTAAAGCGGCCCTTCCACCTGCTCGAACTGATCGGCAATGCGGGCCGCGCGCTCGCCCTCGTCCGGGATAAACTCCTCTCCGTCCTCGTCCTCCACGCGCTCCCAGCGGTAGATGTCTTCCGGCCAGTTCTCCACCTCCTGGCCAAGGAACCCCTCGAAGGCTTCGCGCGCCGCGTCCGAAAAATCCGCCGTGCCGCCGGACCAACGCGCCCGGTCAAGGCAGATGCCGTCCACCGGGTAGGCCATCACCTCCCGCACGATGTTCAGCGCGTAGGTCACCGCTTCGGGGTGCGCCGCGCTGGTGAACATCGCATGGCCGCGCACGCCCTCCGTGGAGGGAACAAACGCCGGCTCGGTCTCCCCTTCCGGCACCACGTAGTCCACGCTGGCCCACTCCTGCCGTTCGGGGTACTCGAAGAACGTCCCCCCGCGCGGCACGCCCGCCTCCTCCGAGCCGATATGCCCCTCGGAGAACACGTTCACCGCCACGAAGACTTTCAGGCCGCGCGCGTGGCCCTCCTCGATCGCCACCTCCAGCAGATCGAAGTCCGGGTCCTCACGCTCCACGCCCCGCCATTCCGTCAGCCGGGGGGCGATTGCCGAGTCGTAAAGCACATGGCCGGAGATCGGCTTCACGTCCACGATCACCACGTCCACGCCCGCTTGCACGCAATGGTCCATGATGCGGGCGACGCCCTCGCGCGTGCCGAGCCGCTCCCAGTTTGCCGTGGCGTCGAACCACACGGTGATGGGCTTCTCGTGGCGTTCCTCGCGCAGGAGCGACTGCTCCTGCGGCACCACGTCCGGCGTGCGCGCGCACCCCTGCACCAGCGCCATGCCGCCGGCCAGCAGCGCCACGGCCCCAAGGTGCGCCAGCACCCGCGTCAAACGGCCTTCCCTTGTCATCTCGAAAATCCTCCGGATGGGTCTTCAGTATGAGTTGCTGCGTTCGAAATCTTACCGCGAGGGGATTTGTTCCCCCGCCCGCCCCCCGGGTCCAAGCGGAATCGGGCCCTGCCCGCCGCCCGTGGTGTTTCCTCTCGCTCTTCGGCTGGACACAGCCGCGCTCAGACAACGATGGGAATCCGGCAGATGGGGCAGAGCGCAGTCCAGGGCAACGCCCTGGGAGGACCCGCCCCCGCACCCCAGCCCTGAAGGGGCGGAAGAAAAAGCCGGCAGCCCCACCCCTTGACGGTTCCCCGCCGCCGGCCCATCCTCCCCTCCAGTGCCCCGCTCCACCCGGGCCGGGGTACTCCAAAGGCCGCCGGGCGCAGGATTCCACTTTGCATGCGCCCGGCATGGTGTTCCACTTCACCCCCCCTGCAGAGGGGGTGCGCGGGAGACGGCCCGCAGCCCCGCCCCAGGCGGGCCAATCGGACAGCAAGCTTGGAGAGACGACTATGGCGGCCGACAACTACAAACACGCCCGCAAGGAGATGGAAACCCTCCTCAAGGTCGAGGGCGGCGTCCCCCTTCAGGACCGCAAGCAGCAGGCAAAGAAGGAGATGCTCGACAAGCTGAACAAGGCTGGCGAAGCCGGCACCCACGTCGGCGCGGGCGAAGGCGGCCTTCCCCCCGGCGTCACCGAGGAGACCCTCCATGGCGCCGGGACCTCCGCCGAGGAGATGATGAAAACCCTCACGGAAAAAGCCGGCCTCGAGTACCGCGACATCAACGAGTACGACCTGTCCGATCCCCAAAAGGTACGCCGTCTCACCTCCTACCTCCTCTCCTCCACCTGCCGCGAACGCCGCATCTTCCCCGTGGACGAGTACGAAAGCGAGGAGACCGGCAGGCCCGTCCTCGTCGTCGCCATCTCCGACCCCATGGACATCACCGTCATCGACGACCTGCGCCTCATGCTCCCCGAGCACGACCTCGAACCGGTCGTCTGCAACGAGGACGACATCGTCGATATGATCAACACCCACTACGGCGTCGCGGACGAGGACCTGGAGGAGGTCATCGGCACCCTCGAATCCGAGGAAGGCGAAACCGAAAGCGATGCCTCGCGCCGCGGCGAGGTTGAAATCTCCATGGAGGACGTTGCCAACAACCCACCCGTCATCAAGCTCGTCAACCTCCTCCTCATGCAGGCGATCAAGGACCGGGCCTCCGACATCCACGTCGAGCCCTTCGGTGGCATGCTGCGCATCCGCTACCGCGTGGACGGGCTTCTGCGCGAAATACCCTCCCCGCCGAAATCCCTCCAGCTCGGCATGCTCAGCCGGCTCAAGGTCATGGCGGACATGAACATCTCCGAAAACCGCAAGCCCCAGGACGGCCGCATCCGCCTCAACGTCGAGGGCCGCGAGGTGGACCTCCGCGTCGCCTGCGTTCCCACCGTCCACGGCGAATCCATCGTCATGCGCGTGCTCGACAAGTCCACCATGATGATCGGCGTAAGCGACCTCGGCATGCAGCAGGAGGTCCTCGCCCCCTACCTCAAGCGCGCCCGCAAGCCCAACGGCATCATCCTCGTCACCGGACCCACCGGCTGCGGCAAGACCACCACCCTTTACGCGACGCTCCAAGAAGTCTTCGATCCGGGCTCGAAGTTCATCACCACCGAGGACCCCGTCGAATTCGAACTCCCAGGCGTCGTCCAGGTGAACATCAACTCAAAGGTGGGGCTCACCTTCGCCCGCTGCCTGCGCAGTATCCTCCGTCAGGACCCCGACGTCATCCTCGTCGGTGAAATCCGCGACGTCGAAACCGCCCAGATCGCCATCCAGGCAGCCCTTACCGGCCACCTTGTCTTCAGCACCCTGCACACGAACTCCGCAGCAGCCACCATCACACGTATGATCGACATGGGCATGGAGCCCTTCCTGCTCACCTCCACCCTCGAAGCCGTCGTCGGTCAACGCCTCATCCGGACCATCTGCCCCAACTGCAAGGCCCCCTACCGCCCCTCCGACGAGGACCTGTTCGACTTCGGCGTCTCCCACGATGAAGTCTCCGACATCGATTTCTTCAAGGGCCGCGGATGCGAGGACTGCAACTACACCGGCTACAAGGGCCGCCTCGGTATCTTCGAAATGATGGAAGTCACCGAGCCCATCAAGGAACTCATCCTCAGCCGCGCCTCCACCGACGACATCCACGCCATGGCCGTCCACGAGGGCATGATCACCATGCGCCAGGACGGATGGCTCAAAATCTGCCTCGGCGTCACCACCTTCGAGGAAGTCGCACGCAACACCATCCCGGAGACCGAGGAGTCCATCAAGGCGGAGATGGAATCGGTCCGCAAGTCTCTCGCCATGATCGAACGGATCGAAAAGGAACGCGCCGCCGAGGAGTACGGCGCCCTCGAAGGAGACGAGGAAGAAGAGAGCCAGGGCGTCATCCAGGTGGACGAGGGCAAGGAGACCAAGTAAACCTCCCGCCCCATAGCACAAATCCCGCAACCCCGGCGGGGCAGGGCTCACCACCCTGCCCCGCTTTTTCGTCCACGACGGTTCCCCTTGCGCGAACAACCCCCTCCCGCCTCAAACTCGCCGCACAGGCCATCCCCAGCAGGAAACCTCACCCCAATGCTGTCTATACGCGCCACCGTCGGCCTTCTGGCCACTGCCCTTCTCCTGCCTCCGCTCGCCGCACAGAACACGCGCCCAAAGGCTGCCTATCACTGGCACATGCACCAGCCCATATACTGGAACACGCGCCTGTCCGCGGAGGTCGACAGGTACGAATACGCCTGGGAGTCCATCCAGGCCACCGACGCAGGCCGGCCAAACCCGGAAAACGACCTGCGCCAGATTTTCGGCGACCCAAACCGCGTCGCCGTCTATCAGTGGCGGACGCGCGATGCCCTGCAGGACCTCCTGTCCCACCCCAATGCCGGAGCGCAGATGAGCTACACCGGCGCCCTCATGGAAAACGTCCACAGCCTGGGTCAGGCCCGCCAGCTCGGCTATACGCCTTCATGGCACGAACCCATCCGCCAGGCCATGGACTGGACCACCTCCGGCGGACAACCCCGCATGGACCTCGTCAATATCTCCTTCCACCACGCGCTCCTGCCCCTCCACAACGAGGAAACCGTCTATATGGAGCTGCGCCTGCACCAGGAAAAAGTGAAGGAGGTCTTCGGCGAAGAATATATCTCCCGCGGGCTCTTCCCCACCGAAATGGCCTTCTCCACCCGGCTGATTCCGGTACTCGACCGGCTCGGCATTGAGTGGACCATCGTGTCCGGAGAAAAAATCGCCCGCGCCACTCCCGATTTTCCCGTCGTCCTCGGCCAGGCTGGCATCAACAACGAGCCGCCAAACCCCGCCGACATGCTCAACCCTCCCGGTGAAGAGTTCATCCGCCGGCAGATAAGTAGAGGCATCTCCCCCGTCAATGCCAACCCCCTCTCCTACCAGCCCGCGTACGTCAGCCATGTGGACCCCTTCACCGGCGAGACGCACTCCATCATCGCCGTCCCCGCCGACCAGGCACAGGGCTGGGTAGACGGCGCGCAGTGTATCGGCTACGGGTTCCTTGCTGAGCTTGAAGCACGCAACGACCCCAAACAGCCCTCCCTTGTCCTGCTCGCTCACGACGGCGACAACTTCTTCGGCGGTGGCTACTCCTACTATCATGAGTGTGTTCCCCAGACGGCCTCGGGTCTCGCCGCCCAGGGCAACGAGATCACAACGATCGAACAATACCTCACCGACTTTCCGCCCGACCCCGTGAACTTGATTCATGTGGAGGACGGTGCCTGGGTAAACGCCGACGGAGATTTCGGCTCCCCAACCTATATCAATTGGAACTACCCGCTGATCGACCCGTCCGGAGCGGTGGACCCCGAGGAGGGCTGGCACGAAAAAGTCCGTGACATGGCCATCTTCACCGCCACCCTCAACCGGGTCCTCACCGCCGAGCAGATATCCGGCCACGAACCCGATTTCTCGCACATACTCCACCCGCGCGGCGATACCCACCCTGTGGACCGCGCATGGCACTACCACCTCGGGTCACTTGACTCCGGGAACGTTTATTTCGGCCCCATTCTCGATCTCCCCATAAAAGCCACCATCGGTGCCAACGATGCCGTGCGTAACACCGATATTCTTATAAACGGCCATGAGAATGAAGACAAGACCCCACCCACCATCTGGCTGCCCCAGCGCTTTCCCTACAATCCCGGAGGGCGGAATTTCGGCATCGCTCATGGATACGAGGAAGTCTTCGACGACGGTGATTTCCACATCTGGACGTTTATCTACGATGTCAACGGACCCGCCGAAGCCGTCCTCCGTTACCGGCTCCACGAGCAGGAAGGCGTCCACGCAATCGGCAACACCGCCACCCGCACCTACGAGGGCGGTGAAGGCGTCGGCGATTGGATGGAAATTCCCATGAACCGGCGTGAATTCCCAAGTGACAACGTCTTCAACCGTCCCGAACTCGACCTTTGGGTTCTGCCCGAATATATAGCAGACCACTACTGGGTGAAGGTGGAAGGCCTCCGCGACGTCACCATCGACTACTACGTCAAGGCCGAAGACACCCGCGGCAACGTCGGCCGGTCTCCCATTCAACATGTCTATATTGGGGACGGGGAGTACGCCACGCCCGCCCCACCACCGGGTGAGAGCCCCTTCCCCATGGACGGCAGTATCGATCCCCGTGCCTGCGAGCTGCCCGGAGGGCTTTACCTCGCCGAGGAGGACGGCTGGCTATACGTCGCAACGGACATCGAAGGCGGTGACGCCTTTGTCTATCTCACTGCCACGGAGGACGCACCCCTCCGCTCCGCAAACTGGGCGAAGCCGGGCCAGGTCGCCGAATGGGACTACTTTCTCGGCCGCGAGGCAGACAACATGTTCCTCGGCTGGTTCGGCCCCAACGAAGAACACCTCGGCGCTCCCGACGGCTTCGAAATGGCACGCTCCGGCTGGACAATCGAAGGCGCCATCCGCCGCGATCTGATCGGGGAAGTCACGGTCTATACGGCCCTCGGCATCTACGAATCACCAGACGGCGGCGCACTCCTCCACCAGGTTCCGGAGACTGCCGAGCCGGACGGCAACATCCCCTTCGAGGCCTTTCACCCTCTCGTTCCCGGAGCAGACCCCTGCACAGGAGACCCGGTGCCGCCCGACCCGAAGGACGCCTGGCTACTATACTGACTGCTCACAGCCCCGCACCCAGCCGGCGGACAATGTCCCCCGCGTCAATCGCCCCGTCCAAATTTGTGTCCATGATCCTGTTCATCTCCTCCGTATAGCCGGCCGGCTCTTCCGGCAAACCAAGCAAACGCCTCGTTTCCGGAATCCCCGCACCCGGAACAAGACCCAGCGTCACCGGCCCCCTCCAGCCCGAAAAATCCTCCAGGGCCGCCACCGCCCGCAGCCGGTCCGCGCCCTCCGCCAACGCGTACGCAAACGGCACGAAACCTCCATCCCGTTCCGCGAGCACCAGCGCCCCCTGCTCCGGCGCGGCCCCCGG
>SLMS01000330.1 GCA_007133495.1 Candidatus Sumerlaeota bacterium | reverse complement strand
GTCGTTGTGGCGGAGGAAAAGCGCCAAACAGGAGTTTGGCGATCCCGGGAGGGTGCTGCGCTTCAGGGTGTTTCCGTTCTGCTGCTCGACCACATGGCGGGTGCGGCCGTAGGGAATCATCCGCCGATTTCACCGATTTACGCCGATGGGGGTTGAAGCCTGGTGCTGTGTGCCGAGGGAGGCTAAATCTGCGAGAATCTGCGGAATCTGCGGATAACACCAAAGTCTGTGCCCATCGAGCCAAGGGATGGGGATAGTCGAGAATGGAAACGTCCTGCCCGCGGGCGCCAGCCGGGGCGAAAAAGGCTTTGACCGGGGAGCGGGCTCCCGTAGCGTCCGGGCCGTCGGACGGTCCCCCCCAAGGGGCCTTGCACGGTGGAGTGGCCGAGTGGCTGAAGGCGCTCGCCTCGAAAGCGAGTAAGCGGCATCCCCGCTTCGTGGGTTCGAATCCCACCTCCACCGCCAGACTTTCCAACCCCCCAAACGCATGCAAAACGGGGCAGCCGGCCGATCCGGCTGCCCCGTTCCTTCGTCAGGCGTCATGTCCGGCAGGTGCCGGTGGTTCAGTAGAGCGTCCAGTCCTCCACGGTGGTTTCATCCTCTATCAGGACAAAGCGGACACCCGAGGACCACATGTTGCCGCTCACGTCCGCGTCCTCGTTGGAGAGAACGACCTGACCGTCCTCGCTTTGCCCTGCGGCGAACTCGAAGATGCCGAGCGGGTACCACTGATCGCCCGGGGCGGACTGGTCGAGGTGAATGGTGTCGCGTCCACCCACGTGGTCCACGTGGTAAACGATATTGTCCTGCCGGGTGGTCCCTGCGTCGGGCCAAGCGACCGAGACGTGGTATTCACCGGCCTCGGGGAAGTCCGGCTGCGAGGTGGCGGTTCGCACGTCGACGACGCTGGTGAAGGTTGAGGTCCAGCGCGAGCCCGTGGCGGTGAGTCCGGGCGCCGTGGCGGTGGCCGTGGAGTCCGCCCAATCGCCGTCCTCGGAGTACCACAGGTAGTTCTGTCCAGTTGAGCGGGACTCCACGATGAAGCTCTCGCCCACCGGTGTCATGGGAATGACGGTCAGGCGGAGCCAGGCGCGCCCGTCGTGTGGGCCGATGCGGCCGACGCCGTCCTGGGTAAGCATGAAGAACTGGCTGTAGGTCTCGGCGGTGTCGGTGTCGGGCGAGGTGACGGGGAACTCGAAGGTGGCCGTCTCACCCGGGGCGACGGTGGCGGGCTCCATGAGCGCGGGCTCGGAGGGGGAGACCCAGCCGTCCTCGTAAAGGTCGCTGGCTTCTTCGACGGGCCGGGAGGTGACGAGCCGCGTGTCGCCCTGAGTCCATGTCTCGGTGCCCACGTTCTCGTACTGCAGCGTCACCGTCTGGCTTACTTCCGGCTCGATGGTGTCGTCGTAGGTCATGCTGAGGAGCCGCGCGTCCCAGTCCACGGGGTCGGCGGGCGGAGCGATGACGGCAATGGCGTTTGCGGTGACCCGTTCGCCGGTGCCGTCGGAAGGATAGTTGACCACGCCGTTCTGCGGCTCGCCGTCCACCCACATGGTGGTGGTGCCGCCGCCGTCCATGTTGAGGGCGTTTTCGACGTCAAGCCAGAGCAGGATGTCGGCTGTTTCGTTGCAGGTTGTGCCTGTGGCGCGTTCGGTGCGGCCGTCAGTGGTGAGCAGAATGAGCCTGTCGTCTGCTGTGACGCCGACGGCGGTGCGGGGGTGCCGGCCGGTGCAGTGTGTGCCGCCTGCGCTGTCGATTTCAGCCTGGGCGACGGTGCCATTCAGGACGAGCAGCGGCCCGTTGGCCATGATGGTTGGGTGGGTCGTGTTGTCGTCCCATTCGTTGGCGGTGCCGGGCATTTCGATGATTTCCCACTGCTCGTCGCCTTCGTGGGCGAATCCGCCGTGGTGGCCCCAAGCGCCCTTGGTGCGGTCGTTGTGGGGAACGACCGTATCGTCAATGCGCAGGTAGGTATTGTGGCCACCGCCGCCCTGGCCGGTAAAGTAGGTCCCATTGGTGGCCGCGATGGCGTCCGGGACCTGACTTGGGACGAGTTGACTGGTGCGCTGAAGGCTGCCCTGCAGGTAGGGGAGTTCGACTTCCACGCCGGCCACGTTGAGGTCCACTTCCAAGTAGCTGACGGACTGGCGCGCGCCGAACAGGTCCTCGAACTCGTAGGCGCGCCAGACCACGCCCTCGCCGATTTCGCGCTCGAACCAGTCGGCGCCGTCGAACGTCGCCTGGTCCGCGGGCAACGGACTCCCGGCACCAGCAGCAAGAACACCCGCTGCCAAAATGCTTCCAAGATACCTCATATCAACGATCTCCTTGTTTGTGTAAGGGGGATTTGAAACCACGCAACGCGCACCCTGTTGGACCGTGCCGGGAGCTGTCAACGAGGAACGGGCCGGTCAGCGCCTTGTAGGAGTCGGCTCAGGGCCGCATTCGGGCAAAACCAAGCCGCACCCCGGGGGCAAGCCGCTACGGGCTACTCCCGCGCTGGCGCGTGCCAGAGTTCGCTCACACCGGGTGCCGGCCCGGCGGCAAGGGCCCATTCGCCGCAGGGGGAGAGGGCGGGCGGTGCCGTCAGCCGGAACGTGTATTCGGGTTCCGCCGCTTCGATGTCCCAGATGATTGCTGTGCCCCGTTCGTCCATTGCCAGGGCGCGGCTGCCGTCCGCTGAGACGTGAATGTAGGCTACGGCCTCGTCATGCGATGGGAATGTCCGGATTACCGATCCGTCCGTCATGTCCCGCAGCCGGAGTGACCCGTCCTCGCTTCCGGCCAGCACCGCATTTCCGTCCGGCGAGAAGGCGCAGGCCGTGACACTGGCGTTCCGCCCCACAAAGAGGGAAACCCCGCGGCGCCGGTCCGTTGCGATATGCCAGATGCGGACCCTGTCGTTCCTGTCGGCGATGTAGGCTTCCGTTCCATCGGGGGAAAAGCCCACGGCGACCGTGCCCTCGCGATGGGTGGGGAAGGAATCGATTTTCTCGCCCGTTTCTGCGTCCCAGAGGGCGGCCGCAACTCCATGCAGCATTCTTAAGAGCGGCGGCTCCTCGTCCATTTGGGCAGTGATGTCGTCGTCCACCTTTACTCCCGTCAGGATCAAGTCACCTCGGGGAGAGAAGGCGGCATCGATGAGCGGCATCCAGTCGCTCCTGAGGGTGTGGAGTATTTCTCCAGTGGAGATGTCCCAAAGGACTGCACTCCTGTCAAACAACTCCGCCCCGAGCAGTTGCTTGCCGCAGGGCGAAAACACGACAGCTCCCAATTCCATTTTGTCACTCAGAAGCCTGCCGAGTTCCTCTCCGCTCTCCTTGTCCCACAGAATGGCGGTGCCGCGGCCGTGGCCGGTTGCGGCGGTTGTGCCGTCCGGGGAGAAGGCCGTCGCCGTGACGCCATGGGTGTGTGCGCGGTTTGCGAGCAGCTCCCCGCCGGTTTCCGCATCCCAGACCCGGGCTGTTTCATCCCTGCTTGATGTCAGTACGCGCTTGCCGTCCGGAGAAAAGGTTGCAGTGAGTATCCTTCCCGCGTGCCCCTTGAAGCTCCGGAGTACCTCGCCAGTTTCCGTGTCGAGGAGGAGGACCTGGTTTCTCGTTGCCGGCTCCCCATCCCGGCGAAGTCCGGCCGCGAGGAACTGCTCGCCGCCGGGTGAGAAAGCCAGGGTGTCTATACTGGACATCTCGTCCGTGAATTTGCGCACCTCCTCGCCTGTTTGGGCGTCCCACAGGCGCACCGTGCCGCGTGAACTGCCGGTCAGGAAAAACTCCCCGTCCGGCGAGAAAGCCACTGCGCTGACAGTGACTCCGAAGCCGGGGGGCATTGCGCCGGATGGGTCCGCAAAACCGGTGAAGCCGGCCGCGTCCGGGACTTCAGTAAGCTCTACTTCCTCTCCGCCTTTTCCGAACATTGGTGGGTCGTCGGGGTCGTACTCTTCCCAAACCTCAGGCAAGTCGCCGTCGAATCCAAAGGGGTCCTGGTAGTCTCCATCAAACCCGAAGGGGTCCGGGTCGTCCTTGTGGGCGTCGAGCGTACGGAGTTTTCCGCCCGTCTCCACGTCCCACAGGATGGCAGTTCCGTTGCCAGCGCCGGCAAGCACGTGTGTGCCTTCGGGAGAGAGGGCGGCCGGGCCGCTGAGCAAACCATCGTGCTTAAGAGTCTGGAGCGCCTCGCCCGTCCCGGCATTCCAGATGATGGCGGTACTGTCGGTGCTCGTGGTAATCGCCCTCGTGCCGTCAGCCGAGAACGCGCCGTACCTTATCCAGTCCGTGTGACCCGCAAGGGCCTGGACAATCTCACCCGTTTCCACGTCCCGTACTTCTGCCTCGTCCCTTCTGAACATGGAGATCAGCACATAATCCCCGTCGGGAGAGAAGGCCGTGTGCGTGACGCTGTCCGCGTCACCGGGAATTTCCCCGGCCGGCTCGCCTGTCTCCGCATCCCAGAGATAGACAACGCCCCGCCAGCCCCAGGTGGCAAAGTACTCCCCGCCGGGATGGAAGGCGGCTCCCGTGAGTCCGCCAGTGCCGAGGACACGTTCCGGTTCAGTCAATTTCACCGGTCCGGCCAATGCGGCCGCGCAGAGCGCCATCAGCGCGGCACAGGCAACGGGAACGCACCTGCCGGGAGTCTTGGTGCGTCTCGAATTCCGGCATTCGATCCAATTAATCATCAGCGTAACCCTCCTCGCTTGGACTGCCGGTGCGTCCCTTCGGCTCCTTTCCTCTGTGCTCAGTAGAGCAGGAACCAGTCCTTGATGACGGTTTCGGGTTCCTCCACGTTGGCGATGGTGATGGCGTCCACCCATGTGCCCTCGTTTTCCGCCGGGCCGCCGGGGTGGTTTTCGCGGAAGCCGACCTGGAAGGCGCCCGAAGTCGGCCCGCCTTCGGGGATGGGACCGCTGTGGATGTCCGTTCCGTCTATACGGGCGATGAGCTGTTCCGCCGGTTCGGCGGCGGGGTTGATGACGAGTTCGAACTCGACCCAGTCGCCCGCGGTGGCGCCGGTGTCGGAAAGCTCGACCGTGCCGCCGAGGAGCGTCGCGGGGTTGGGGTGTTCGTTGTCGTTGTGTGCGTGGACGAATTCAAAGGCCTCCGGGTGGTCCGGCCGGCCGTTGTTGAGCCCCACGCCGGGCCGGTTTTCGTAGATAAGCCAGTAGCCATACTCATAGCCGGAGGCATTCGGAGTATTGGTAAAGAACGTGCTGCCCTGCCGGCCGCAGATGCCGACGGCGATGGCTTGCTGGGGCTCATCGGGTGCGGGGAGGTAAAGCTGGCCGGTGACGCGGTAACCCTCGCCGCCGGCGCCGAGCGCCGCGTCGCCGAAATACGAAATCACGCCGCCGCCCGCGGTATCGACGGCGCGGTGAGCGTTGCCGCCGTCGGGCGAGGGGGGCAGGCCCGCTGCGACGGGATCGGAGATGTTGAAAGCCTGGTACGTCTGGAAGGCCTTCTCCGGCAGGTTTGTATCGAAATCGAAGAAAACCGGCTCGCCGATGGGTGGTGTGGGAATGGAGCCGGCGTTGGGCGCGCCGGGCGTGGCGGGCATGGCGGTGAAATCGTCCGCGTTTATATGGGTGTTGGCGCCGTCGGGGTAGCGCCCCTTCGTATATACGTTCCCGTCCGCGTCCGTGCCGGGGCCGATCTCGCCGAGGTAGGGCCAGCCGTTCTCCGTGACAATCGGCTGGCGCGGCCCGTCGAGCTGGGCCAGTCCGCCGTACGCGCCGTACACCACCGAGTCGTAGATCGTATTGTGTACGGTGTTGTATAGCTGGATGCCGTGCGGCCGGCCGGTGTTGAGGAAGGAGGAAGGCTGGACAAGGTCCACGTTCGGGACGCCGGAGCGGCCGACGACGAAGTACCCGTACCCATCCTCGTACTCCGTGATTTCCTCGCCGGAGAGGTCAATGGTGGCGGTGGCGTCTCCATCGGAACCGCGAACGGCCCGCAGGACGACGCCCTCCGGGATGGTGCCGGCCGGGCCGTATATCTCAACGAACTGATCGCCGGCGCTGCGGTAGTGGAACTCGTTGATTGTATAGTCGCGGCCCTCGGGGTTGACGGGTGTGTAGCGCAACTCGTCGAGATAGACAGTTCCGCTGCCTGCCTCGCCGCCGCCCTCGACCACCACGCCGATGAAGGCCAGGTCACGTTCGCCGCCGCCCGCGGTGTCCATGACGCCATCGCCGCTCTCGTACTGGTTGAAGCTGGTTTCGTAGGCGCTGACTGCCGGGTCCTCCAGGTTCCAGCCGATGGTGCGCCAGCCCGTTTCGTCGAGGGAAAATGGCGGCGTCTGCTCCAGCTCCCCGTTGCCGTCCAGGAACACCATGCGGAGCGAACGGTCCGGATGGGCTGTCCCTGTATAGACATCCACCTCCACCCTGTGGTGCTGGTGGAGGCGGGCCTTCACGGCGCCGCGGTCCACGGTGTCCGTCTGGTCGGCATGGCCGAGCAGTTCAAAGCGGAAGAAGAGGCGGTTTTCCGGCACTTCCTGGAAATCGAAGTCGAGCCGCAGGGCGTAATTGCTGTTGGCCGGTCCGCCATCGGGCGCGGGGGCGATGGTGCGGTTGGTTCCGCCAAGGTTCACGCCCACGTGGTCGGCGCTCTCCGCCGCGGCGCCCGGATTGCGCCAGCGGGGATCGAGGTGCTCCCATTTTTCCATCACGAAGTGACGCGTGCCAGGGGGCGAGAGAAGCTCCTGCAACACCTGGTAGATGTGCGGGTAGGTGCGCACCTTGACCGGATTTGAGCCCGTCTCCATATCGTGTGAGCGGAACCCGCCGAAGGAATTGGACGCCATCCACCGCAGCGACCAGAATCCCACGCCGCGAAGCCGCTGCCCCGTGTATTGATCACGGAACCAATGGCGTACGTCGCGGGTCTTGATTTCGATACCCTCGTGGTCCTCGTAATTGTTCATGATATAGCTGCCGCCGTCGGGGTAGCCATACCAGGGCGACTCGGACGGGATGCGATACTGGCGTTCACGGAGCGGATCGGCCAGGGTCACCTCGAATTGCGAGTCGGCGAATCCGGTGGAGCTAATATTTGCAATTTTCGACGCTCCGTAGGCCACCTCCTCCGTACGCATGGAGTAGCCGTAGGAGCCGAGCGTGAGCACCATCTTCTCCGGCGGGCAGCCGTTCGCCAGGAACAGGTCCACATGGGTGGAGTAATTGTGCCGCGGGACGATGCTGGTGGCGCTCCCGCTCCAGGAGCCCGACCACGGATAGCAACTGATGTTCATGAAGTCCAGGTGTGGGGCCCACGCGGCGGGGTCATCGCGGTCGGAGCGGTAAGTGGGCCCGACGTATTTCGAGAGCGACTTGCCTTCCAGCTCCGGAATCTGCGCCAGCTCCTCTATGAATGCCGTGATGCCGTCGCGCGTGGCCGGTCCCCAGACCGGCTCGAAATCAAGACTGATGCCGCCGAAGTTGTCGGGGTTGGTATTGATGACGTCGCGGACGTTCTGGATGAGCGTGGTGCGCTTGGCCGGGTCCTGCATGACGGAGTCGAGTATGGACAGGTTGAAGCCGGAGTTGCGCAGGGTGAGAAGGACCTTCACGCCGTGGCGGTCGGCCGCACCCCCGGGCTGGAAGGCGTCGTGGCGGTTTGTCCAGGAGCCGGGATTGATGATCTCGCCGTCGGAGTTGAAGTCCGTGAAGGGGATGGCAACGTGGGTGAGCGCCTGCCAGTGGTAGCCCGCGGCGGGAGTGTTCGTCTGCACGTAGCCAAGGACGACGAAGTCCTCGTCAATATGTGGCGTGATGGGCTCTTCCATTCCCTTGGGGAGAGCCTCGACGGCGCCCGGCTCGATCTCCTCGAGCACCTCCTCGCGCGGCTCGCGCTCGGTGGGGCGCTCCCAGTAGGACTGGTAGTTCGCGGGCGGTTGGGTACCCGTGACCATGGGGGAGAAACAAAAAATGCCGGCGATGGCGCCGGCGGCGAGCCTCCAGAACATAACCACTTCCTCCTCAAAGAGTGAACGGCCCGGACACGGCAGGCGCCCGATGGGGCGGGCGGGGACCTCGTTTGCCGAACGGACAGTGGCAACTCCGGTAGCCGGGCCGGGCACCGTCGTCAAGGCGGAAACCCCCGCTGCCGCGCGGCGGAGAAGCCGCACGATCGCATGTACAACACTGATATGGAAGGGGTTGGGCTACCCTGAAGGGCCGCCAGCGGCGCAGAAACGAGGTGTGCGGGGTTTCCCCATGCACGGCCGGCCCGGGCATCGCTAACGTTGACAACTCGGCCCGCCTTGGCACCATCGGGCAAAATCTGCGGAGGAGGTATGCCATGCAGTCCTACATTCGCCCCATCCTTGCGGCCGCCGCGGCGGCCGGGTTGCTGACCGCGCCCGTGGCCGGGAACGCCGAGGCACTGCCGCCGGACGTGGCCGATGCGGTGGAGCTCGAGCGGGTCTTCCCGCAGCTCGATTTCAACCAGGCGCTCTACCTGACCCAGGCGCCGAGTGACCCCAGCCGGTTCTTTATCGTCACCCAGCAGGGTCAGATATACGTGGTCCCGAACGAGGAGGACCCCGAGCCGGGGGACGTGGAGGTGTTTCTGGACGTCTCGGACCAGATCGTCTCCGGCGGTGAGCGTGGCCTGCTCGGGCTGGCCTTCGATCCGGACTATCTGGACAACGGCGAGTTCTATATTAATTACACCGACGAGCGGCCGGGCCTCACCTCGTTCCTGTCCCGCTACACCAATGCCGACCCGGCGTCCAACTCCCCGGACCCCAACTCCGAGGAGATTCTCCTCGAAATAGCGCAGCCCGCAGGCAACCACAACTCCGGCTGGATCGCTTTCGGGCCGGACAATATGTTGTACTACGCCATGGGCGACGGCGGGGGAAGCGGCTGGGACAACGCACAGGACACGACGAACCTGCTCGGCACCATCATGCGGATCGACGTGCGGTCGGAACCAGAGCAGGGCGACACCTATGTGATTCCCCCGGACAACCCCTTCGTCGGCGGCGGGCCGGATGGTCAGGACACGCGCGAGGAGATATACGCCTACGGGCTGAGGAATCCGTGGCGGAACTCCTTCGATTTCGAGACTGATGTCTTCTACGCGGCGGACGTCGGCCAGAGCACCGTGGAGGAAGTAAACGTCATCATCCCCGGTGGAAACTACGGCTGGCCCATCGTGGAAGGGACGGTCTGCTTCCAGCCGCCGGAGGACTGTGATCCCAGCGGGACCATCTTCCCCATCGCAGAGTACTTTTTCCCTTCACCGCAGGACCGGCGCGCAGTGACCGGGGGATACGTTTACCGCTCGGCCCGCCTGCCGCAGCTTCAGGGTGTCTATTTCTTCGGTGACTATATGAGCGGGGAGCTTTTCGCCCTGCACTACGACCCGGACACCGAGGAGGCGACGGATATCCTCACGCTGATCGAGGCGGAGGATTCGCCCCTGCGGATTTCCAGCTTCGGGCAGGACCTTGACGGGGAAATCTACGCCATTGACTATGGCTCCAGCGGTGGCATTTATCGCCTGAATGCCGATCTGCCCACCTCTGCCGATGCATGGCTCTATTATTGAGCGATGAAATCGACCTGAAACCCATGGCGCCGCCCTTTTGCCGGGGCGGCGCCGGCCTTTTTGCCCGGGGTGGATTCCTTTTTTCCATCAGGTACTTGTGCTGATGTCAGAGAAAGACCGAAGCGGTGAAATACGGCAAATCGCCTTCTTGCCTTTTCGAATGCAGAGAATTTCGTAAGCTCTACGAAACAGGCCGGGCGGTGCCGGAGCGCCATGCCTCTTCAGCCGCGGCGAGGACCTTCATCTGGGCCACGCCCTCCTCGCCGGGGTAAAGTGACTGCCCGGGATCGTGCACACACGCGGAAAAGTGCTCCACCATTTGCAGATAGTGATTGGCGCCGGGCGTTTCGATTGTCTTTTCGCCCTTGCCGTTGCGAAGCAGTATGCGGGCAGGCTCCCGGCCCGGGTGGACCGGACGCTCGAGGTGGATGGCCCCTTCGGTGCCGAGTACTGCGCAAAATTGGTCGCGGAAGAGCGCGAGGCTTCCTGTGGCAACGGCCGTGCGCTCCTCCCCAAAATCGAGAAGCACCGTGGTCGTTTTGTCCACGCCGCCGGGCTCCCATTCGGTGCCCGACGTCTGTACGGAGACGGGTTCGGCATTGAACAGAAAGCGCGCCATATTTATAGCGTAACACGTCACATCGAAAAGCGCCCCGCCGCCGATCTCCTTCGACCAGCGGTGGTTTTCGCCGTCCCTGGACAGGTTTCCGACAAGCGCCGCACGCACGAACCGGGGCTCACCAATCGCGCCTTCGGCAATCAGGCTGCGGGCCGTCTCCCACTGTGGATGGTGACGGTACATATAGGCTTCCATGAGGCGGACGTTACTGCGGTCGGCCGCCTCAGCCATGCGGCGGGCGGACTCGGCGCCGAGGGAGAGACTCTTTTCGCACAGCACATGTTTGCCGGCCTCGGAGGATCGTATAGACCACTCGGGGTGCAGTCCGTTCGGCAATCCGATATAGACTGCTTCGACCTCCGGGTCGTCCAGAAGTGCCTCGTAGCTCCCATGTGAACGTGGCGCGTGGACCTCCTCCGCGAGTTGCGCCGCCCGCTTTGCCGTTCTGCTGGCGACGGCCACCAGTTCCCCGCCATGAGACACATTAATTGCAGGGCAGACGGCGTTCCGGGCAATAATTCCGCAGCCGATGACGCCCCATTTTACGGGCCGGGTATTTGGAGTCGGGCTCATGGAAGGGCCTCCGCGCGGGACTGGAATCACCCTCCCTGTCCGTCAGGACACCATCCGGCGCAAGGAGTTTTCGGGGCTGGGGCCGGCACCTGTATCAGGAAACCGGCGAAGCCATGGTCTTTTGGCGGCGTCTTTCGATACGGTTTGTCTGCCTTGCTTCCTTCAGCCGGCGGAACCAGTAGTTTGACTCCGGGTGGAACAAGAGGGTGAGCGAGGCAACCATCAGCGCCAGCCCGGCGCCAAGAGCCATCACCATAATGAGACTCAACAGTGGTTCGGCGAGAATCGCCACCACAAACACCAGTATCAGGATCAAATGCTGCAGAATCTGAAGAATGCCGACGACGAGGAGAAGTAGTCTTACCCAGTTTCGACCATTCCATATAAGATAGATCAGCCCGCAGCGCAGAAGTGCGACGACCACAAGAGCGAGGAGTTCTGCGCCTGGAGTCAGGCCGTGTTCGACTCTATGGGACCGAGAAGAGCAACGTAGGCAAGAGGGCTTATGACGGACAAGACAAACTCTCCCAGCGCGACGAACAGGCCCAGTGTCAGATCAATGAGGAGTAACAAAACGGCAATTTGCACTGGCCACGGCCGTCGGGCCAGAACGTCCGCCACTGTCTGGAACTGTTCGCGGTGCTCGGGCAGTGTTGGGTTATTCATGACGGCTTCCTCCGTTCCTCGTTGTGATGCTTACGTGCCTGCGTGGCGGGGCTCTTGGGTGCTGGACGTATCCACGCCGCGCCCTGCTTCCCTTGATTTGCGGAACCACGTGGAGGAGGGCTCCACAAACAACAGGGCCACCGGAATGCCGGCCAGTGCAAAGAACAGCCAAGCGAGGCCTGCCTCGATGACCAGCACGACGAGCGGAGCGTATGACACCGCCAACGCCGCAATCCGCCAGACATCCACGGCCACCCAGACACCAAACCACGCAAGGAAAAACCACCTCGCCCAGTTTCGTCCATTCCAGAAGAGATGGATGACCGCGGCCATCACGAAGGCCGTGAGTCCCATCATCAGCAACTCGTGCCATGCGAGAGGCCGCCCCTGTGGCTCTACAAAACCGGGTGCAAGAAGCTCCACCACCACACCCAGCGCCGGAAGCATCACGTATATCAATACAGCGAGCCCCGCGGCTGCCTTCACCTTGAAGGGCCGCCCGGCGGGGAGGCCGGGTTCGGATGGGTGGTGCCCCGCTACCTCATGCATCATCGCTTCCCCGCTATTGCGTGGCCGGCAGTATTCATCCCGGTAACCCTGCTCAGGGTCCCGCACCCTCCAGTGCTTGTCAACGTCAAAGGGTTCCGTGCGCACATGACCCGTGCAGGGGTTCTTGAGAGCGTTTGTGGATGGGCGAACACGATCGAGCACGAAAGCGTTTCTATACGCCCGGGCAATCGATACGCAGGTACCCTGCTGCCAGTTTCCAGATTTCTTCCCTCTCCGCACTCCGCACGGCTTCATCTCCTGCTTGCTCTCCCGGCTGCCGTTTGCCCACCTTCACCCCAGCCGAAGCCCCGAAAATGTGAGACCTCAGGTCATGGCCGATTCGACACCATCGTCTCCTCTTCCCATTGATTCGCTTTATGCACAGATTCGCGATGTGCTGGCCGCTGCGCGCGGACGGGCCTGGCGTGCGGTCAATCACGAGATGGTGCGCTGCTACTGGGAAATAGGGCGGCTGATCGTGGAGGAGGAACAGAGCGGCCGCGAACGCGCAGCCTACGGGGCGGAGATTCTCAAGGCACTCTCCCGGCGCTTGAGGGCGGACTTCGGAAGAGGGTTCGACCGCACAAACCTCCAGCATATGCGGGCCCTATACCTGACTTATCCCAAATGCGACGCGCTGCGTCGCGAATTGTCCTGGACCCATTACCGGCTGCTCTTGCGGGTGGAGAAGCCCGAGACCCGGGCATTTTACGAAGCGGAGGCGGTGGCCTCCGGCTGGTCAACCCGGGAATTGGAGCGCCAGATTCACTCGTTGCTCTTCGAGCGGCTCGCGCTCAGCCGGGACAAGCGAGGGCTGATGGACCTGGCCCGGAAGGGTCAGGTCCTGCAGACTTCCGCGGACCTTGTGAAGGACCCCTTCGTCCTGGAGTTCGTTGGTCTTCCCCAATCCGGCAAACTCCTCGAAACGGACCTTGAGAGTGCACTGATCGAGAAGCTCCAGGAGTTCCTTCTGGAGTTGGGCAAGGGCTTCGCGTTCATGAGCAGGCAGTCGCGGATCACGATCGACGGCCAACATTACTTCATCGACCTCGTATTTTACAACCGTCTGACACGCAGCTTCGTGCTGATCGACTTGAAAGCGGGGCCGCTCACTCACCAGGACCTCGGGCAAATGCAGATGTACGTAAACTACTATCAGCGCGAGATCACTCAGGATGGAGAAAACCCGCCCATCGGAATTGTCCTTTGCACGGACAAGAACGAGGCTGTCGTGCGGTACACCCTACCGGAGGGCAACAACCAGATATTCGCAAGCCGCTATAAGTTGTACCTGCCGACGGAAGAAGAGCTGGTCCGGGAAATCCAGCGCGAGCGCGAAATCGTGGAAAGAGAGCGTCGGCTGAGCGAAGCGGACCCGGAGGGATGAGCCGCGCCCTGCACAACCTGCCGCGCAACAATAGCAAAGGCTCCGCGGGGTGCGGAGCCGTGATCCTTTTCTCGTTCGTGGAGAGTGGCGGGAGCGACGGGACTTGAACCCGCGGCCTCCGGCGTGACAGGCCGGCGCTCTAACCAACTGAGCTACGCCCCCACTCGTTTTTCGCGAACCCCGCCCGGGCCCTGTGGTGGGCGGAACAGGATTCGAACCTGTGACTTCCAGCTTGTAAGGCTGGCGCTCTAACCAACTGAGCTATCCGCCCAGCTTCCTCCGCGGCGCCCGCTATGGCCCGCGCGAGGACCGGAAGAGTGTTGGTCCTCCCTTCCCAAGTCAAGCGCGAAGCGGCCCTTTTGTGCCCACTTTTTTTGCGCCCTGCTCCAGCAGGAAACCGGCGATGCGCGCCTGCGTGGAGGACTTCGGCAGGGACAGCCAGTGCTCAGGCGCAACCCAGCGGAATTCCTGGTGCTCCGGTCCGGGGAGGACGGTGCCCCGGGGCGCCTGCGCGCGCCAGAGCGTCAGGTGGATGCGGCTCCGCATGACCGTGTGGCGCAGTTCGAGGAGGGGGCCTTCGGTGTGCTCGGTGGCGAGGCCGGCCGCCTCCCTTGCCGCCCGGCGCGCGGCCTCCACGGGATCTTCTTCCGGCGCGCAGCGCACGCGCGGGAGTTCCCACATGCCGCCGAAGCTGACGTCCTTCCGGCGGTGCAGAACAAGGAACCGACCACGGCGGTCGAGCAGGATGGCGGCCTCACGCACCCTCTCCACGGGCTGGCGGCGGGGGAGGAGGGGATAGCGCTCCGGCCGGCCTTTCTGGCGCGCGAGGCAGAACCCGGCCACGGGGCAGGTGCCGCAATCCGGGGCCCTGGGCGTGCAGACCGTGGCGCCGAGTTCCATCATGCCCTGATTGTGGTCGCCGGGGTGCCGGGGGTGGAGAAGCGCCGCGGCCCATTCGCGGAGGTGGCGCTTTCCTGCGGTGGAGCGGGCGTCCTGCTCCAAGGCGGTCAGGCGCGTGAGGACGCGTTCCACGTTAGCGTCGAGCACGGCGGCGGGCTCCCCGTGGGCGATGGAGGCCACGGCCGCTGCTGTATAGGGCCCCATGCCGGGTAGTTCGCGCAATTGGGCAGAGCTGCCCGGCAGGCGGCCGTTGTGCTCCTCCGCCACGGCGCGGGCGGCGCGGTGGAGGTTGCGGGCGCGGGCGTAGTAGCCGAGGCCCGACCATTCGTGGAGCACCTCGGCCAGGGGCGCGGCGGCGAGGGCCTCCACCGTGGGCCAACGCCCGAGGAAGCGCTCCCAGCGCGGGAGGACGGTGGCCACGGTGGTCTGCTGGAGCATGATCTCGCTGAGCCAGATGGCGTAGGGATCGGCGGTGCGGCGCCATGGCAGGTCGCGCCCGTTACGGCGGTACCAGCGGAGCAGCCGGGTCCGGAAGGCCCGGCGCTGGTGCTCGCTGGCGAGGGGTACGCCGGGGGGCGTCATGGGGCCGCGGCTCCGGGCCGTGCTTGACAGGCACCTGCCTGGCGGAGGCATTCTGTCGCCAGTCCGGGCCCGGTTTGCCGCCCGGCGGAAAGAGAACCACAGCCATGCTCTACCATCTGGCGCTTCTGCCAAATATCGGACCGACCGAACTGATCATCGCCCTTGTGGTGGTGCTGCTGATTTTCGGCCCGAAGAACATTCCGAAACTGGCGAGCCTCCTCGGCCGCGGCGTCCGCGAATTCAAGGACGCCAGCACGAAGATGACCGAATCGTGGACGGACGACGACGGGGAGGATGAAAAGAAGGAGCGCCGCCGGTCGGCTTCCCGCGAAAAAGAGGACAGTGAGAAGGAATCCCGGCGGGAGGCGGAACCGCGTGAGGAGCTCATAGGCGAGAGGCCAAAAGAGGACCCCTCCTCCGCCAGCCCCTCCCGGGACCGTGAAAAGGTTTCCTGACCGCCCTTCCTTCCGGAGTGTCACTCAGAACTCCAGCCGGTTCCAGCGTTGCAGGCCCAGCCGGAGCGGCAGGGCGACGGCGGCGATCTGTATGCCGGCCGTGATGACAAGGTAGGGAATGGCATAACGCTGGATGAGCGCCGCGCCGCGGTCGCCGCCCTCCATGACGACGGCGGGGAGCGCGAGCAGGACGACGCTGACCGAGACGTAGGCAAGCGAGAGCAGGACGTTGAGCGTGCCGCCGACGCCGTTGGCGATGCGCGCGGGGTTGTCCTCACGGAAGTCCGGCAGCGTGGCGCCAATGCCGATGCTCAGGCTCGTCAGCCCAAGGCTGAGCAGGCCGACCATGGCGAGGCTCATCAGCATGAACCCGAAACTCACCCGCAGGATATAGCCGGACAGCACGGTCAGCGGCAGGGAAACCACAAGGCAGAGCAGCAGGCAGAGGGCGAACTTCTGCCAGACAACCCGGCTGCGTGGGATCGGAGCCAGGCCAACGGTCCAGAAGCCGCGGCCCTCCAGGCTCAGCATGGGATAGACAAACCGCGTCGTCAGGATGGAGAGGATGAAGCACGTCGCCGCCAGATTGAAGAACGACAGCATCACGCGCCAGTCGCTGACGACGAGCGACATGGTCTCGCTGTAACGCTGCGACCAGCCGAGGTTGACGACGTATATCACCATCAGCCCGAACAGGATGACGAGCTGGGTCCACTGGGACGGGTCGCGCCAGAAGGTCTTGAGGTCCTTGCTCAGCAGCCCGGCGGTGGGCCGGCGGAAGAAGCGTTCGAGCAGCCTGTCTATCATGCGGAAGGGCGAGAAGCGGGCGTTCGTTTCGACCTCCCTGTGCGCCGCGTCCCGCGACAGGCACCACCCGCGATAATAGAGCGGCGGGACAAGCCAGCGGCAGGCCTCCAGCAGGAAGAGCGAGGTGGCCGTCATCATCGCAAACCAATAGAAATAGCCGCCGATGCTGATGTCCGCCGCGTCCGCCGGGGCGATGGCAAGCAGCCCGTTCGTGAGCCATGCGCTCGGCAGGAGGGGCGAGTTCCCCAGCGCCAGCGCATTCATGATCTGGAGGAAGTCCTGCTCGCTTGCCGTGGCAAGAAGGCGTCCCATGCCGCTGAGCCGCGCCAGCGCCACCGCACCCACGACCGACAGCACGGCCAGGGCAATGACCAGAACGCGCGTTTGGCGGGCGGGAAAAATCGCCGTGACGAACATTGTCACGATGGCCCCCAGCGTGGCGGGAATAACCAGAAACGGCACGATCATGAACAGCGCGAGCGGGTAGTAATACCATTCAGCTCCGCGCGAGATGCCGAGGCTGGCGAAAAGCGGCAGGCTCAGCATGGCGAACGCCCAGGAACTGTACACGATCGATTCGATCAGCTTCTGGCGGAAGATCGACTGCCGGCTGATCGGCAATCCCATCAGAAAATCGGTCTCCCGGGAGATATACGTTGTCGAAAGCGTGATGATCAGGTTCGAAAAAAGGAGCATCACGAAGAAGATCAGGAACACCGCACCGACCAGCCGGTCCATGAGCGGCGGCCCGAAAATATCCTGCGCCATCAGGAAATTAAATATATAATAGAAAAGGCCTGTCCCTCCGCCGATGAGGAACAGCACAAGTCCCGTCCCCGCTGCCAGGTGAAGATAGACGTGCCTGCGGACGTGGCGGATGGCGTTGGCGGCGATTTTTGCCTTGGCGCGCAGGAGGACAGGCGTGTGCGCCGCCTCCAGCATGCCGTCGGTCAGGCCACGTTCCGGGCGTTCGGGGAGGAGTTGCTCGTTTGCTTCGCGGACGGATTCCACGGGGCGTCCCTCCTCAGGCCGGTGGCGGGGCGGTCTGCGCGCCCTCGGCGAAAGGATTGCCCGCCTGGGCCGTCACGCCGTCGGCGGTCAGCTCGAGGAAAAGGTCCTCCAGCGTTCCCTCACGGGAGAGCTGCCGGCCAAGGTCCGGGATCGAGCCGAGGAACTTGAGCGTGCCGTGCGTGATGATCCCGAGCCGGTCGCAGAGTTCTTCGGCGATCG
>SLMS01000294.1 GCA_007133495.1 Candidatus Sumerlaeota bacterium | reverse complement strand
TCCGAACGATAGAGCGGTCTAAGTACCGGTGCGGTCATGATCGCTGCACCTTCCAGAAGAGAAACAGTCCCACCGCTCCGATCAGCAGGTTCGGAGCGAGGTAGGCTGGCAGGGTCAGCGGGCTGTTCATCATGCCGAGCGCCCCGGCAGAGGTGAACATGACATAGTAAAGGGTAAACAGACCGATGGCGATGAAGAAAGCGACAGTCTTTGCCTGCGGGCGAAGCTCCACCGCGAGCGGCACGGCGATGAGCACGAAGGCGAGCAGGCTCCAGGGGAGCGTGAAGCGCTGGTAGAGCTCCGTCTTGGCGTTGAGGTAGGCCTGCCACTCGCGCGTCAGCCGGCCGCGGGCGGGATCGGCGTACATTTCACCCGTGGGCTCGACGGCGATGATGCCGCGCAACTGGTTCAGGGTCAGGGTCCGCGGGTCGATGCGGTCGAGCCGCTCCTCGTCCGTACGGGGAGTGATGACGTGCTCCATCTGTTCGAAGCGGACAGAGCTTTCGCGGACGGGGTTGGCGCGTTCGAGCGGGATGAGAATCCCGTCCTCCAGAATGAGGCGGACGCTGCGGGTTTCGTAGTCGCCGATGATGGTGCCGCGCTCCGAGAAGAAGACGCTTTCGCGGCGCTCGGGGCCGCTGGTTCCGGCGACCTGCGCCCCGGCGAGTTGTTGCGCCTCACCCTCCACGCGAAGGGCGACCTGCTTCATGCGCAGGGTGTAGGGCCCGTCGCCAGCCTGGCGCTCGCCCCGCTCCTCGAAAAAGAGCGAGACGTCCGCCCCCCGGGGAGCCAGGTCCCCATAGTTCCGCCCGGGTTCGAGACGGGTGAGCAGTTCGAACTCGATGACCGATTGCCGTTCCTCCAGCCGCTGCAGCAGGTTGGGGATGAAGCTGACGCTCGTCCACGTCAGGGCGATCGAGCCAAGAAACGCCACGATGAACACGGGGAGGAATATCTGCGGGAGGGAAATGCCCGCCACGCGCATGGCCAGAATCTCGTTCTCCGAGGTCAGCCGGCCAATGCCCACCAGCGTGCCGAGCATGGCGCCCATGGGGACGGTAAGGATGAGAAGGGTGACGACGATGATCGCGGTCAGCTCGCTCATCGTTACCAGATCGACCCGGGCCTCCAGGATCAGCTCGGCAATGCGGAAGAGCTGGCGGAGGAGCATGATAAAGGAGAAGAAGAGCACGCTGATGATGAAGGGCGCGATCAACTCTCGCAGTACGTATCGCTGAAGGATCATGGAGGGAGGGAGTTGGTCCGTTCGATAAGAGGACAGTAGTCCAACAAGACGGACCGGTCTTCACGGAGAAGACCGGCCCGGGTCAAGGCTCACGAAGTGCTCTGCCGTTGGTGGGGAGATTATTCTCCCAGTTCCTTGAGGAGCTCGGGGTCGTTGCCAAAGACGGCCAGCTTGCCACTGACGGCTATGGGCCGCTTTATGAGGTTGGGATCGCGCATCATCAGTTCGATGGCACCCTTCTTCGTTGGGGGATCGTCCTTGAGGCCATGCTCGCGGTAGGCATTGGACCTTGTGTTGAGGTAGGCCTTTACGTTTTTCGCGTCGATGTGGGTTTCCAGCAACGAGCGCGGAGGCGGATAATCGTCCAGATCCCGGCAGTCAACGTCGTGTCCCCGTTCCTCAAGGAACTTTTTCACCTGCCGGCAGGTGGCACAGCGCGGCTTCCAGTAGAAGGTGATCTTGGCCATATCGCTTACCGGATGGAGTTTGGGTCGAAGCCTTTTCTCGGCTGCCTGAGGGATGTTGTGCATAAGTGGGGTCGGAAACTCAAGGTTCAAATTGCGGTTTCGGGCAGTTTTTTCGCACTCAGGTGCGCCACCCTCAGCCACTTCACCTTGACACCCGGGGGCCGCGAGCCGAACCAAGATGCCCTTTCACGGGCCGCGCCAGCCGGCAGAAACCGGAGCAGAGGCGTAAATCATTGGATCCACCGTACTTGGAAGATACCCCCACAGGCTGTAAGCTGAGGCTTTATGCCCAGCCCAAGGCCAGCAAAACCGCCTTCGCCGGCCTTCGCGCCGGGGCCCTGAAGGTCTGGGTGGACGCACCGCCCGTGGACGGAAAGGCCAACGAACGGCTTTGCCGATTTGTGGCGCGGGCATGCGCGGTCTCACCGTCCCACGTCTCAGTCGCCCGCGGCGGGAACTCCCGCCACAAGCTTCTCCTCGTGAAGGGCGCACACGCATCGGAACACTTGCGCCGCAAGCTCAGGGACGTTGGCATCCCCGGACCCGGGGAGGCACCCCCGTAGCCACAGCCACCACCCCCGCCAAATCCCGCGAAGGAGTTTCTCCCATATCATGGCACTGTATGACAGAATCCAGGAAGCGGTCCAGTTTCTCCAGACAAAGACTTCTCTCGCCCCACGGGTGGGAATCATCTGCGGGACTGGCATGGGAAGTCTGGCGGAACAGCCTTCCGGGCTCGTCAAAGTGCCCTACGACGACATCCCCCACTTCCCCGTCTCCACGGTGGAGAGCCACCATGGGAACCTTTGTTTCGGGGAGCTGAGCGGGCAGAAGTGCGTCGTCATGCAGGGCAGGTTTCACCGCTACGAAGGGTACACGCTCGAACAGGTGACGTTTCCCATTCGGGTGATGAAGGCGCTCGGCGTGGAGATTCTCGTCGTGATGAACGCGGTGGGCTCGGTGAACCCGCTCATCCCGGTGGGGTCGCTCGTGATCGCGACCGACCACATCAACATGATGGGGGACAATCCGCTGATCGGGCCGAACGACGACCGGCTGGGCCCGCGCTTTCCGGACATGAGCCAGCCTTACGACCGCGAGCTGATCGCCAAAATGGAGGCCGTCGGACTGGAGCGCCGAATCCGCACCCACCTGGGCGTGCTGGTCGCCGTAACCGGGCCGAACCTGGAGACCGCCGCAGAGTACCGCATGTTCCAGCGGATCGGGGCGGACCTTGTCACCATGTCCACGATCCCCGAGGTCATCGTCGCGGCGCACGCCGGCCTGAGGGCGGTGGCGCTCTCCACCGTGACCGATGAGTGTCTGCCCGATGCGCTCAAGCCCGCCCACGTGGAGGAGATCATCGCCGTGGCGAACAGCCGCGAGGAGGACCGCAGCTCGCTGGTACTCGGGCTGCTCGAGAAACTGGACTCGTAGCCCAGGGCCCCCGAAGACAACGTTTCCGGAACGGAAGAATTCCCGTATATGACTGTCCAAGAAGAGTTCGATTACAGCAAGACCGTCAATCTGCCAAAAACCGAGTTCCCCCAACGCGGCAACCTGCCCCAGCGCGAACCCCTGCGCGTGAAGAAATGGCAGGACATGCACCTTACCGGGAAGCTGCGCGAGAGGCGCGACAGGCCGGATTACGTCTTTCACGACGGGCCGCCCTACGCCAACGGCGACATCCACATCGGCCATGCGCTGAACAAATCCCTCAAGGACATGATCGTCCGCTACAAGACGATGGCAGGCTTCCGCGTGCATTACGTCCATGGGTCGGACTGCCACGGGTTGCCGATCGAGCAAAAAGTCGTGGAGGAACTGCGCAAGCAGGGCACCTACGATTCGAAGTCCCCGCTGGAAATCCGCGAGCTGTGCGCCGAGTCCGCCCGTTACTGGATGGCGCGCCAGCGCGAGCAGTTCGAGCGCCTGGGCATCGGTGGCGAGTGGGAAAAGCAGTACGTGACCATGGACCCGAGGTACGAGACCGCGATACTTGGAGCGCTCCGCTCCCTGGTGGAGAAGGGCTACGTCTATAAGGGCCTGAAGGTGGTCCACTGGGACCCGGTTTTCGAGACGGCGCTGGCCGAGGCGGAGATCGTCTATAACGACGACCACGTTTCCAGCTCCATCTACGTGAAGTTCCCTCTGCTGGGCGACCCGCCGGTGGAATCGCTGAAGGGCGGCAAGGCGAGTGTCGTTATCTGGACGACGACGCCGTGGACGCTTCCGGCGAACCTGGCAGTCTGCCTGCACCCCTCCTTCGAGTACGTGGCCTGGCGGTCCGGCGGCGAGACCTACGTCGTGGCGAAGGGCCTGCTGGAGAGCTTCAAGAAGGAAACCGGGCTCACCGAAGGCGAGGTGGTGGAGGAGTTCTCCGGCGCCGCGCTGGAAAACCAGCGCTGCCAGCACCCGCTGCTGCCGAAGGAATCGCTGCTCATCCTGGGCGACCACGTAACCCTGGAGCAGGGCACCGGCTGCGTTCACACCGCGCCGGGTCACGGCGTGGAGGACTTTGAGATTGGCAAGCGCTACGGCCTGGAAGTCTTCAATCCTGTGGACGAGCGCGGACGCTTCACCGCGCAGTACCCCGGCATGGAGGGCGTCTCGGTCTTCGATGCAAACAAGAAGATCGTGGAGAAGATGCGCGCGGACGGGACGCTGCTGGCCGACGGGCCATACAAGCACAGCTACCCGTATTCCTGGCGCTCGCGCAAACCGGTCATCATGCGCGCCACCGAGCAGTGGTTCATGGCCGTGGACAAGGATGGGCTGCGGGAGAAGGCGCTGGCCGAGTGCGAGAACGTTGAGTGGATCCCCAAGTGGGGGTACGAGCGCATCACCAACATGCTGCGGGGCCGGCCGGACTGGTGCCTCTCGCGCCAGCGTTCCTGGGGTGTGCCGATTCCCTCCATCGTGGACAAGCGCACCCGCCAGGGCCTGCTCCCGCTCGAACTGATAGACAAGTTCATCGGCTTCGTGAGTGAGGAAGGCACCGACTGCTGGTATAGACGCCCGCTGGAGGATTTCCTCCCGGAAAGCATGAAGGCCGAAGCGGAGCACTACGAGAAGGAGTTCAACACCTTCGACGTGTGGTTCGACTCGGGCTCCTCGCACCTTGCCGTGCTGAACGACGGGTTCGACCTCAAATGGCCGGCGGACCTTTACCTCGAAGGCGCCGATCAGCACCGCGGCTGGTTCCAGCATTCGCTCTGGGTCGCCGTGGGGGTGAAGGGCTCCTCGCCGTTCCGCGCGGTGCTCACGCACGGCTTCGTGCTCGACGAGCAGAAGCGGCCGATGTCCAAGTCGCTCGGCAACGTGATCAGCCCGCTCAAGGTGGTGGAGCAAAACGGCGCGGACGTGCTGCGCATGTGGGTCTCCTCGGAGGACTACCGGGGCGACGTGTCCATCTCGCCCAACGCGCTCAAGCAGATCGCCAACGCCTACCGCCGCATCCGTAACACGCTGCGGTTCGTGCTGGGCAACCTTGCGGACTTCGACCCGGTGCGCCACGCAGTGCCGTTCGAGCAACTCGGCGAGGACGACCGCTGGGTGCTCAGCCGGCTCAACGACCTGGTGCGCAAGGTCCACAACGCCTACGAGCGGTTCGAGTTCCACCGTGTCTATCATCTTGTGAACGGTTTCTGTATTACGGAGCTGGGTTCGCTCTACCTCGACATGGTGAAGGACCGGCTTTACTGCTCTGCGGCGGACGACGCGGTCCGGCGTTCCACGCAGACAGCGCTTCATCACATCGGCTCGGCCCTGCCGCGGCTGTTGGCCCCGATCGTTCCGTTCACGGCGGATGAGGCATGGGAGCACCTGCCCGGCAACGGCCCCGTGTCGTGCGTGCATCTTGAGGATTTCCCACAGCCGCACAAGGAGTGGGAGAACGCCGAACTCGCGGAAAAGTGGGAACGGCTGCTGACGCTTCGCGCCGAGGTGACGCGGCAAATCGAGCCGCTTCGGGCCAAGGAGAACAAGGTGATCGGCAACTCCCTCGACGCGCGGATCGTTCTACGGGCGACCGACCCGGAAACGCTTGCGTTTCTCCGGCGGGAGGGGCAGTGGCTTGCGGACTTCTTCATCGTTTCGCAGGTGGCGGTGGAGGAAAACGAGCCCGGAGCCGTGCCCGAGGAACTGCGCACGAACGGGCTTTTCGTCAGTGTGGAAGCGGACAAGGCCCGGGGAAGGCGCTGCCCGCGTTGCTGGCACTGGTTTGAAGGAAATGAAGCGGATGCAGGGCATCCGGAATTGTGTCCGCGGTGTGCGGACGTCCTGAGGAGGACTGGCTAGAAATGAAAAAGAAAGCCGCGGAAGACAAGACCCGCAAGACGGCCGCTGCCGCTCCCGGCTCCCCCGCCCGCAAGCGCAAGACCACGGCGGAAAAAAGCGGAGGTTCCACCGCGGCCAGGTCAGCCCCCAAGACCCGCACCGCAGCCGCGGCAAAAGCGAAAAAGCCGCGCACGGCCGGCACCCCCACTGCCAAAGCCATGAAAAAACCTGCCCAGAGCACCACCCCGCGCAAAAAAAAGAGTGACCCGGCCAAGGCAAAGGACGATACTGCAAGGAAGTCAACGGCTGCAAAGAAGACCGCAGCCGCGAAATCGCCAGCAAAGAAAACCGCCACCAGGAAGACGGCAACCACGGCGAACAAGGCTTCAACGAAGAGTGGAAAAACCACCACCAAGGCCGCCAAGAGCCAAAAAGGTAAAGCCAGCTCCATGTCCAGTTCAGAACAACCGCAACCGGCCACCAAGAGGGCCAAAGCTACCAAGCAAACCAAGACGCGCAGCAAACACCTGCGCAAGCTTCTCGAACTGCGCGAGAAGTCCCACCCGGCCAAAAAGCAGGAAGAGGAAGGGACGCGCGGCACCGCCAAGCCCGCAACCGCATCACGTGCCGGCACGAAGAAAACCGCCGACACCACTGCCGAAACAAAACCCAAGCCCAGGAAGCCGAAGAAACGCCCCAAGGCCCCGTACAAGGCGGCCGAGCTGAAGGAGCTTCGCAAGATGCTCCAGGAAGAGCGCGAGCGGCTCCTGCGCGACCTGCGCCATCTGGACGAGATCGCCGAGAGCAACCGCCAGACGACCCACGCCACGTTCTCCAGCCACCAGGCGGATGCCGCCTCGGACAGCTCGGCGCTGGAGAGCACCTACCTCGCGCGCCGATACGAGGAGGAGCGCTTCGCCTCGGTCAACGAGGCGATCTACCGGCTAGAAAAGGGGACCTACGGGTTGTGCGAGCTGTGCATCGACGAGCCGGCGAAACTGTGCGAGACCTGCCCGTATATACCGGTCGGCCGGCTGCGTGCGAAACCCTTCGCCCGCATGTGCGTTCAGCTCCGCACCATCATTGAGAAGAAGAACAAGAACCCTTCGTACTAACGGCCAAGCACGTCACCGACGGAGATGCCCCCGCCATTGACGAAGTCGATGGCGCCCATCTCCGCACGCCCGGGCGGCTGGACCTTGGTCACGAGCAGCGCCTCCTTCTCGCCTCCGGTGCGGACCACGAACCCACGGCCCTTGAAGATGTCCACCACCATGCCGGGGGGAACGCGCTCGTGGAAGGCGGTGGCGGAAAGCCACGCGGGATCGACGGCTTCGACACCGGTGATCTTCAGCTCCTTGCCACCGGCGGTGGTGTAGGCCTTCGGCCAGGGGAGGAATCCGCGCACGGCGCAGTGAATCGTCTCCGCGGGCCAAGACCAGTCGATCCGGGCCATCTCGCGCTTGATGAGCGGCGCGCGGGTGGCGGCGCCGTGGTCCTGTTCGGTGAGCGGGAGCGTGCCGGTCTCCTCCAGCTCATCCAGCACGCGAACCATGAGCCGGGCCCCTTCCAAGGCCAGCAGGTCCGCCAGCGAGCGGGCGTCGTCGTCCTCCAGGATGTCCACCCCGCTCGTGGCAATGATGGGGCCGGAGTCCATACCCTGGTCCATCTTCATGATGGTCACGCCGGTGCGCGTCTCGCCGTTTATGATGGCCCACTGCACCGGCGCGGCGCCACGGTAGGCAGGCAGGAGCGAGGCGTGGACGTTCAGGCAGCCGTGCTTCGGAGTCTCCAGCACGGGCACGGGGAGTATCTTCCCGTAGGCGGTGACCACGGCCACGTCCGGTTCCAGGGCGGCGAACTCGGAGAAGAACTCCTCCGTGCGGACCGATTCGGGCTGGAGCACCGGGAGCCCATGCTCCAGGGCAAGGAGCTTGACGGGCGGGGAGGCCAGCTTGCGGCCACGCCCCACCGGCTTGTCCGGCTGGGTGACCACAGCCGCCACAGTATGGCGCGATTCGAGCAAGGCACGGAGCGTTGGGACGGCGAAATCCGGCGTCCCGAAGAAGACAGTTCTCACAAAGGGGCTCTTTTCCGCGTTGGCTGGCTCCCGGACGGTGCCGGGCAGGTGCGATTTAGGCTTGGTCCCCGGGGGGAGTGGCAAGGATGCTTTATATTTGTCTCCGGCACGGAACCTGCCCCCCGGACGGTGCCGGACCACAACCCAGCCAACCGCAGGCAACAGGCCCCAAACATACAAGGAGGTAACCTTGGCCTTAATCGTTCAGAAATACGGAGGGGATGCCCTGGGAGACAAAGGAAAGGGAAAGTCCCGCAAGGCGAACGATCCCCTTTTCGGCGCCCAGTTCATCCCGGAAAAGTACAAGAAGATCGCCGAGATCGTCAAGAGGTCCCGCGGTCAGGGGCATCAGGTCGTCGTCACCGTCTCCGCTATGGGCGACGCGACCGACCGGATGCTCGCCATGGCGAAGAGCCTGATGCCCGAACCACCGGCACGCGAGCTGGACATGCTCATGTCCACGGGCGAACAGCAGTCCATCGCCCTGATGGCGCTGGCGCTCGAAGCGGCCGGAGTCCCCGCCCGCAGCCTGACGGGCCTGCAGGTGGGCATCCTGACCGAAAACATCTTCGGCAAGGCCCGCATCCGCGAAATATCCACCGAGAAGCTCTCCACCGCGCTCGATGAGGGCCGCACCCCGGTCGTGGCGGGCTTCCAGGGAACAACCGAGGACAGCGAGCTGACCACGCTCGGCCGCGGCGGGTCCGACATCACCGCCGTGGCGCTCGCCGCCGCCATCAACGCAGACATCTGCGAGTTCTACAAGGACGTGGATGGAATCTTTACGACCGACCCGCGCATCTGCCCCACAGCACGCAAGATCGAGCGGATCAGCTACGACGAGATGCTCGAACTCGCCTCGCTCGGCGCCGGGGTCCTGCAGTCCCGCAGCGTCGAATTCGCCAAGAACTACGGCGTGACCCTTCACGTCAGAAGCTATCTTCACGACGAACCGGGAACGTTCGTCGTCCCCGAGGAGCCGGAAATGGAAGACGTTGTTGTCAGTGGTGTCGCATTCAACCGTGGAGAAGCGAAGATCGCCCTGCTGGAGGTACCCGACAGGCCTGGCATCGCGGCGGAAGTCTTTGGCCGCCTTGGCGCCGCAGGCATCGTCGTGGACATGATCATCCAGGACATCGCCCGCGAGGACGACCTCAACGACATTACCTTCACCGTGTCGCACAGCGATTACGAAAAGGCGTTGGAGCTGGCCGAGGGCCTTCGGCAGGACCTCAAGGCAGGGCGGGTCATCGGCGATCCCTCCATCGCGAAGGTCAGCGCCGTCGGCGTCGGCATGCGTTCGCACGCTGAAGTGGCCTCGCGGATGTTCAAGGCGCTGGGCGATGCGGGGATAAACATCCAGATGATCAGCACCTCGGAGATCAAAATCTCCTGCGTCATCGACGAGAAGCAGTTGGAGGACGCGGTGCGCGCGATCCACAAGGCCTTCGAGAGCGACAAGCGCTTCGTCGGTAACGAGTCATGACTTCGCGGCGGGAGGCGGAGGCGTTCGCGCGGTGCCTGACCGGCCGGCCCTGCGGCAGGGAACGCGCCGCCAGATACGCCGCCGCCTGCACGCGCCTCGCCCCTGAGGAGCGCCTCACTCCCGCCGAGCGCAACATCCTTCGCACAGCGGTCCGGCTGCCCTGGCTCGCCGGACCGCTGGACGCCGCCTGCGGCGTGCTTCAACCCGCCCACCCCCTGCGCGCACGCATGTTCATCATGGCGGCGGTGCTCGAAGCCAGCCCGGAGGGAGCACGGGACTTCCTGCCCGCCAGCGCCTCGCGCCCGGCCCTGATGGTCCTGACCGCTGCCGGACTTGCGAAGGCAGCGGTGAAGCTACTTCTCGGATTGGCGGTCTTTCCGCTCGCCAGGGGACGATGGTTGACGTCCTGATCGCCGGCTCGGGCGCCAGCGCCGTCAGCGCCGCCTGGCCGCTCGCCGAGGCGGGCCTGCGCGTGCTGATGCTGGACACGGGGGAGCGCGACACCGTCTATACGCCGGACGTTCCGCCGGAGGACTTCCTCTCGCTCCGGCGCACCGACCCCGAACAGCACCGGTATTTCCTTGGCGGCGAGTTCGAAGGCATCCCCTTCGGCTCGGTACGCGTCGGTGCGCAGCTCACTCCCCCCCGCCAGCACCTTGCGCGTGGGAGCGACGCGCTCTATCCGAAAAACATCGAGGACGGGTTCCAGGCGCTCGAGGCCACCTCTCTCGGCGGGCTCGCGGCGGCGTGGGGAGCCTCCAGCACGCCCTTCACGGACGAGGAAATGGATGGGTGGCCGATCGGCCGCAGGGAACTCCAGCCGCACTACGACGCGGTCACCGCACGCACGGGCATCTGCGGCACCAGCGGAGACGATTTGGCGGGCATCTTTGGCGACTCGCCGGGCCTGCTGCCGCCGGCGCATCAGGACCGAAATGCGCGGGAGGTGCACCGGCTGTACATGCACCGGCGGGCGCGGCTGCACGCGCTCGGATTCCTGGCCGGGCACCCACGTCTGGCGTTTGCCACGCGGCGCTTCCGCGGCCGGGGGCCGGCGCGCTACCTGGACATGGAGTTCTGGGCGGACAAGGACGAGGCGGTCTGGCGCCCTGTCTATACGCTGAGGGAGCTTGAGAGGTTCCCCAACTTCGAGTACCGCGAGGCAACCCGCGTCCTCTCCTTCGAGGAAAGCACGGATGGAGTTGCCGTGCACGCCGAGGATATACGCGAAAAGCGCGCCTCAACCGTGCAGGCGCGCCACCTGGTCCTGGCGGCGGGGGCGCTCGGCAGCGCGCGAATCGCGGTCGAATCGCTCAGGGGGTGGGACACGCCGCTGCCGCTGGTCAGCAACCCCTACACCTACTACCCGGTGATTGTCTGGCGGCGGGCGGGCCGGGCCGTCGAGCGCCGGCGGCACAGCCTGACGCAACTGCTCGCCTACTTCCGCGCGCCCGGCGATGACGAATGGATTCAGGCCCAGTTTTACTCCTACCGGTCACTGCTCACGTTCAAGCTGATGAAGGAATCGCCGCTCCCCCACCGCGAGGCGCGCGAGCTGCTCCGCTACTGGATGGGCAGCTTCATGATCGTGGGGGTGCACCACCCGGACCGGCCGCACGAGGGGAAGTCGGTGCGGCTCGGGCCGGACGGGAGGCTCACGATATCGTACCGCCCCACTGCGGGCGAGGAACGGCTCCGCCGGCGCCGTGAGCAGGACCTGGTCCGTGCCGTCCGCCTTCTCGGCTGTATTCCCGTCAAGCGTATAGACCCCGGCCACGGATCGAGCATCCACTACGCCGGGACGCTCCCGATGGCGCGGAAGCCGGGGCCGTGGCAGATTGGCACGGCAGGATGTCTATACGGTTGCCGGCACGTGACGGTTGCCGACGGAAGCGGCTTTCCCCACCTGCCCGCGAAGGGCCTGACCTTCACGCTCATGGCAAACGCCTCGCGCATCGGAACCCTCCTGACCGGACGCCTGCGCGGATAGACGCGGCGCTACTTCGAAAGGCTTGCCAGCAGGCTGCAGTAGTTCTCGTACCGGAGCCGCGCGATGTGGCCCTCATCCGCAGCGGCGCGCACGGCACAGCCGTCCTCGCCGAGGTGGCGGCAGTCGCCGAAATGGCACTCCTCCGCCCATGGTTCGAACTCCGGGAACCCCTTCACCACGTCCTCGGGCGGAACGCCAACAAGGCCGAAGAGCTTGATCCCCGGCGAATCGATGACCAGGTGATCGCCGAGCGGGAAGGCCTCCACGGCTGTCGTCGTGTGCCGGCCCTTGCCGGTGGCGGTGCTGATCTCCCCGACCGGCAGGTCGAGGTCCAGCAGGGCGTTGAGCAGCGTCGATTTCCCCGCCCCGGACAGCCCGGACAGGATCGTGTCGCCACGGCGAAGCCGCTGCTCCAGCGCGTCCAGCCCTGTTTCCTCGAGGGCCGAGGTCGTATAGATGTCCACTCCCGCGTCACGATACGCCTGCACGCGCCCAAGGACGCCTTCGCGCGCCTCGTCCATTTTGTTCAGGACGATGAACAGGGGCAGCTCCACGATGCGGCAATAGACGAGGTAACGGTCCAGGAACCCCTCCTGGAGCGGCGGCAGCGAAGCACTGCATACGACGCCCACCTGGTCGAGGTTCGACGCAACCAGGCGCACGCCGGCCTCCTCGGCGTACCGGGCGAGCACCTTCCCCCGCGGCTTGACCCCCTCGACCACCTCGCCGTCCGTATAGACGTAGTCCCCCGCCACGACCGGGATGTGCCGGCGGTTGGCAAGGCGGCGTTCCTCACCGTCCAGCAGCACGCCGGACTCGACGCCGAAGTTCACGAGCACCCGGGCCACGCGCAGGCTGTCCTTGTTCGGGGGCTCGTAGATTCCCCACTCGGTGGCCTTCAGGAGCGAATCGGGGCGCCGGCGGCGGGACTTGCCCGGGGGGCGTTTCGGATGTTTTCGCGGCATGGGCTCTCCTTGCCGGGGGTCGTGCTGGCGCCATCGGGCCCGCAGGCGCCGATGCTGGCAAGCGGCGAGTGCGCCACAAATTCGCTTTCCCCCGCAAGCCCGCCGGAGGCTTTACTTACCAGTTCAACTCCCCGGGAGGTACCCCCATGATTCACATCGACCCAAGGGAACGGGAACTCGCCCGCCTGCTGCTGAGGCACTCCGTCAAGGCCCGGAAGGGCGACGTGGTGATGATTCACGGCGCGGGGACGGACTGCCTCGGGCTCGTCCAGGCTGTCATCGAGGAGGCTCTCCGCATGGAGGTGGCCCCCTACTTCCACTTCTCCGAGCCGGAAATCCAGCGCACCTTCCTCCACCGGACGGGCAAGACAGCGCTCGAAAAGCTGCGCGAGCTGGAACTCTCCCTCATGGAGCACGTGGACTGCTTCATCGGCATTCGCGGCAGCCGGAATATCTTCGAGACGGCCGACGTGCCCCCGCGCAAGATGGACCAGTTCAACAAGCTCTACGCCAGCCCCATCCGCGACGTGCGGGTCAACCAGACCCGCTGGTGCGTGCTGCGTTATCCCAACAGCGGCATGGCGCAGCTCGCCGGCCAGCCGCGTGCGGCCTTTGCCGACTACTACTACCGCGTCTGTACGCTCGATTACCCGAAGATGAGCAAGGCCATGCAGCCGCTCAAGAATCTGATGGAGCACACAGACCGCGTGGAAATCAAAGGGCCCGGCACGGACCTGACCCTCTCCATCAAGGGCATCCCGACCCTCCCGTGCGGCGGAGAGAAGAACATCCCCGACGGGGAGTGCTTCACCGCGCCCGTGCGCGAGAGCGTCGAGGGCGTCGTGACCTACAACACGCCAACGGTCTGGGAAGGCAAACCCTACGACAACATCCGTCTGCGGTTCGAAAAGGGACGCGTCGTGGAGGCCGAAGCCGGCTCAGCGGCGCAGACCCGTTCGCTGAACAGGGTGCTCGACCAGGACGAGGGCGCGCGGTACGTGGGCGAGTTCGCCCTGGGCTTCAACCCGGAAATCCGCCACCCCATGCGTGACATTCTGTTCGACGAGAAAATCTCCGGCAGCTTCCACATGGCCCTTGGCCAGGCCTATTCGGAAACCAACAACGGCAACGTCTCGGCGCTGCATTGGGACATGGTGTCTATACAAAGGAAGGACTACGGCGGCGGGGAGATATACTTCGACGGCAAGCTGATCCGCAAGGACGGTTTGTTTGTGCCGAAGAGCCTGCAGAAGCTGAATCCGGAAGAACTCAGGAAGTGAGAAGTGACCAGTGGCCGGTGCAACACTGGCCACTGGGCACACGAGCCACTGCGTCCTACACTTCCATGATCTCTTCTTCCTTGTGCTTCATGACCTTGTCCACCTCGGCGATCCACTTGTCGGTGATTTTTTGTAGTTCGTCGAGGCCGTCGTGGGCGTTGTCGTCGGAGATATCCTTGTTCTTGCGGCGCTTCTCGATCTCCTCCTTCTGGTGCCGGCGGACGTTGCGGATGGCAATGCGGCCTTCCTCGGCCATGTGATGGGCACGCTTGACGAGTTCCTTGCGCCGCTCCTCGGTCAGCGGCGGGATGATGAGCCGCAGCATCTTTCCGTCGTTTTGCGGGTTGAGACCGAGGTCGCTGGCGAGAATGGCCTTTTCGATCAGGGCGAGTTGGCTCTTGTCCCAAGGGGTGACGGTGATCGTCTTGGCGTCGGGAGTGGAAATGCTGGCCACCTGCTTGAGCGGCATGGTCTGGCCGTAGGCTTCGACCTCCACGTCGTCGAGCAGGCTTGTGGAGGCGCGGCCTGTGCGCAGGGTGTGAAAGTGCTGCTCGAGTGCGTCGATCGCGTGCTTCATCTTCTTGTCGGCAGTCTTGAAGATGCCTTTGAGCGCTTCCTCGTTCATGATTCGCTGTCTCCTATGACTCTGGTGCCGATGTCTCCCTGGAGAACGACCCGCCTTGTGTTGCCGGGGTTGGACAGATTGTAAACGACGAGCGGCATGTCGTTGTCCCGGCAGAGTGCAATCGCGGCGGCGTCCATGACTCCGAGGTTTTCGCGCAATGCGCGGTCGTAACTGCACGTGCGGAGCAGTTCCGCTCCGGGTACTTTCTTCGGGTCGGCCGTATAGACGCCCTCCACCTTGGTGCCCTTGAGGAGCGCGTCGGCCTCGATCTCGGCGGCGCGCAACGCGGCAGCCGAATCGGTCGTGAAGAAGGGATTCCCGGTTCCCCCGCCGAAGATCACCACCCGCCCCTTCTCCATGTGGCGGATGGCCCGCCGGCGGATGTACTGCTCGGCCATGACGTGTACCGGGAAGGCCGTCATCACGCGCGTCGGCACGCCAGCACTCTCCAGCGCGTCCTGAAGCATAAGGGCGTTGATCACCGTGGCCAGCATCCCGATGTGGTCCGCCACGGCGCGCTTCATGTCCATGGCCGCCTCGCTGGTGCCGCGGAAGATATTCCCTCCGCCGATCACCACGCCGACCTGCAGGCCAAGGGCATGGACGGACTTGATTTCCTCTGTGATGAAAAGGACCGAGGAGCGGTCGAGCCCGAAGGACTCCTTACCCTTCATCATCTCGCCGCTGAGCTTGAGCACCACCCGCTTGTACAGCGTGGCGGGCGAGACGCGTTCGACCGGAGCCGAGGACGGTTCGGGTTCGCTCATGGGTAGTGCCGTGGGCCGGCCGCTCCTTGCAGAAGGTGTGCTGCTGCCCGCCGTCGGGTCAGGCAGTCTCTCCGGTTCTGAAGCGAAGGAAGGCGGCAATCTCCACCTTCCCGCCGGCGGCCTTTCCGGCCTCCTCAAGCACCTTGCCCACCGTCTGGCCCGGGTCCTTCGCGAACGGCTGGAACAGCAGGCAATTGTCCTTGTAGAAGGACTTGATCTTCCCCTCGACGATCTTGGGGATGATTTTCTCCGGCTTGCCTTCGTTGCGGGCAATGTTGGCGAAGATGTCGCGCTCGACGTCGAGCGTGGCCTGGTCCACTTCGCTGTCGGTGATGAACCGCGGAGCGAAAGCCGCCACGTGCATGGCGATCTCGCGGAGGGTCTCCTCGAGTTCGGGGGTCTTGCTGGCCCCGTCGAGTTTCGCACCGATGAGCACGCCGATCTTGCCCGGCGGGTGGATGTAGCCGACGACGGTGTCTGCCTCCAGCGTGCCGGCACGGCTGAGCGTGATCTTCTCGCCGATCTTGGCGAGCAGGCCCTCGACCGCCTCGGCAACGGACTTGCCGGTGGAGGGCAGCGTCTGGGTGAGAAGCTGCTCGGCGCTCTGTACCTTGTGGGCAAGCGCCACGCTGGCGGCCTCGGTGATCAGGGCCTGGAACTCGTCGTTGCGGGCGACGAAGTCGGTCTCGCAGTTGAGTTCGGCGAGGGCGCCCGCCTTCCCATCGTCGGAGACGGTCATCTGGACGAGGCCTTCCGCCGCGGTGCGGCCTTCGCGCTTGGCCGCCTTGGCGATGCCGCTCTCACGCAGATGCTTGACGGCCGCGTCGAAATCACCTTCTGCCTTCTGAAGCGCCTTCTTGCACTCCATCATGCCGGCGCCTGTCTTGTCGCGCAGTTCCTTCACCATGCTTGCCGAAATTGTCGAGGACATGAGACTCCTTATCCTTGAGGGTGGGATGCGTTGATACGAGTGGGGGGGAGTGCCGGGAGGCCGTCAGGCGCTCCCGGCGGATGCTGTCAGGGCTGTTCGGACTGCGGCGGAGGAGGTGGAGCGGGCTGCTCGCCGCCGGCAGGAGGAGTTTCCCCGGTCCCCGGCTGATAGACGCTGAAAGCGCTTTCGAGCTGCTCGGCCGTATATTCGGTGCGCCCGATCGCGTCGGCGTCCATCTCCTCTTCTTCGGGGACAGCCTGGGCGATCTGCTGCCCTTCGATGCACGCGTCGGCCATCTGCCCGACCATGAGCTTGATGGAGCGGATGGCGTCGTCGTTGGCCGGGATCACGTGCGTGATCGGGTCGGGGTCGCAGTTTGTATCCACCACCGCAACGATCGGAATGCCGAGACGGGCGGCTTCCCGCACGGCAAGGTGTTCCTTTGAGGGATCGACGATGAAGACGATATCCGGGAGCCGGTCCATCTTCTTGATTCCGCCGAGGTTCTTCTCAAGGGCCATGCGTTCGCGGTTGTACATGGCCTGTTCTTTCTTGCTGTACTGCTCGATGCGGCCGTCGGCGAACATCTCCTCCAGTTCGATGAGACGGAGGACCGAGCGCCGGATGGTCTGGAAATTGGTCAGCGTCCCACCCAGCCAGCGGTTGTTCATGAAGAACTGGTTCGAGCGCTCGGCACCTTCGCGGATGATATCCTTGGCCTGTTTCTTTGTCCCGACGAACAGGACGCGGGCGCCGTTGGCGGCCGCTTCGCGGACGACCTTGGTCGCGTCGCGCAGAAGACGCAGCGTCTTTTTCAGGTCGATGATGTAGATGCCGTTACGGTCGGTATAGATGTAGGGCTTCATCTTGGGGTTCCAGCGCCGGCTCTGGTGGCCGAAGTGGACCCCTGCTTCGAGGAGCTGCTTCATGGTGACGTTGGACATGCGGTACCTCCGCGGTGGGTTCGTCCTCCGCGTCCCCGTTTGGTGGGCCGCCAACCGGTGTTGCGGGAGCATCATTCTCCCGCGCCGGCACCCGGCGGACCGAGGGATCGCGTGTGGAATGGCCGTTGGGCACGCGCCATGGCTTGCACGCACTCAATCGGGCGCGGAAGGAAACCCCCGCAGGGTGGCCCATCGCAAGCGAAAAGCTGGCGGAAAGCGAGAAGTCCCCAATCCTTCACCGTCGGCAGCCCACTGCTCCGGGCTTTTTGGAGGGTGGCCCCGAGGCGAGGGCGGGCGTGCGGTGCCCCCTTCCGCTGCCGGGAGCGGGGGGTGGTGGCTGTTTCGT
>SLMS01000204.1 GCA_007133495.1 Candidatus Sumerlaeota bacterium | reverse complement strand
CCGAAGTGCTGAACCGCACGTTGACGACGGCGTTGGCGCCGAGCTGTTCCGCCTGTGCGAGCATCCGCCGCAGTGCGTCCCGCCGTGCCTCGATCAGCAATTCCGTATAGCCGCGCAGTTCGCCACCGACCAGGTTCTTGAGGCCCGCCATAAAGTCCCGGCCAATGTGCTTGGCACGCACGGTGTTGCCCTGAACGATTCCCAAAGTGCGGACCAGCCGATAGCCCGGTACGGTCTCGGTATTCACCACATACATGATGTGCCCTCCCGGCACTTGGGTTTCCAGTTCTGCTCGTACCCAAGTTTCACAAGCCCCGGTGAGGAGCAGTCAACGGAAGACTATGCCGGAAAGAGGCCCGGCCGGGCTGCTCAGCCGGGGATGGGCTCCTCCGCCTTGTGGCGCGGCTGGGTGCCTTCGAGGATTTTTTCCGCCCAGTGGCAGCGCACCATGTGGCCTTCGCGGACTTCGCGCATTTCGGGGATGTCGTGCTGGCATTCGGTGGTGCTGTAGGGGCAGCGCGGATGGAACCGGCAGCCGCCGGGATGGTCGCTGGGGCTGGGGACGGTGCCGAGGATGGGGCGCAGGCGCCGGTCCTCGCCGACTTCGGCAAGGCGGGGGCGCGAATCGAGCAGGCCCTGCGTGTAGGGGTGCAGCGGCGTTTCGAAAATGTCGTCGGTCAAGGCATACTCCACCACCTGGCCGGCGTACATGACAACCACCTCGTCGCTGATTTCCGCGATGACGCCAAGGTCGTGCGTGATCATGAGGATCGAGGAGCCGTAGCTTTCCTTGAGCTTGGCCATCAGGTCGAGAATCTGCGCCTGCACGGTGACGTCGAGCGCGGTGGTGGGCTCGTCGGCGATGAGCAGGTCGGGGTCGCAGGCCAGCGCCATGGCGATCATGACGCGCTGGCGCATGCCGCCGGAGAGCTGGTGGGGGTATTCGTGGACGCGCTGGGCGGCGGCGGGAATCTTGACGAGTTCGAGCATGCGTACGGCCTCGCGCATGGCCTCGCGCTTGCCCATTTTGCGGTGAACGCGGAAGACCTCCGATATCTGGTCGCCGACGGTGAAGACCGGGTTGAGGGAGGTCATCGGCTCCTGGAAGATCATGGAGATTTTGTCGCCACGGATGCGCCGCATTTCCTTTTCGGAGAGCTTGGTGAGGTCGCGCCCGTGGTAGAGTATCTCGCCGCCGACGATCCGGCCGGCTGGTTTGGGCAAGAGCCCCATGATGGAAAGCGCGGTGATGGACTTGCCGCAGCCGGACTCGCCGACGATGCCGAGCGTCTTGCGCTGGTGGATGGTCAGGTCCACCCCGTCCACCGCCTTGGCGACGCCGTCCATGCCGTGAAAGTGGGTCTGCAGGCCGCGGACCTTCAGCAGCGGCCTGCCGAGTTCTTCGAGTTCGGGGACTTCCGGCATGTGCAGGCTCCGTTGTGGCAAAGGTCCGCCCAGTCGAGGGAAAGGGGGGCGTGTTGTCAAGCAGGCGGGGCACGGTGTCCCGGCCGGGGCGTGACCGCAAGTGCGGCTTGCGCCCGGCGCGGAGCCGTGTGGTCTGTGCGTGGACGTTATTCACCTTCCGGTAAGGAAAATCTCCATGAAAGCCTTCTCCGCCCTGCTTCTGCCGGCCGCTGCGGCCCTTGCCGTCGGCATCTCCGCCTGCGGAAGTGTCCCCGTCGCCGAAACCGCCCCGTCTCCCCCGCCGGCGGAGGAGCCCAACTGGCCCGATCCCACCCGCTTCGAGGACGCCATCGCCGAGTTCGAACAGCAGGACGCCGAGGAGTTCCCGCCCCCCGGCGCTATCCTGGCCATCGGCAGCTCGAGCATGCGCGGCTGGCACGGCACGATCCAGCGCGATCTTGGCTTCGAGGAGGTCCTCGGCGAGGGCCGGCTTCGGTTCATCCCGCGCGGCTTCGGCGGCAGCTTCATCAGCGACGTGATTCATTACGCCGACCGCATCGTCCTCCCCTACGAGCCCGTAGCGATCCTGCTCTATGAGGGCGACAACGACGTGACCTACGGCATCGAGCCGGAGGACATCGCCGCGGCCTACGTGGAGTTCTTCGAAATGGTGCACGAGGAGCTGCCGGACACGCGCATCTTCGTTCTGTCGGTGAAGCCGAGCCCGGCGCGCTGGGACGTCTGGCCGCAGATGCAGGAGACGAACGAACTGCTGGAGGATATCTGCGGGCAGGACGAACGGCTGATCTTTATCGACGTGGCCACGCCGATGCTCGGCGAGGACGGCGAGCCGCGCGAGGAGCTTTACCTCTCCGACATGCTGCACATGAACGAAGAGGGCTACCGGGTGTGGACGGAAGCGGTGCGCCCGGTGCTCGGCCGCTACATCGCCGTCCCGGCGCCGTAGGGGGCGCGAAGGCCGGCGCCGGCATTCCGCCCTTGCCGGGGGCGCGTCCTTCGTTACCCTGAGCAAGGGCCCGAGCCGCCCCGATGCCCCCAGGAGAAATCCGTCCGATGCGTTTCTTTATTCACGTGCTCTCTGTGGCAGTCTTGGCGATGGGGATGGCCGCCTGCACGCCGCCCGGCGGGCCGGCCGCGGAGGACCGCATCGAGATCGAGTTCTGGCACGGCATGGGCGGCGCCCAAGGCCGCAGCATCAACGAAATCGCTGACCTGTTCAACCAGTCGCAGGACCGTTACCGCGTCGCCCCCATCTACCAGGGCAACTACAACTCGCTCAGCCAGAAGATCATCGCCTCGCTCTACGCCGGACGGAACCCCGTGATGGCGCAGATGTACCCGAGCTGGAGCGCGCGCTATCTGCGCTACGGATACCTCAAGCCCATGGCGGAGTTCATCGAGGCGGACCCCGATTTCGGCCGGGAGGACATTGCCGACTTCTACCCCGTGATGATCGAGGAAAACACCCTCACCCACCCGGAGACGGGCGAGGAGATACTCGCCACGCTCCCCTTCAACAAGTCTGTGTACGTGCTCTACGTGAACCAGACGCGCATGGAGGCACTCGGGTGGGAGGAGCCGCCGCGCACGTGGGAGGAGCTGATGCAGCTCGCCGTGGACATGACGGAAATCCCGACGGGCGCCTCCACCCCGTCGTTCTATGGCTTCGCCGCCCGGCCGTTCGTCGAGATATTCACCGTGAAGGCCATGGCAGCGGGCACCAACCTGATGGACGAGGAGACGGGCGAGATATACGTCAATACGGAGGAGGCGCTGGAGGCGCTGCGGTTCATCCGCCGGCTCGTGGCGGGCGAGGTTGGAGGGCGCAAGGTGGGCTACGTGGAGAGCGATTACCTCTCCAACGTCTTCGGTTCCGAGCGCATCGGCATGTATATCTCCTCCACGGCGTCGTTCCCCTTCAACGACATGGCGGTGGGGAACCAGTTCGTGTGGCGGGCCTACCCCGTGCCGACGCGCGGAGGCCAGGAGGGAAGGACGCTCATGCAGGGGACGAACGTGGGCATTTTCCACGGCGTGCCACAGGAAAAGCAGCAGGGCGCCTGGGAGTTCACCAAGTTCCTCACCAGCCCCGAAATGACCGCCAAATGGGGCATCGACACCGGCTACATGCCGGTGCGCCAGAGCGCCGCAGAGGTGCCGGAGTTCGCCGAACACCTCGACCGCGACGTGCGGTACGCGAACGCGGTTTCGACGCTTGAGCGCGCCGCCTTCGAGCCGCGCGTGATGTACTGGGAGAGCGTCCGCCAGGTCGTCACCCGCGAGGTGGAGGCGGTCCTGCTCGGCCGCACCGACCCCGAATCCGCCATGACCCGGGCCGAAAACGCCATCAAGGGCATCCAGCAGCGCACCCTCGCCGGAGGTTAAAGGGGTAGTTGATGGCCGGTTTGATCCAGGCCGCCCGGTCTGCTCCGTCCTTTGCTTGCCCAAAAAGCGAATAAAAAGCGAAAACAGCCCTTGACCACCCCGCCCGCCAGCGCCACGCTCCATCCTGCCTCCGGGGCATAACCGGCAACTGGCGGGAGGATATCTGGCTATGGCACCAACGCTTCGTGAATTGATGGTGGAAACTGCGGCTGGCTGCGGGCCGCTGTGGCAGGAGGCGGCGGACCGGCTCGCTCCGTGGCCGCTGTTCCCCGGACAGGCAAGGCTGCTGCGCGAGAGCGCCGTGGCGGAGGGCCGCAGCGGGCTCTTTCTGGCGCCGACCGGCTCCGGCAAGAGCGTCTTCGGCGAGGCGGCGGTGCTGCACGCGCTGGCCGCTGGCGGGATGGCCTTCTGGCTGGCAAGCACCCGGGCGCTTGCGCGGGAGAAGGCGCGGGAGCTGGGGCGGGCGCTCGGGCCGCTCGGCATCCGGGTGGCCGCTTCCACCCGCGACGACCGGATTGCCGACGAGGACATCCGGGCCGGACGCGTGGACGTGGCCGTCACGGTGTACGAGAAGGCGCGCAGCCTCTTCCTTGCCTGTCCGGCGTTGCGGCGGACCACGAAGGCGCTCGTTGCGGACGAATGTCACCTGCTGGAGGAGCCGGAACGGGGTCCTGCCGCCAGACTGCTCCTCGCGGCTTGGCACCGGGCGAACCCGGACATGGCCGTTGTTGGCCTGACCGCGCACTTGGAGGAACCGGAGGCCATTGCCCAACTGTCGGAACTGCCGGTTTACCGTTCGGAGGAACGTCCGGTTCCGCTGCGGGAGGGAACGCTCGACCTTGCCACCGGAGAGCTGCGCTGGCGCTGCCCGCAAACGGGGCGGGACGGGACGCGGCAGCTCGCGCTCCGCGTGCCGGCGGAGGAGGGCCTGCAACTCTGGCTGGCGGAGCTGGCCGGGGAGTTCGAGGAGCCGGCGCTGCTCTGCTTCCCGACAAGGGTTGAGGCTTGGCAGGCGGCACAGGCGCTGATCGACGGCCTTCCCGTTCGCGAGGACCCCGTGCCGGAGGACCACCCTGTGTCGGCTCCGCTGCGGGACCTGCTCACGCGCGGAGCGGGGCTCCACACGGCGGAGCTTTCCCGCGCCGAACGCCGGCTGGT
>SLMS01000128.1 GCA_007133495.1 Candidatus Sumerlaeota bacterium | reverse complement strand
CCTGCAAGAAGCGCCCGGTGACCGAGGCCCAGATCGAGTCCATCGTGAACGGAATCGAGCGGGATGCCTTCCACAATCCCCACAAGGAAGTGACGACCGAGCAACTCGGCAAACAGGTGCTCAAGCGGCTCAAGGAGGTGGACCAGGTGGCGTACCTGCGGTTTGCCTCGGTGTACAAGCAGTTCCGCGATCTGCACGATTTCAACACGGAGATCAAGTCGCTGCTGAAGGACTGAGGCCGGCTCAGAGGAAGAGGACGCGGTTGCGGAGGGCGCCTTCCCACTTGCCGGTCAGGAAGGCTGCGGCGTCGAGCACCTCCAGCAGCGGGCGGACGCGGGCGTAGCGATCCTCCCCCCCCAGCAGCGCCGGAAGGGCCTGCACCGCCCCACGGCCCAGCCTGCGGTAAACCTGCCAATCCGTGTAGCGCCACCACCCCAGTTCACCCCGCCAGCGCGCGAAGAGGAAGGCGCTTGCCATTCCGTACCAGCGTACTTGGCGGAGCATCTGGAGGATGGTGCTGCGATGGTGGTGGACGATTTCGACTTCGGGGAGGTATTGGGTGCGCCAGCCTGCGCGCTCAAGCCGCCAGCAGAGGTCGGCATCCTCGCCGGTGGCGCGCCCCAGCGCCGTGTCGAAACCACCCACTTCTTCGAGGGCCGCGCGCCTGAGCACCATGCCGGCGGTGACGAGGAAGGGGAACTGGAGGGCGTTGCGCTCACGGAACCGGTCAGTGTCGAGGATGCCGGCCTCGACGATGTGGCGTTCGGCCAGAGTGCGGACGGGTCCGGGAACGAGGCGGACTCCGGCGGCAGCCAGGCGCGGATCATCCTCGAAGGGCCGTAGAGTGCGTTCCAACCAGTCCGGCGGAGGAATGCAGTCAGCATCGAGAAAGGCGACGAACTCCGAACGGGCCGCCCGCCAGCCCCGCTGGCGCGCATGGACGACACCAGGACGGCGGCAGTGCCGGACCGCCGCGCCGTGCGAGCGGGCAATGTCCGCAGTGCCGTCGGTGGAGCCGTTGTCCACGACGAGGACGCGCAGGTGGGTACGCGGATAGATGACCTGCCGGAGGGCCGGCAGGGAGCGCTCCAGGTGCCCGGCTGCGTTGCGGGCGCAGATGACGACTGTGATGGTGGGCCGGTTTTGCACGCGGCGGTTCACCCACTCGGCAGAGGTTTCAGGGCCATCTGCCGCGATGGGGGCGAACGGGGTCACGGGGAGTTTGTTCGCGGGTGCCGTGGTCAGGAGGCCGGTTCGCCGTCTCCCGCGAAGGCGGCAAGGATGCTGTTGTGATCGGGCATTCCGCGTTCGGCGAAGACGATGCGGCCTTCGGTGTCGATGCCGTACACGGTGCGCTTCACGACGCCGAGGGTGCCGCGGCAGCCGTAATTGCGGACGAGTTCCCCCTCGGTGTCGGCGAGCAGGGGGAAGGGGAAGTTATGGTTTTCGCGGAAGGAGCGATGGGATGCGGCGTTGGCGGGGTTGACGCCGAAGACCTGGACGTTCGCGGCGGAGAAGTCGTCCCAATCGTCGCGCACGGCACAGAGTTGCTCGGTGCAGCCTGGGGTTTCGTTGCCGGGATAGAAGACGAGGACGACGTTCTGCTCCCCGCGATAGTCGGCGAGGGAGACCATGTTCCCCTGATCATCGCCGACGGTGAAATCGGGTGCGGTGGCGCCGACTTCCAGCATCTCGCCAACGCCCTCGGTGATGATGGGGGTTTCGACTGTGCCGGATGCAGCCTCGGGGGCACGGGCGGTGCAGGAGGCGGTCAGGACGGCGATTGCGGCGACAGCCAGAAAACTGAGTGCGTAGTAGAGCATTGCCGGGAGTGGTCCTTCCTCAGGATTGCTTTTTCCGCGAGGGACGCGGAGAGGCCAGGTTGCGGTGCAACTACCGGGCCGGTTGTGCAGAGGCGGTCTCTGGACTTGTCCCGGGCCGGCAGGTTGCGGCTGGTTCCCGGCGGGCCGGAACGGCTCCACCACCGGCGCGGGAGACTTGGATGTTCAGATACTTGAGATGGCGGCGCGCCCGCAAGCTGGTTCGCGAGGGAGCCCCGCGGCCCATCCGGGTGCATTCGGTGACGCCGGTGCCGGAGAGCGGCGGGGCGCCACGGTTCTTCCGTGTGGCCTTTGAGTTTCTGGACCCTCCGGGCCCCTGGTCGATTCAGTTCTACGAGGCGGCCCCGGGACAGAACGGGCTGATGGAGACGGTGGAACCGGGAACGCGCGCCATCTACTTCGAGAGTGAGGATGGCGCGCGCACGCGGGTGATCGTGCTGGGAAAGAAGGACGAGGAGCAACGCCCCCTGCTGCCGCGATGAACGGTCAGGAGTAGGTGACTCCTCCCCGGCGGTATTTCTCCCCTGAATCGCTGGAGGGGTTGCTGTCGTTGGAGTCGCCTTCTATGGGCACCCCGTCGTCGCTGTCCTGACGACCCGGGTAGATGCCCTCCTTGCGCCAGAGGTAGATGTAGCCGCGGATGCGGTAGCCCTTCGCGTCCGTGGTTGGGGACTGATAGGTATTCGGCTTCACGAAGGCTTGGTAGTGGCCGTTGATAGTGGCGTCGTAGTCGCTGAGGACGTCCTTGTTGTAGAGCTTGGGGTAGGTGTGCTCGTGGTAGCGGCGTGCGACGGTGGCGACGAAGTCGGCGACCTGCAGGCCAGCGGCTTCCGGTTCGGACTGCTGAAGCGGCGAGCCGATGATGGGGTTGTGCTTTGCGGAAGAGCTGAAGACCGACGAGAACTGCAGCTCGGAGATGGCGCGGCGCTCCTCGTCCCGGCCCGGTGGAATGACCAAGGCACCGGTCGTGCCGTTCTCGTGCAGGTACTGGGAGATGGGCCGGAAGAGGTAGTGGTAGCTCAGCGGATAGAGCCACTTGGGATGGGCGGGCTTGTCAGTGGTGCGCTTGTCCACGACGACGAGGAAGAACTTCACGTCGAGCGTGGCGACGATCTTCTCCAGCCCCTTGCAGTAGGCCTCGGTCCACTTGCGGGTGGCATTGCGTGGGTGCAGGAGATCGTTGGCGTTGATGCGGGTGACGCCCGGGGCATAGTTGGACTTCTGGAAGGACTTCTGGAGGCCGTTGATGCGCAGTTGGAGCGTGCGCCACTTATCCTCGGCGACGGCTGCCCCGGCGAGGGACCAGAAGGTGCCTGAGCCGACTTCCACGGGCTTTCCAGATTGTTGAAGGTAGATGAAATGCATGGACAGTGTTGTTCCGTTTCCGCCACTCCCGGGAAGAACCTTCCCAAGCGGTGGTTTCTTGGTTGATTCTCATGGGTTGGGGCGGCGACCAGTGGGGGTGCCCCATAACCGTGGGTGAGTCTTGGCAAGAGGACCGGGACGTTGGCAAGTGTTTGATCACAAATTCGGGGTTTGTCCCTCAAAAAAGATTCAATTGTGGGTAACCCGTTTCACAGTAAGCCTTTGCAGCGTCCCGCGGCCGGGTTCCGATTAGCGATGAAGTCGTATCCTGAACTGCATTCCACCTTCATGGATCTGCCCCGAAACTGATGGATTACCGATCCAGGCCGCTCGCTGTCCAAGGGCACTACTCGATGGCCCGGAGAATCGCCGTTTGGTTGGTTGGAATCGCCCTCCTTGGTCTGGTTTTTCAGCTGGGCAACCTGTCGGTCGGCCAGCACGAGCGGCGGCTTGAGCAGGCCCGCGACAACCTTTATTCTATGCAGCGACTTCCGTACCCGAGGGGGAACCTTCTGGACCGCCACGGCGTCCCTGTCGCGACGAACCGGAAGGCTTGGAGGCTGACGTTCAGTCCGTACGGGATGGGGGATGAGGAGGCCCGTGCGGTGCTTGAGGAGACGGCAGCGATTGCCGGGGCCTCTGATGCCACGGAAACCGGGGCGATTCTGGCGACCCGGCCGCGCTGGACACGCCATGAGCTTGTCCGTTCGATCGACCACGATGCGGTTCTGCCGTTTCTCGAGCGCCCTTGGGATTTTCCCGGGGTGCGGGCGGAGCAGGTGCTTCGGAGGGAATACCCCTACGGTTACGAGTTGGCCTCCGTTGTCGGCTACGTCGGGAAGATTCAACCGGGCGAGGAGGAGTCGTTCCCCCGGCCGCGGTATCTGCCTGATGATGATGTGGGGCGTGCGGGGCTCGAACGTCAACTTCAGGACGAACTTGCCGGCCACCCCGGCCGTGAGCGGCGCCGGCGCGACGCCCAAGGCAGGGGTGTCACTGTTCCCGACCTGCTGGAGTCCAGTCAACCGGGGAAGAACGTTTATCTGACGATCGATGCCGAGCTTCAGGCGGCAGCGATGGAGTTGTTGGGGGAGAAGACGGGTTCGATTATCGTCATGGACGCGGGTACCGGGGCTTTACGGGTGCTTGCCTCCACGCCCTCTTTTGACCCACACCGGCCGGGTGCGACGGAAGTGCGCGGCCGCAGCCCGGGGTTTGTGCATCTTGCGCACCGGGGGCTGTATCCTCCCGGCTCGACCTTCAAGATCGTGGGTGCGGCGGCGGCGCTTCGCGAAGGCATCCAGCCGTCGGAGACGTTCGAATGCCGGGGCAGCTTTACCCTGCCCGGATGGGACCGGTCATTTTGGTGCGGAAACCGGCTGGGGCACGGGCCGATGGACCTCTCGGAGTCTCTGAAGTACAGTTGCAACGTGTACTTCTACGAGCTTGGGCCCCGGCTTGGAGCCCGTCCGATTCTGGAAATGGCGGGGGCTTTCGGGCTCGGTGAGCCCACGGGGCTGGACCTGCCAGGAGAGCGGGCCGGGCAGGTCACTGGCCTGAGCAGTCCGAACACAGGGCAGCTCACCAACCTGGTAATCGGTCAGGGGGATATGCTGGTGACCCCGCTCCAGATGGTGCGTGCCTTTGCGGCGATTGCGAATGGCGGCCGGCTTCCGGTGCCGCACATGGTACGGGGAGTGGGGCTGGAGGACCCGGGGGAAGGTTCCCCTCCGCTGGCGGGAGAGCGTGTTCCGCTGAGCGAGGGT
>SLMS01000306.1 GCA_007133495.1 Candidatus Sumerlaeota bacterium | reverse complement strand
GCGGCGCTATCAGCCCGGAGCGGCGGGCTCCCGCTCCGCCACGCGGCCCTCGTCGAGGCGGAGCGTGCGGAATCCGCTTTCGAACTCGGGGTAGCGCTGGTGCGCGGCGAGGACGAGCGTCCGGCCGGGCTTGCCCGCCCAGCCGAGGAGCGCCGCCAGCACCTTGTCGGCCGTCTCGTCGTCGAGCTGTGCCGTCGGCTCGTCTGCCAGCAGCAGCGGCGGGTCCGGCACGACCGCCCGCGCGAAGGCCACCCGCTGGCGCTGCCCGCCGGAGAGCTTCTCCACCGGCCGGCGCGTCTCCTCCTCCGTCAGCCCCAGCTCGAGCAGCAGTTCCTCCGCGCGTTGCACGGCCCGGCGCGGCGGCTCGCCCTGCAGCCACAGCAGCGGCGCGGCGACCGCCTCGCGCCCGGTCAGTCCCGGCGGAAGGTAGTGGTGCTGGAACACGAAGCCGGCCTTGCGGCCGCGGAACCGGGCCAGCTTCAGCCCCCAGGCGCGGGTCAGGTTCACTCCCGCCACGGTGAGCCGGCCGCTGCGGACGCGCTCCAGTCCGCCGAGCAGGCTCAGTAGCGTGCTCTTGCCCGAGCCGGAGGGGCCGGTCAGCAGCAGCTTGCCGCCCTCCTCCAGCTCGAAGGACACGTCCACCAGCGCCGGGCGCGACGTCCCGGGGTAGCGGTGGGAGATGCCTTCGGCGCGGATCAGGAGTTCGTTTTCCTCCAACGGTGGTGCCTCCGTCGGGCGGTCATGCGAAGTGCCCGGCCGGACGCCGGGCACTTCCGGGTCCGCGGGCGGACCCGATGGGCGGTGCTTCCTTGCGGGCGGCTGTTATTCTTCCGCTGCCTCGCGCTGACGCTTCCGCTCCTCCGCAATGGAGGGGCTGTAGTCGCCGTGGACCCACTCGAAATAAGTCCCATCGTCCTCCACGCTGGCCTTGTGGCCGAAGACGATGTCCAGGTGCGGCTGCGAGACCACCCAGTGGATCGGGCGCATGACGCCGTACTCCAAGGCGATCCCCACCGGATGGAGCACATAGGCCGCGATGCGCAGCGGTGGCAGGCCCGAGCCGCGCCGGTAGCGGTCCGCGTCGGCCGGTACGGCAAGGCCCAACATGGCAATCACCATCAGGCCGGCAGCAAGCCGGGTCATCGTGATACGGGGTTTCCTCTTCATCGGACAGGACATCCTTCCGTCGTTTCGTATCGTGGAGAAGCCCGCACCAGTACTGCGAGGTCAAGCGCGATCGTCACTTTTCGAGCGCACAAAGGGCCATCCCCGAGGCGGGTACGGGGAGCTTCCCCACCGCTTCTCCGAGCGATTCCGTCCCCGCACGGGTGCCCAGCACGTGGATTTGCCAGTGGCCCTCGGGCAGCCCGAACTCTTGTTCCTTGCCGGCAGGGTTGATGAGGACAAGCGCCTCCTGCCAGCTCTCCCCGGGCAGGTCCCGCCCGTCGAGCCGCAGGGCGAGGCACTTGCGGTGGGGGAGCAGCCCGTCCTCGAAGCGCAGCCGGCGCTCGATCTCCCCCCGGTCCGGCAGCCGGAAAACCGGATGGGCCCGCCGCAGCGCGATCACTCCGCGGACGAACTCGAACAGCTCGTGGTGGCGTTGCTTGCGCCGCCAGTCGACCCGGTTTACCTCGTCCGGCGCGTTGTAACTGTTGTGGTTGCCGCCCTTCGTGCGGGCCAGCTCGTGCCCCGCATGGAGGAACAGCACGCCCTGGCTGACCGCCAGCACCCCCGCCGCGAGCATCTGCATGCGCAGGCGCTGCTCCTCAGTGCTCTCCGGCGCGGAGATCGCCAGCTTGTCCCACAGCGTCAGATTGTCGTGGCAGGTGACGTACTGGATGGCCTCGCCCGGTTGCGTGGCCCAGTCATGGATGGCGCCGGCCAGCCCGGCGCGCACGCCGCTACGGCGCGAGCCACCCTGCACGTACCCGGGATCGCCGCCGTCGGGCGAGCCCTTCAGCGCGTCGCGATAGTGGTCGTTGAAGGCGCCGATGCCGGTCCCGGCCACCCGGTGCTTCCAGGTGATCTCGCCCACACACGTGCCCTCATGCCCGGTGGCCGCCCAGGGCTCGCCGTAAACGAGGAGAGTGCTGTCCAGCCGATGCAGCTCCTCCCGCACGGCGATCATCGTCTCCAGGTCGATCAGTCCCATCAGGTCGAAGCGGAACCCGTCCACCCCGTACTCCTCCACCCAGAAGCGGCAGGAATCCACGATAAACTTGCGCGCCATGGGCGCCTCGGTGCGGAACTCATTTCCCGTGCCGGACCCGTTGCAGAACGAGCCATCCCGCTGCCGGCGGTGGTAGTACACCGGGGCGATTGCCTCGAATCCGGCCGAGGGCGCCGTGTGGTTATAGACAACGTCCAGCACCACCCGGAGACCCGCGTCGTGGAATGCCTGGATGAGTTGCTTCAGCTCCCGCACCCGTGAGCCGTCGCGGTGATTCGTGGCGTACCATCCGTCGGGGGAGTTGAAGCACGCCGTCATGTAGCCCCAATTGTACTCGTTGCCGTCCTCCACGTTCTCGAAATCCTGCACGGGGAGGAGCTGTACGTGCGTCACACCAAGCTCCAGCAGGTGGTCGATGCACGTCGCCACGTGCGTCTCGGGGATGGTGGTGCCGCGCTCCGCCGCGCCAAGATACTTGCCGCGAAGCGGTCCCGGAACGCCCGAGGACGGGTCGATGGTGAAGTCCCGCAGGTGCACCTCGTAGATCACCGCGTCTGTGGGGTTGCCGGAGAAGGGTGGCCGGCGGACCGGGCGGAAGCCCTCCGGGTCGAGCGCCCGCAGGTCCTCGATTCGCCCGCGCCCGTCGTGCCCCGTGTTGCAGCGCGAATGTATATCCACCACCTCGCGGCCGGCGGGTTCCTCGTCCGCAACCGCCCGCACCATGTAGTGCCGGCCGCGCAGGTCCCCACTGGCATTGGCCTCCCAGAGCCCTCTGCCCGCGTCCCTCATCTCCTGGACGGTGCGGCCCGCATCACCGGTGGCGTTGTCGTACAGAATGACCTGGGCGCTGCGGGCCGTGGGGGCGAAGAGCCGGAAGGTGGTCCCCTCCGGCGTATAGACGGGCCCCATTTCCGCGTCCGTGTAATAACGCTCCTTGTCGAACAGGATGCCTGCCGGCATGGCGGCCCCGGGGCGGTAGCCCTCCACGAGAACCACCGTTTCCATCCGGACCGGAAGGGGCGAGGCGGCGTGCAGCTCCAGCCAGCGCGACCTGGCCGGCAGGGCATCAAGCGCCCGCACCGCCTCCACCGCCGGCATGCTGCCGTCCGCGCAGCGGAGCTGGAAATTGCCCGGCACCAGCCGGCCCAGCTCCATCCCGTGGGTCAGCAGGACGCGCACAACTCTCTCGCCGTCTATCCAGGCAGCCCGCACGTATGGCGCCACGTCCGGGCGTGCTGTGTGGACCTCTTCCTCGCCGCCAACCAGCCACAGTTCCTGCCCCAGTTCCGGTGTCCAGAACCGGTCGCCGCCGTCCTTGGTGCTCCAGTCCGCGCGCAGGCGGGGGAGGAACCCGATCTTCCGCGGCGCGCCCGCCGGGCAGATTGTTTCCGGATCGAACTCGAAGTAAGGGCCGAAATCGGTCTCCCCGGCGGGGTGCAGCTCGCGGCCCTCGGGCACGGTGAGACCGGAGGCGTCCCAGACCCAGAGTCCTGCCCTTTCGTAATCGCCGTCGTACCGGTGGTAGTGAATCCGGACCATGCACCTGCCCGTTGGAGGAGTCGTGTGAGAAATCTTCTGGCGCTCAGGGGGCCTTCAAGCGAGCCGTGCCGCAAGGGAAGGAGGCCCGGCGGCCCCGGCCGGCCTTCGCTTGTGCCCGATCCTTGCTCTGTGAAAGGGCCAAATCCCCCGGAGGCTCCCACCACCATGCGCCTTGCAAGTCTCTTTACTCTGCCGTTTGCCGTCCTGCTGCTTTCTGCCGCCCCTGCCGGGGAGAACAAGGAGTACTGCGAACTGCCGCCCTGGATGACCACCTCCTTCAAAACCATGGAGGGCAAGGAGACCACGCTGGCCAAGGCCTTCCCGGGCAAAGCCGTCGTGGTGGTCAACACCGCCTCGCGATGCGGCTTCACGCCCCAGTACGCCGACCTTGAGGAAGTCCACCGCGAGTACGGCCCCAAGGGCGTTGCCGTTGTTGCCTTTCCCTCCAACGATTACGGCAACCAGGAGCCCGGCACGAACGAGGAAATCCTCGAATTCTGCCAGGAAAACTACGGCGTCACCTTCCCCGTCATGGCCAAGATGCACACCCGGGGCGAGGATATCAGCCAGCTCTACAAGCACCTGACCGGCGAGGACTCCATCGAGCCCGGCGAGGTGCAGTGGAACTTCGAGAAGTTCATCCTCGCGGCCGATGGCGAGATGATCGCCCGCTTCCGCTCGCGCACCAGTCCCGCCAGCGAGGAATTCCGCGAGGCGGTCGAGCGTGCCGCCGCCACGGCTGAACCGCCCACATCCGAAGGCGAAGAAGAAGCAGAAGCGGCTACGGGGGAATAACGTCAGGAGCGCGGCGCTGAGGAGGGCTTTTCCCTGCGGAAGAGTCCGGCCAGCCTGCCCACCAGCCCGCCGTCCACCGCCGCGCCGGCACCGGGCTGGCTGCTGGGCAGCTCGCCAATCTCGAAGGCTTCCTCTTCGAGCGACTGATGATCCTCCAGCGCCGGGACCACGTCGCGTTCCACCCCGCGCTCAAATGTGACGTGGTGGGTCGGCTGGCCGACGGTCAGGAGAGCCAAACACTTGGCCGGGTCGGACTCCGTCACCCGGCGGGACGCCTTGGAAAGCTGGCCAAGGTCCCCGAGCTTGCCGCACGGCAGGAACGGGCAAATCGCCTCCAGCTCCTGCAGGTTGCGCATGGCCATGGTGAGGTCGCCTGCCCCGGCGTAGTTGACCACGTTCTCGGCAAAGGAGGTCGCACGGCGCCAGTGTACCGCGGTGTCCTCGTCCGCGCTGGCGACCCAGGGGGCCGCAATGCGGACAAACCCGCGGTTGGGCTTCAGGAGGAGCGTCCGCCTGAGCAGCGACATGGCGGAGAACCAGAAGCGCAGTGCAGGGGCCGAGTGGAGGTTGCCCTC
>SLMS01000065.1 GCA_007133495.1 Candidatus Sumerlaeota bacterium | reverse complement strand
CGGACGATGCCCTGTTCGAGCGTGACCTGGGGCTTCCAGTCCACGGTCTTGCGGATGAGGCGGTTGTCACTGATGAGAAGGCGGACCTCGCTTTGCGGTGGCCGGCGGCGTTCGTCTTCTGTTTCGACGGTCTTCTTGACGTCGAGCTGCTCGAGAACGAGTTCGGCAAGGGCGCCGATGCTGATGCCCTGGCCGGTGCCAAGGTTGAAGACTTTCCCGCGCAGGCCGTCAAGCTTGGCTTCTGCCAGCAGACGGAAGGCTCGCGTGGTATCCCGCACGTAGGTGAAATCCCGCACCGGGTCGAGGGAGCCGAGCCGCACCGCGGGACAGCGCGGAGCGAGCGCCTGCGCGATGATGGCAGGGATGACGGCCCGGAGGGACTGTCGCGGCCCGTAGGTGTTGAACGGGCGCACGGTCACCACCGGCAGGTCGAAGGAGCAGGCGTAGGACTCGACGAGTTTGTCGGCGGCTATCTTCGTGGCGGAGTAAGGCGATTGGGCCTGAAGGGGGTGCGACTCGTCCATCGGCGTGGAGAGCGCGCTGCCGTAAGCCTCGCTTGTGCTGGTGTGGAGCAGGCGGGGAATTTTCTCATCGCGGCAGGCTTCGAGCACGTTGAGCGTGCCCTGGACGTTGGTGTCCACGTATGACTGCGGGGCGGTGTAGCTATACGGAATGCCGATGAGCGCCGCCAGGTGAAAGACTGCGTTGGTGCCGCGAACAAAGTTGCGGACGCAGCGTGGGTCGCGTATATCGCCATGGACGGTTTCGAGCCGGCGCGCCTTCACCGCGTCGAGCAGGGGCCACACGCGCAGCAGATGGCCTTCGCGCCCAAGGGCGTTGTAGTGCACAAAGGCTCGGACGCGCCAGCCAGCGTCGAGAAGCTCCTCGACGAGGTGGCTGCCGATGAATCCTCCCGCTCCCGTTACGGCGGCGATTGGCAGTTGAGCGGACATCATTCCTCCTGCGTGGCCGGCAGTTCCCGCTTGTTCCCCCGGACCGGTGTGGCGAGCCATGGCTCAGTTCGCGCCCGGGTGCCGGGAAAGCGCATCAGCTAAAGGATGGTGCATTGGGCAGGGCAAGCCAACGATGAAGCTGGTGTTTACGTTCGGAACGCGGCCGGAGGCGATCAAGCTGGCGCCTCTGGTGCATGAGGCGCAACGCCGCAGGGGTGTTCACCCCGTGGTGGTCTGTACCGGCCAGCATCGCGAGCTGCTCCGCCCGGTCCTGGAGCTGTTTTCCCTCCGTCCGGACCATCATCTGGAGCTGATGACCGGAGGGCAATCGCTGGGTGGGTTCACGGGCCGGGCGGTGGAGGGCCTGGCGGACCTGTTCGGGCGGCTGCGTCCGGACGCGGTGGCGGTGCAGGGCGACACGACGACGGTGCTGTGCGGGGCGCTCGCGGCGTTCTACAATCGGATTCCGGTGGCGCATGTGGAGGCGGGGTTGAGAACGGACTCGCGTTACTCTCCATTCCCTGAGGAGATGAACCGCCGGCTGGCGGCTCAACTGGCCACCTGGCATCTCGCTCCAACGGCGAAGGCCAAGGAGGCGCTGGTTGCCGAGGGGGTCCGGCGCCTCGGAGGCCACATCCACATCACGGGCAATACGGGGATCGATGCCCTTTTCCTGGGGCTCGAACTGGCGAAAGGGGCACCGCCCCCGGCGGGCGAACTGGGGGAGGTTTTTGCGCGGCTGGACTCGGACCCCTCGCGCCCGCTGGTGCTGGTGACGGGGCACCGGCGGGAGAGCTTTGGAGAGCCGCTGGAGCGGGTTTGCCGGGCACTGCGGCGCGTTGCCGGCGCGCACCCGGAGCTGCTGTTCGTCTATCCAGTGCACCTGAACCCCAACGTGAAGGGGCCGGTGCAGGAGATGCTCGGGGGGCTGGGGAACGTGTTCCTGACGCCACCGGCGGGGTACGGAGATTTCCTGCGGCTCATGAAGCGGAGCCACCTGATCGTGACCGACAGCGGCGGCGTGCAGGAGGAGGGTCCGGCGCTGGGGAAGCCGGTGCTGGTGACGCGGGAGACAACGGAGCGGCCCGAAGCCGTGGAGGCAGGAGGGGTCCGGCTGGTGGGACTGGACGAGGACCGGATCGTCGGGGAGTTGGAGCGGCTGGTGGCCGGTGGCGAGGAATACCGCCGCATGGCTGTGCCACGGTTTCCCTACGGCGACGGCCAGGCGGCGGCGCGTTGCCTGGATGCGATCCTGGGAGAGCCCGTGGAGCAGTTCCGGCCGGACGGCGGGCCCGAGCCGGCGCCCTGAGACCCAGCGGTTGCCTCGTGATGTGGAAGGCCGGAGCGGAGGCGGTCCTCAGATTCCGAGCTGCTTGATGTGCTCTTTGACCTGTTTGCGCTCTTCGGGCGAGTCGATGGCGTCGTGGTAGGCCTGCCAGGTGGACTTGGCTTGGGGGAGGAGCGCTGCTGTTTCGTAACACACGGCCAAGTTGTAGATGGCTTCTGTGAGGGTTGGCTCGATTTCGATGGCGCGGCGGAAGTACTTGATGGCCTCGTCCCAGTCCTGCTCTGAGGCGTAGTGGTGGCCGAGGTTGTAGAGATCGGCGGGGTTGTCGATCTCGTTGCCCATCTCCTTGAGTGCGAGGACGCGCTCAGCAGGTGGCAGGGAGTGGATCAGGCTCATCCCGTAGCGTTCCTGGGCCATGTCCACGTCCAGCTCGAGAGTTTCGCGGTAGCGCTGTATTTCGCGCTGATAGAGGTCTCCTCTGCTTGCCATTCGTTCGCACCTTTTGCCATGTTTTCACCCTGAGGCGGGCGGCAGGGTTGGGTATCCGCCTTGGGGCTTTGGTGTCGAGCGGAAAGGTTTGCACCCGCCGCCCCCGCCCGTTGACGGCCAGCCCGGGTTGACCGGCCGCGCCGATTCGCAGTCAGGTGGCTACTGGAGGTTGAGGCCATGTCCGTTCCCTACACGCACCATCGCTGGACGCTTGAGGACTGGGACCGGATGATTGCTGCCGGCGTTTTCCGGGAGGGGGAACGCGTTGAACTCATAGAGGGGGAGGTTCTGGAGATGACTCCTGCGGGGGACCGGCACGTGTGGGTAATGGCCTGGCTGGCCCGGGCTTGGAGCGGTCTGCCATCTTGCGAGAGCGTTCAGATCATGCAGCAGGTTCCTCTCCGCCTCGGAAGCGACTCCGAACCGGAACCCGATGTGCTCATTCTGAAACCTGTGGAAGAATGGTCTGCCAGCGGCAAACCGCGCGCCGGGGACGTCCATCTCCTCGTGGAGATCGCCGACACGTCGCTCGAGTATGACATGAACAAGAAGGTTCCCCTCTATGCCCGGCACGGCATCCCGGAGGTCTGGGTGGTGGACCTGACAGGCCGCCGCGTGCACGTCTTCCGCAACCCGGAGGACGGGAAGTATCGCCAGGCTGACGTGCACTCCACCGGCCGCATCGCTCCGGCCGCCTTCCCTGATGCGGAGATAGACGTGGGCGCCATGCTCGCCGGCTGACTCACCCGCCACTGCCCCTTCATGCCGCCGGCCGCTGACTTTTCACTCGCGGCGGTAGCCCTCCACACCCCAGCACAAACCCCGGTCGCCCCAGGCGCGTCACTTCACGATCGGGGTATGCATGGCAACGCCCTTCTCCGCCACCCGGTGGGTTCTTTTTGGCAGCTTTGGTTCCCGGGCGCTGGCCTTTTTCGGCCAGGCAATCATCCTGCGCCTGGTGAGCAAGGAGGTCTTCGGTGCCTACGGCGCCATCATGGCCTTCCCGCTCATGCTGATGCCGCTCATTCCAATGGGGTTCGACCAGCTCCTCATCCGGGAGAAGCACATCGCCCGCCGCTACGCTATGGCGCTGGCCTGGTCGCTGGCCATGTGGGGCGTGGCGCTGACGGCGACGACGCTGCTGATCGCGGTGGCGCTCGGCTGGGAGCTGATCCCCCCGCTGGGCGAAGCGATCGACGGCCGGGCCCTGGCCGTCCTCTCCCTCATCTTCGTCATCTTTGCCACCAAACAGTCCATCCGCTCCATGCTCGCCGCGCGGCTGGAGTTCCGCACCATTTCCATCGCCGAGTTCGGCAACGGCATGATCACGTACTTCGGCGGCGCACTGGCGGTGGCCTTCAGCCCGACGCTCGTGGCGCTGCTGGTGGCGTACCTGGCGGGGGAGCTGTTCGAGTGCTACTGGCTTTACCGGGGCAGGCGCTTCCGCCCGCTGGCGATGCTGCGGCCGGCGCGGATGTGGATATTCTGGCACCTGTTCCGCAAGCACCGCAAGTTCTGCCTGGCCAACACCGCCGACCTGACGATGAACAACATGGGCTCGCTCCTTCCCGCGCCGCTCATTGTGCTGTGGATATCGGAGGAGGCGAACGCGGACTTCTCCGCCGCGCGGATGCTGATACAGTTGCCCATCATGCTGCTTGCCGGGGCGATCTGGCGCGTGGCCTATCCGACCATAAGCGGCGTGACGGAGCAGGTCCTCCAGGAGCGCTGCCTGCGCATCATCGGGACGACGGCGGCGGTCCTCGCGCCGGGAGTGATCTGGCTGGGGTTTTTCGCGCCTTCGCTCGCGTTCATGCTCGGCGGGGAGCGCTATCTGACCGCCGCGCCGCTCATACAGTGGATGGCCGTCTATATGATCCTTGTGTCGGTCTTCAACCCGATCAGCAGCCTGGACATGATCCGGGACAAGCCGGAGATTGGTCTTTACTGGAACATCGTCCTGACGGGGGCGCGGGTCGGAGCGATCTGGTATTTCGCGCCGATGGGACTTGTCCATGCCATCGCCGCCATGAGCGTCGCAAGCGCCGTGGTGTGGATTGGCTGGGCCGCCACGCTGGGCTGGCTGCTGCGGTGCGGCCCCGGGGCGTATATACACGCAGTGGGGAGGTTCATCCCCGGCTGGTTGCTCCTGGCCGGAGCGTTCTGGCTGTGCACCCTGCAGGAGGGACTCGTGGTGCCGATGTTGCTCAGCATCCCCGCGGGGTTGATTTACCTGGCCGTGGTGATGAGGTTCTTCCCGAAGGAGGCGTCGATGGTCTATCGCATAGCGGGGATGAATCGCTGAGAAGGGCTGATGCCGTACGTTCCGAAGTTCCGCACCCTGTTCAAGATTCTCT
>SLMS01000202.1 GCA_007133495.1 Candidatus Sumerlaeota bacterium | reverse complement strand
TCGCAGTCGGCGGAAAGCGCCCTGCTCCAACTGCGCGGCGACCTGCCTGCGGGCTCGCGCTTCTATATGGACACCTCGGAGTTCGAGGCCAGCGACGAGGACTTCGTCCTCTCCACGCTCCGCCTGGAGCTGCTGCGCCATGGCATGCTCGCCGTGGACGAGGAGGAGGACGCCGAGATCGTCGTCATCCCACGGGCCGCCATCTCCGCCATCGACGAGGGCTCCACGCTTATCGGCCTGCCCGAATTCGGCATACCTGTCCCGGGAGCTGGTATGTTCGCCACCCCCGAACTCGCCCTCTTCAAGCGCCACAAGCAGGAGGCCATCACGCGACTCGGCTACTACGGGATCAACCGCGAAGACGCCAGTCTCGCCTTCGACAAGGGAACCAGCGCCGCGAGTAATACCTACACCCGCTGGACGGTCCTGTTCGTGATCACCTTCCGCACCACGAACCTCAGCGAACCCTATCGCCGGGTGGCGCCGCCCCTGGCCGACAATCCGTGAGAGCCCGGTCACCAATCGGCAGCCGTTGACGAGCGAACCCGGAGCAGCACCAATAGCTCCGGGTTCCGGTTCTGGACGGACCACCCGCACCCGCAGCCGCTCACAGCGGAGACATGCAGCAAGTGACACTGTCCCACCGATGGCGCAACCTCCCACTCCTCGTGCTTCTCGGATGCCTCGGGGGGTATCTGCTGTTTCTCGGGATGCTGACCATCGCCGAGCGGGAGACCGTGTCCCGGTTCGAGGAGCAACTGCGCGCGATCCCGCCCATCGAGAACACCGTGCAGAAGAGCTTCCGCTCCCACTTTGGCGCGGAGTGGTACACGGTGCGCCACATCATTGCGCTCTTTCCGTTGGGACTGCTGGCCGCCGGAGCCGCGTGGCTGGTTGGTCTGACCGGCAGCCGGCGCCGCGGCCTGCGTGCAGGTGGAAAGTTGCTCGCCCTGGCGGCCGGCTTTGTCGTCCTTCAGGAAATCGTACAGATATGGATTCCCGGCCGGCAGGCGCTCGTGTCAGACGTCCTGGCCGGATGGGCCGGAATTGCCCTTGGTTTCGCCGCCGGAACCGGTGTCTGTTGGGCAATGACCGTGTGCGTGAGGGGAGTACGCAGGCTCCCGGGCAGGATCCGCGGAGAATCCGGCCTCCAACACGGCACGGACTCTTCCAAACCGACCGGCTCTCATGGTTTGCCCTGACGGTTTTTCGGGTGGCCATCTTCACAACCGTGCAGCATCCTCTCCCGCGAACTTGGAAGGAAGCAGGAAGCAAACCCTTCGGAAAACGGCCGAATGACCAGAGCGAAACTGCTCTCAATCGCAGGAGGAATCCTTGCCGCCAGCCTGTGCCTCCTGTGGGGCTGGCAGCAGCGCACCTATGGCATTGAGGCAGACAGGTGGCGGTCGGAAACTTGGGACGTTTACGGCCGTCTTACCTCCGACATCAGCTTTCCCACCTCGGCCGCCTATCTCCGCGCCGCCCGCGCGCGCGAACGCAATCAACTCCCTCCCGACTACGCCGGGGCGGAGGCGCTTCTCGCCGAAGGACTGCGCCGCGATCCACTCCGTCCGGAACCGTGGCTCCGCCTGGCAAGGGTTCTCTTCTTCCAGGGGAAAGTGGAGGAGGCCGAGCACGCCCTGGTTCGGGCCGAGACGCTCGACCCGCGCCGGCCTGCCATGCGGCTGGAGGCGGTACAGCTCTGGACGCTCCTGCAGCGCCCGGAAAAAGCCATCGAAACAGCGCGCCAGGCCGCCGAAATCAGCCCCGCCATGCGCCCGGAGGCCGCCCGCAGCCTACTCGTCACCGGCATGACCCGCGCAGAGGCCTTCCGCACCATCGGCGGGCCGGAACTGCCCCCCCGCGAGGCCCTCGGAGTCATCAACGACCTGAACCCCCGCGGCCGCGAAGCCTTTCTCTCCCTTCTCGACATGCTCCCGGAGGACGCCTACGAGGACGCGGGCTTCCGCGCAGAACTGTTCGACCGCGTCGTGAGCTACCGTGCCCGGGAATTGGCATGGCGGCTCTGGCAGACCGAAAGGCCCGACGCGTTCTACCTTGAGGATCATTCCGGCCAGCGCCTGCTGTTGCACGACCCCTTGCTGACCACCTCCCCGATGGGTGACAGCCTCCCGCTCGGCTGGCGCCGCCCGCCATCGAGCATCCGGGTAGAGTCCTACTGGAATTCACCCGAGCAAACAGGCTCGGACTTTGGCGTGGTGACTCTCGCCGTGCAGGACTCCCGTACCATCGATCAGACCCACACCCGCTGGCACTTCTACCGGATGATCCAGCCCGAAGGCGTGCCGCTCCGCATCAGCGCGCGCGTGCGGTCCGATCCGGCGATCCGCTCCTCAATCACCCTGCGCGCCGAGGCCCGCAACCCGCGCCAACGCTGGACCAGCTCTCCTTCGGACTGGGCCGTGCACGAGTGGCAGACGGTCACCGTCGAGGTGCCCGCCCCGGATTCGGACCAACTGCTTGACCTTTGGCTGGGACGCGAGCGCCGCGGTTATCAGTCCGCCGGCACGCGTGTGCGGGTGATGTTCGGCGGCTTCGAGGTCGAGTTTCCGCAAGCCGAAGGCGAACCCGCCAACAGCGGAGAGGAGACGCCATGAGCGCCCCAGCCGGCCGCTTCCTCCGCACCCGCACGCACCTTCTGCTCCGCATCGGCGACGGGCTGGCGCTCCTCGCGCTGGCGTATGTCTTCTTTCTCGGGTTCCGCTATCAGGGACTCGTGTTCGACAATACGCCGCGGGGGCTGGCCTTCCTGGTCTGCGGAATTCTGGGGGCATGGGCCGCGCTCGGGCTGTGTTTCGGCCGATGGAACGGTCCCGCCATGCGGCTCAGCCGTTGGGCACTTGCCGCGTTCGGGGTGGCATTGGTCTGGTTCGCCGTGCAGCTAGTTCCCCTGCCGTCTGGCCTTGCCGGTGCGCTCTCACCCCCGGTGAAGGAGTCGTTGGAAGCCTTCCAAGCCGCCGGGCTGGACCCTCCCGCCTTCTTCCCCATCGCGCAGGCTCCCGAGCGCGCGGCTCGCTCGCTCAGCCAGTTCTTCGCCTTCATCTGCGTCTTCGCGCTTTGCTGCATGTTGGCCCAAAGGCGGACAACGGCGCTCTGGCTGCTCCTGCTTGTGGCGGCTGCCTCCGTATTGGAGGGCTTTCTGGCCTTCGCCCACGTGGCGCTCGGCCACAGCGGCCGGCCACGCGGCGCCGTCTATAATCCCGTCCACAGTGCCGCGCTCGTCATCATGGCACTGCCGCTGGCGACCATGGCCATCATCCGTCTATACGAGGTGAAGGATTCGGGCTACGTTTACGGCCGGGAGGACGGCGACGGGAGGAGCAAGGACCTGCGGCTGATGCTCTTCGGGCTCGTGATAGTGGCGGGACTCGGCTGGATGGCGACGCTCTCCCGCGGGTCGCTCGTGGCCGGAGTGCTCGCCATCGGGGCATGGCTTGCCGTGGAGATGCTCGGCGGCCTGACGCGGACACAACGCGAGGGGGGCACGGAAAAACGCGTCGAACCGGCCACCCTGTGGATCGGGGCCGCAGCCATCGCGCTGCTCGTCACCTTTTCCACCGCCACCCAGGGCCTGATCGACCGCTTCTCCCGAGAGGGCATCGCCGAGACGCGTCTGGAGCTGACACGTGCCACCTTCGAGGGGCTGGCCGAAACCAGGTACCTCGGCACCGGCCTCGGCGCCACCGAATCGATGCTGCTGCGCCACGTCCGCATCCCGACCGATCAGAACCCCATCTGGACCCACAATGACATCGCGCAGTGGCTCGCAGAAATCGGTGTGCCGGGAGCGCTGCTCGTCCTGATTGTTCTGGCCGGATTCGCGCGGGCTTTCTGGCGCAACTGGCAGGAGCAGGTGGCCGTCTTCGACTGGAGCAGCCGCGCCCTGCAACGCGCCGCGTGGGTGGGCGTAGTCATCACGCTCGTGCACGCGACCATGGACTTTCACCTGAGGATACCACTCGTGTCCTTCGCCTTCGCGGCCGTACTGGCACTGGCCATGGCGGACGGGACGCTCTACCTCCTCCGGCCCGAGCCGGAGAGTAACCACCGGGGCCGGCGCCGCCGGCGCAGCAACCGCCGGCAACACGAGCCCCAAGGTCACACCCCAAGCCATCAGGATTGGGAGAGAATCGCCCCCCTGCCCGAATCCGTGGCGCCAGCGCGCGAAGAGAAGGCTTCCCCGCCCTGACGGGACGGGGCCACTCCCCCGCCGTTACTGGTTCATCGATTCCAGGAAGTCCTTGTTGCTCTCGGTCTTGCGCAGCCGGTCGCGCAGAAAGTCCATCGCCTCGACGACGTTCAGCTCGTTGAGGATTTTCCGCAGCAACCAGATGCGTTGCAGCTCCGTCTCGGAGAGGAGGAGTTCCTCCTTCCGTGTGCCGGAGATCATGATGTCGATGGCGGGATAAATGCGCCGGTCGGCGAGCTTGCGGTCGAGCTTCACCTCGCAGTTGCCGGTGCCCTTGAACTCCTCGAAAATGACGTCGTCCATCTTCGAGCCTGTCTCGATGAGCGCCGTGGCGATGATGGTGAGCGAGCCGCCCTCCTCGATGTTGCGCGCCGCGCCGAAGAAGCGCTTGGGCTTGTGCAGCGCGTTGGCGTCTATACCGCCGGAGAGCACCCGGCCTGAAGACGGCGCGATGGTGTTGTACGCGCGGGCAAGGCGCGTGATCGAGTCGAGCAGGATCACCACGTCGCGGCCGTGTTCGACAAGGCGCTTGGCCTTTTCGATGACCATTTCGGCAACCTGCACGTGCCGGTCGGCCGGCTCGTCGAACGTGGAGCTGATCACCTCGCCCTCCACGGTGCGCTCCATGTCGGTCACTTCCTCGGGCCGCTCGTCTATCAGCAGCACGATCAGGAACATATCCGGGTGGTTGGTGGTCAGGGCGTTCGCGATGTCCTGGAGCATGACGGTCTTGCCGGTGCGGGGCGGCGCCACGATGAGGGCGCGCTGGCCCTTGCCGATCGGCGTGAGCAGGTCCATCACCCGGGTGGTGAGCTTGTTCCGCTCGGTCTCAAGGCGGAAGCGCTCCTCCGGGTAGAGCGGCGTGAGGTTGTCGAAGAGGA
>SLMS01000035.1 GCA_007133495.1 Candidatus Sumerlaeota bacterium | reverse complement strand
CACCTCCCGGGTTCAGTTTCACCGTCGAAGGCGGAAGATATTTCCGTAACACGGGACACGGCATCATGGTGCGCGGGGCTAGCTCTGGCGCGGTCCGGCGGACGGTCGTCTCGGGCAACGGGCTGGGGGGCATGCACCTGGAAACATCGGGTCTCGATATCGCGGACAATAACGTAACCCGCCACCTCAACGACGGCACGGCGGCGGGCATTTCCGTTCACGCGCCGGGAAACCGGCTGCATGGCAACATGTTCTCCAACAATGACCGGGGCGTGGCGCTCTTTGCGAACGGCAACCCGGTTCACGGCGGCTCCATGCACGAGAACGGCGTTGCGGTATTCGAAGATCCGGACTCGGGGGTGAGCGGCAACGTGGCGGCGCTGGTGCCCATCTTCGCTGCAGAGAACCCCTTCGCCACCTTGGCACACTGAGAAAGGAAGTGTGCAATGAACAGTACAAGACGCTACACGATCATCATTCTGGCGGCCCTTCTCCTGGCAGGCAGCGGCTTCGCCGAGTCCAACATTGACCCGGACAAGGCGTTCGCCTGGGGCGAGAACATCGGCTGGATTAACCTTTACGCGGATGGGGACAATGGTGTTGTGGTGACGGATACCTACCTATCCGGCTTTGCATGGGGGGAAAACGTTGGCTGGATCTGGTTTGGTGGAGTTCCGGATGACGGAGCAGTCTATACACAGGAGGCCGGTGACACCGGCGTGAACAACGACGGCAATGGCAACCTTTCCGGTTTCGGGTGGGGGGAGAACATCGGCTGGATCAACTTCGACACGAGCAGCGTCGCCGGCCCCGATGGCCAGGTCACCATCAACATGGACACCGGCGAGTTTTCCGGCTTCGCCTGGAGCGAAAGCACCGGGTGGATCAACTTCGGTCACGACTACGGCGTTTCGTTCTTCCCGGAGACTGCTATCGCGGACTGGATGCTGCTGGAGTAATCCTCCGCCAGCGCCCTGCCCCCACACAGCTCCCCCGGACGCAGAATCGGTCCGGGGGAGTTTCCCTGCTTGGCGCGACCAGGTGGGGAGGTGTAACGGCTTGCCACGGCCATGGCTGTCCGCAATGGCCTCCCGGAGAAACGGCCAGGTGAACCAGGAAATCTACCAACCACTCAGGCGGGAGTATGAGGGTCTCGCGCCTGTCTATGACCGGCGCTGGGCGCGGTATGTTGCGGCGTCGGCGCGTGAGACCCTCCGGCGGATCGACATCCGCCCCGGCGAGCGGGTTCTTGATTGTGGCTGCGGTACGGGCGTGTTTCTGGACGCCGCGGCGGCGACGCAACCCAATGCAGTCTTCACCGGGCTTGACCTGACCCCGGAGATGCTCAAGTCGGCGCGCCGCCGGCTTGCCAACCATGCCGGGCTGGCCGGGGGGCTGGCTGAGGTCCTGCCCTTTGCTGACGAAGTGTTCGACATGGTCGTCTCGGTCAGCGTCTTCCATTTTATCCGTGCGCCACGCAACGCCCTGCGGGAGGTGCGCCGCGTGCTCAAGCCGGGAGGCCGGCTGGTCCTGACCGACTGGTGCCGGGATTACCTCACCGGCCGGGTCCGGGACATGCTCCTGCGGCGGTTCAGCGAAGGGCATGTCTATACGTACACGGCGGCGGAGCTGGGCGGACTGCTCAGGGACGCCGGCTTCGCCGATATGCGGGTGGAGCGCTACCGGATCAGCCCGCTCTGGGGCCTGATGACCGCCGCGGCGAGGAAACCGCCCGCTGATCGGAGGCAGGCCTGACCCCCCGCCACCCGGCCACGGGGAGCGCTCCGCCGGCCATCCGCCGGAGTTTTTTCCTCGCCGCCGCGTCCCACGAGGGACCACCATGCACCAAGTTCCCCAAGGAGGACTGCTGATGAAGACGCAACTGTTCGTGCTGGGATGCCTGGTGGCCCTGGCGTTGGCCTGCGGCCGGGCGGAACGCGCTACCGACGCCGGCGACACCGTCCGGATGACGGTGGTAACGCGCGAGGAAGTCCGGGATGCGCTCGTTCCCAAGCCGATGACGCTGGAGTTCCTCGACGGCCCGGGCATGATCCCCTCACCCATGCACGTGCGCTACGACGCGGACCACCCGGGCGCCCGGGCGGCAGCGGAACTGCTCTCCGGTGAGGTTCCCCGCCGCGTCCGCACGAGCGCCACGAGCGACCTTTCCCCGCGCTGGGCCGGCATGGTCATCCGCCCGGCCGATCCGGAGTTCGACGATCCGGAAGGCTACCGGCTCACGGTGGACGAGGACGGTGTCGTCCTCGAAGCCTCCAACGCCGATGGCTTCCGCAAGGGCGCGGAGCGAGTGATGCAGCTTATGGAGCTTTCGCCCGACGAGCGGACAGCCGTGCGGTTCCCCGCCTTCACCGTCACCGAACCAGGACCGTGAAGGCACACCGGCTGGCTGCGCTGGGATGCGTGGCGGCGGTCGTGCTGGGCTGCGGGGGGAGGACTCCGGAGCCGGAAAGCCCCGCGCCCACCGTGGTGCTCATGAGCCGGGAGGAAGTGCGGCAGGCGCTCCTCCCCCGCCCCGCGTCGCTTGAGTTCGAAGAGGGGGAGGTGTTTCTGCCCGGCCTTTCGGAGGAGACCGCCGGGGGTTATCGCTGGACGCTGACGCTCCGCCCTGCCGATCCGCCGCTGGAAAGCCCCGAGGCGTACCGGCTGTTCGCCACGCCGGAAGAGGGGTTCGTGCTCGAAGCGACCGGCCAGCCGGGCCGGCTTTACGGAATGCGGACGTTCCATCAGCTCATGGCTCCGCACGAAGGCCGGCCGAACCCGGTACGTGTCCCTGCTTTCCACATCGAGGACAAGCCGGCGTTCCCCTGGCGTGGATTCATGCTCGATTGCAGCCGGCACTTCATGGACAAGGACTTCATCAAGACGCTGCTGGATTCCATGGCGTACTACAAGATGAACGTGTTCCACTGGCACCTGATAGACAACAACGGATGGCGCATGGAGGTGAACGCGTACCCCCTCCTTACGGAGAAGGCCGCCTGGCGCCCCAAGGCGGACGGCACCGGGCTCTACGGCGGCTACTACAGCAAGGAGGACATCCGAGAAATCGTCCGGCACGCCTCGGGGCTCAACATCAAGGTCATTCCGGAAATCGAGATGCCCGGGCACAACACGGCGGCCCTCTATTATTACCCTCACCTTACCTGCGCGGGCGAGCCGTTCCCTTCGGGCAGCGGGGGGCTGTCCCACTACACCGCCGTGGCAGGGGCGGTGCCCTTTTGCGCCGGACGGGAGGAGACGTTCGAGTTCCTGGAAACCGTCCTCCTCGAAACAATGGAGATGTTCCCCTCGGAGGTCATTCATATAGGGGGCGACGAACGCCCCGAAGGCATCTGGAGCGAATGCGAGCGCTGCATCGCCCGGATGGAAGAGGAGGGCCTGGCGGATGAGGACGAGCTGCAGCGGTGGTTCATGAACCGGATCACCGGCTTCCTGGCCGAACATGACCGGCGCGCGATGACGTGGCTCGTCTCGCACGGCGATCCCTACAATCCGGAGGGGTTCGACGATATCGGAAACGATGCCATCCTGCAAAACTGGCACGACACAACCCGTCTTGCCGCCAGTGAGGGCCACGAAGTCGTCAACTCCATCAACACGCGCGTCTATTTCGACTATCCCGAGTTCCCCGGCATGGACAAGCCCGGCTGGATGCCTTTGCTGGACCTGGAAGCGGTTTACGGCTACATGCCCATCCCGGCGGACCTGGATACCGGGCACCATCATCGCATTCTGGGCGGCGAGGCCTGCCTCTGGACAGAGACCGTGCCGGACGAGGAAACCGCGGCCGCCCACATTTTCCCGAGACTTTTCGCCGTGGCGGATATACTTTGGTATGGACAGGAGGGGAAGGACTTTGCGGAATTCGAGACACGTGTCGAAAGACAACGCCTCCCACTCCGGTCCGCCTTCGGGTTCGAGTTCGGCACCCCGCCGGAGTAGCTGGCAGCGCCCTACGCCAGCGCCAGGTTGTCCACGTGGACGACTTCCTCGTAGGTGGCTTCGCCGAGCAGTTCCGGCAGGTTTTCGCTGCGCTGCCCGGCGATGACGTGGAGTTGCTCGCTGCTGTAGTTCACGATTCCCTGCGCCAGAACGTCCCCACCCTCGTTGGCGATCGCGATGACGTCGCCCTTGCCGAACGTTCCGTCTATACGGCGGACGCCGACGGCGAGGAGCGAGCGCCGCTTGGAGACGAGCGCTTTCTCCGCGCCCCGGTCTATCGTAATTGTTCCTCTCGCGCGCCGGCTGCCGATCCAGTGCTTGCGCGAAGTGCCCGCCTTGCGAGTCCCCGAGGGCAGAAAGAGCGTTCCCGAAAATTTGCCCGACAGCACGCGTGAGACCACACCCTCCGAGCACCCGTCCGCCATGACGCAGGCGACGCCAAAACGGGTGGCATGGCGCGCGGCGTCGAGCTTTGAGGACATTCCGCCCACGCCGAAGGAACTCTGACCGGCGTAGGCAAGAGCGGCCACCTCCCCGGTCATTTTCTTAACGACGGGGACGAGTTTGGCATCGGGGTCCTTGCCGGGATTACCTGTCATCAGGCCGGCCACGTTGCTCAGGATCACGAGCAAGTCGGCGTCCATCTTCGCGGCCACCATCGCCGAGAGCATGTCGTTGTCGCCGAACTTCAGCTCGTCCACCGTCACGACGTCGTTCTCGTTGATAATCGGCACGACGGGGCGCTTGAGGAGGGAGGCGAGGGTGAGGCGCATATTGAGGTAGCGCCGCCGGTCGTCCATATCGTCGCGGGTGAGGAGCATCTGGGCGGCGAAGAGGCCGTGGCGCCGCAGCTCGTTGGTGTACGCCTCCATGAGCGCACCCTGACCGATGGCGGCGACGGCCTGGAGGTCGGGCAGTGTGGCGGGGCGCTGGGCCATGCGGAGCACTCCCCTGCCGGCCGCCACGGCACCGCTGGTCACCACGATGACCTCCACGCCCTTTGCGTGCGCCTTACCCACCTGCGCGCAAAGGCTTGCCACGCGTGCCACGTCCAGCCCGCCGCTCGCCAGCGCCAGGACGTTGCTGCCGACCTTGACGACGACCCGTTGCGGCATCCGCTGCGCAAAGGGCCAGT